>NZ_JBEOYI010000006.1:0-404013 GCF_040297005.1 Streptomyces sp. NPDC001904 | reverse complement strand
GACGCGGCGCAGCGCCGCTGCGCCGATCTCGACCGGCTGTCCCGCCGGGCCGCCGCCGAGGCCCGCCGCCTCGGTCCGTTGCGCACCACGTACAGCCGCGTGGCCCGGCTCGCCGCCCTCGCGGCCGGCACCGCGGCGGACAACGAACGCAAGATGCGCCTTGAGTCGTACGTCCTCGCCGCGCGGCTCGAACAGGTGGCGGCCGCCGCGACCGCGCGCCTGAGCCGCATGTCGTCGGGGCGCTACACGCTCGTGCACTCCGACTCCCTCGCCGGGCGCGGCAGATCGGGGCTCGGCCTGCACGTCGTCGACGCGTGGACGGGGCGCGAGCGGGACACGGCGACGCTCTCCGGCGGGGAGACGTTCTTCGCGTCGCTCGCCCTGGCCCTCGGCCTCGCCGACGTCGTCACGGACGAGGCCGGCGGCGTCCGGCTCGACACCCTCTTCATCGACGAGGGCTTCGGCAGCCTCGACGACCAGACCCTCGACGACGTGCTCGACGTCCTCGACGCACTGCGCGAACGCGACCGCAGCGTCGGCATCGTCAGCCACGTCGGCGACCTGCGGCGCCGCGTCCACGCCCAGCTGGAGATCGTGAAGGGCCGGGACGGATCGGAGGTCCGGCAGCAGGGCGCCCCGTAGGGGCGCGGGGAACCGCGCGACCAGCCACGACGACGGGCTCAGCGCCCGAGCGCCCGCCGCGGCAGCGGCGACGAGTACACGACACTCGTCGTCACCGACCCCAGCGTGCCGATCTTCCCGGAGACCTCCTCCAGGTGCCGCATCGACCGCGCCGCGACCTTGATGACGAAGCAGTCGTCGCCCGTCACGTGATGCGCCTCCAGGATCTCCGGGGTCACCTCGACGAGATCGTGGAACGGCTTGTAGTTGCCGTTGGGATACCTGAGCCGGACGAACGCCAGGATCGGCAGCCCGAGCCGCTCCGGCACGACCACGGCCGAGTACCCCGCGATCACTCCCGACTCCTCCAGTCGCCGCACCCGCTCGGTCACGGCGCTCGGGGACATGGACACGGCCCGCGCCAGCTCGGCATAGCTGGCGCGGCCCTCGCTCTGGAGAACCCGCAGGATGTGCCAGTCCGTGGCATCGGGCACGTGCGGACGCGCATCGGCAGGGGAATCGTCGGTCATGCTCCGGAGCTAACCGGGGAATCCCCGGCAAGGCAAGCCGGATGCCGGGGATCGGCCCTTCAGGATGACGGTCGCCGACCGTAGATTTCTGGTCAGGAGGAGCGGGACCGCACCGGCACCCGACCCCGCCCCCGGAGAGGACCCGACATGACCCTGCCCGAGACCGCCCCCAGGCCCGCCACCACGACCAGCCCGGTCCTGCGCGTCGCCCCCGCATCGCCCGCCGCCGCGGCGGCCTACTTCGGCGCGAGCCTCGCCTTCCACGCCGACGTGTCCGACGTCGCCGCCGCGCTCGCCGACGGCGGCGAGCCGGGATTCGTCGTGCTCGACTCCCGGTCCACCGCATCCTGGGACCAGGGCCACGTCCCCGGCGCGGTCCACCTGCCGACCGCGCTCATCCCCGAGCAGGCCGAACAGCTCCTCGACCGGTCCGTCCCCGTCGTCACCTACTGCTGGGGCCCCGGCTGCAACGGCGCGACCCGCGCCGCCCTCGCCCTCGCCGAACTCGGCTTCCAGGTCAAGGAGATGCTCGGCGGATTCGAGTACTGGGTGCGCGAGGGCTTCGCGTACGAGACGTGGGAGGGGCCCGCGCGGCAGAGCGCGGACCCCCTCACGGCACCGGCCGACGGCGACGACTGCGGCTGCTGAACGGCCGCGCCCCGCCTACAGCTTGGAGAGTTCGTCCACCAGGTCGTCGAGCCCCAGCGACCCCTGCGACAGCGCCGCCATGTGCCACGCCTTCGCGTCGAACGCGTCACCGTGCGCCGCCCGCGCGTTGGCCCGGCCCAGCAGCCAGGCGCGCTCGCCCAGCTTGTAGCCGATCGCCTGGCCGGGGATCGACAGATAGCGGGTCAGCTCGCTCTCCACGAAGTCGGCCGGGCGGCTGCTGTGCGCGCCGAAGAACTCCTGGGCCAGCTCGGGCGTCCACCGCTCACCGGGGTGGAACGGCGAGTCCGCCGGGATCGCCAGCTCCAGGTGCATGCCGATGTCGACGATGACCCGGCACGCCCGCATCATCTGCGCGTCCAGGTAGCCGATCCGCGTCTCGGCGTCGGTGAGATGGCCCAGCTCGTCCATCAGCCGCTCCGCGTACAGCGCCCAGCCCTCCGCGTTCGCGGACACCATGCCGACCGTCGCCTGGTAGCGCGAGAGGTCACCGGCGACGTGCGCCCACTGCGCGAGCTGCAGGTGGTGGCCGGGGACACCCTCGTGGTACCAGGTCGACACCAGGTCGTAGACGGGGAAGCGGGTCTGGCCCATCGTGGGCAGCCAGGTGCGGCCGGGCCGGGAGAAGTCGACCGACGGCTCCGTGTAGTACGGGGCCGCGGCGCTGCCGGACGGCGCGATGCACGACTCCACCTTCCGTACCCGCTCGGCGAGTTCGAAGTGGGTGCCGTCGAGGGTGTCGATCGCCTCGTCCATGAGGTCCTGGAGCCACTGCCGGACCTCCTCGACGCCCTCGATGTGCCGCCCGTGCTCGTCGAGGTGCGCGAGCGCCACCCACGGCGTCGCGGCGCCGGGCAGGATCTTCTCCGCCTCCAGCCGCATCTCGGCGAGCAGCCGGTGGAACTCGCTCCAGCCGTACGCGTACGCCTCGTCCAGATCGAGGTCCGTGCCGTTGTAGTAGCGCGACCAGCGGGCGTAGCGCTCGCGGCCCACCACGTTCGGGGAGCCCTCGACGGCGGGCGCGTACACGTCCCGCATCCAGTCGCGCAGCTCCAGGATCGCGGCGTCGGCCACGCCGGCGGCGGCCGTGAGCTCGTCGCGCAGCGTCTCGGGACCGGCGGACACGAACTCCTCGAACCATCCCTCCCACTCGCCGAGCTGCCCGATGAACGTCTCGGTCGGGCGCGGCCCGCCGTGCAGCTTGCGCTCCAGACCGAGGGTCAGCGTCTCGCGGTATCCGGCGAGCGCCGCCGGGACGGCGCGCAGCCGCTCGGCGATCGCCGCCCAGTCCTCGTCCGTGTCGGTGGGGGTGATCGTGAAGACCTCCCGGACGTGGTGCACGGGAGAGCCCAGGTTGGCGACGGCGCGCAGGTGCTCGTCGGCTTCGTGCACGGCGAGTTCGGCGGTCAGCCGCTCGCGCAGCAGCCGGGCACAGCGCCGCTCGACGTCGCTGTCGGCGGCGGGCTGCCGCTCCGCCGCGTCGAGCCGCTCCAGCGTCCGTCGCGCCAGCGCGGCGACCGCGTCGAGGCCCGCGGGCGAGAGGTCGGGCAGCTTGCTGTGGGCCGTGGGGACGCCGAGGTAGGTGCCGGTGACCGGGTCGAGGACGATCAGGTCGTCGACGTAGGCGTCCGCGACCTGGCGAGGGGTGTGCGCAGTGTCTGACATGCGGACATCCTCGTACGGGTCAGGGGCTCCCGTCACCCTGATACTCGGTCGGCGGCAGCAGCGGTCCGCACTCCCACTGCTGGAAGATCAGCCGGGTCTCCACCCGCGCCACCTCGCGCCGCGCCGTGAACTCGTCGAGGACGAGCCGCTGCAGATCGGCCATGTCCTGCACGGCGACCTGCACCAGATAGTCGTCCGGACCGGTCACATGGAAGACCGTGCGCGCCTCGGGCAGGGCCCGGATCCGCTCCACGAACGGGCCCACCAGTTCCCGGCGGTGCGGGCGCACCTGCACCGACAGCAGCGCCTGGAGACCACGGCCGAGCCGCGCCGGATCGACCCGCAGCGCATGCCCGAGGATCACCCCGCCGCGACGCAGCCTGTTCACCCGGTCCAGACAGGTCGAGGGCGCGACACCGACCCGCGCGGCTAGATCCCGGTACGTCGTACGGGCGTCGTTCTGCAACACCCGCAGGATCTCCAGATCGACCGGATCCAGTACGACAGAATCGATCATCCGCCGAACGTAGCACGGCAGTTGAACCGTTCGGCCGGGCATCTGCCCAGGCTGTGCGGCATGGACCACACCAGGGACCACCACCAGGACATGGCGCGCCCCCGCACCCGGGCCCTCGCCACCGAAGCCGTGCACGCGGGCCGCGACGACCTCGCCGCGCTCGGCCTGCACGCCCCGCCCATCGACCTGTCGACGACCTACCCGTCCGCCGACAGCCGGACCGAGGCCGCCCGGATCGACGCGTTCGCCGCCGACGGTGCCCTCGACGACGGGCCGCCGGTCTACGGCCGTGTCGGCAATCCGACGGTCGCCCGGTTCGAGACGGCGCTCGCCCGCCTGGAGGGCACCGAGTCCGCGGTCGCCTTCGCCAGCGGCATGGCCGCCCTGACCGCCGTCCTGCTGGTGCGCCGGTCAGCGGGTCTGGGCCACATCGTCGCGGTCCGCCCGTTGTACGGGTGCAGCGACCACCTCCTCGCCACGGGCGTTCTCGGCACCGACGTGACCTGGGTCGATCCGGCCGGAATCGCCGACGCGATCCGCCCGGACACCGGTCTGGTGCTGGTCGAGTCGCCCGCCAATCCCACGCTCGCGGAGGTCGACCTGCGGGCCGTCGCCCACGGCTGCGGCACCGTGCCGCTGCTCGTCGACAACACCTTCGCGACACCCGTGCTGCAGCGGCCGGCGCAGAGCGGGGCCCGCCTCGTGCTGCACAGCGCGACGAAGTTCCTGGGCGGGCACGGCGACGTCCTGGGCGGAGTGGTGGCCTGCGACGAGGCGTTCGCGGGGCAGTTGCGCAGGATGCGGTTCGCGACGGGCGGTGTGCTGCACCCGCTCGCGGGCTACCTTTTGCTGCGCGGCCTTTCGACCCTTCCCGTGCGGGTGCGCGCCGCGTCGGCGACCGCGGCGGAGCTGGTACGGCGACTGACCGGTGACCCGCGCGTCACGCGTGTCCACTATCCGCGGACCGGCGGCGCGATGATCGCCTTCGAGGTGGCCGGCGACCCGCACGCCGTGATCGCCGGGGTCGGCCTGATCACCCCCGCCGTCAGCCTCGGCAGCGTCGACTCGCTCATCCAGCACCCGGCGTCCATCAGCCACCGCGTGGTCGCCGCCGACGACCGCCGGGCCGCGGGGGTCGGTGACCGGCTGCTGCGCCTGTCGGTCGGTCTGGAGGACGTCGACGACCTGTGGGCCGATCTAGACCGCGCGCTCGGCGAAGCGGTGCCTCGTACACGTGCGGCATGTTCGGATCACGCAGAGCGGGACGGGACGAGTCCTGGGACGGCGTCGTCGTGGACAAGTCCCGCGGGATGACCGACGGCTCGGGCATCGGCTGTGGAAGTCGGTCGGGGCCGGCGACCGCGTCGTGAAACGACCCGGCGCCGACCCCGTCAAGGCGTAGGAGGCGTGGTCTACGCCTGGGCGTCCGTCTCGTACGGCAGCCGGGACGCCACCGGCGTCGCGTCCAGGCGGGCCGTGACCACGAGGGTGCCCTCCTCGATCTGGTAGTCGAGCGGCAGGCCGAGGCCGCGCATCGCCGCGACCATGCCGGTGTTGGACGCCTGCGTCACCGCGTACACGCTCTCGCAGCCCGCCTCGACGGCCATCGCGACCAGCCGGCCGAGCAGTTCGGCGCCGACACCGCGGCGCTGCCAGGTGTCCTCGACGAGCAGGGCGAGCTCCGTCTCGTCGCCGTCCCACAGCAGATGGCCGAGGGCGACGATCCGGCCCGAGGCCGTCTGCGCGGTGAGCGTGCGGCCGAAGCGCGGGCTGAGCAGGTGGCCCAGATAGCGGTCGGCGTCACCGACCGGACCGTGGTAGCGCATGCTCAGCGTCCGCGCCGAGCACCGCTCGTGCATCTCCTTGGCGGCCGGCACGTCGGAGAGGTCGGCGCGGCGCACCGTGATCTCGTTGCCCTCGGGCAGGGTGAGCACGTCCCGGCCGCGCGGGATCCGCGGACCGAGCCGGCTGTCCAGCTCCACCAGGGCGCGGGCGCGCGCGAACTCGGTCGGGGTGAACGGCAGATACGGCCGCTCGACCGTGATCAGCCCGCCCTCGGGGGTGCGCAGCCGCAGCTCCGTGGCGTCGAAGCCGCCCTCCACGGGCTCGCTGCCCGCGGCCTTCGCGGGCAGCGACCTGATGGTGCACCGGCCGAGCAACTGGCGCAGCGCCAGCGGGAGTTCCGCGGCGTCCTGTGCCGTGCGGGTGGCCAGGCCCAGGATCCGGGTGGGGGCGTCCACCAGGTCGTGGGCGTCGGCGCGCTCGATCCAGGTGTCGATGCCGCCGGCCCGGGAGACGACCCGGGTCAGGTCGGCGGCGGCCTTCTCCAGCGGCGCGCGCAGCAGGAACTCGTCGACCGTGCCGTCGGCCAGTGGGTGCGTCTGGAGGCTGAGGATGTCCACCCGCTGATGGGCCAGCACCGTGCACAGCGCGGCGAGCGAACCCGGCTCGTCGCGCACCGTGGTCCGCATCCGCCACAGCGTGGTCCCGGCCGGGTCGAGCGTGTCGGTGTCCTGGCGCCCGGCCGTCGCCGCCCCGCCCTCGGCGGGGGCGGACGGCCGGGCGCCGGTATCCGCCGTGGGTGGAGCGTGCTCGTGGCGGCGTGCCCACCACACGTGGAATCCGGCGGTGGCGAGCAGTGCCACCGCCGAGACCCCGAGGAGGGCGGGCCCGTCGGGACCGTGCCCGATCATGTTCGCCACCGCGTCGGCCACGGCCACCGCCGTGAACAGGGCCGCCAGTTCCACCAGATCCCGGCGCCAGTGGTGGACGGGACGGCCGTGCTTCACTCGCGTCACATCAGACATGTCTGGACTCATGCATCCACTGTGGAGGAGTGGTGTTGCGCGATCACGAACGATGTGTGTCCGATGGGTAAAGAACGCTTATGCCTGTTTTGTGCAGTCGGGTGTGGTGTGTGTGCCCGAGTGAGGCCGCGGTCCGGCTACTGGCCGACTCGCCCCGGCCGCAGCGTCTGGCTGAACAGCACGTCCCCGCCCTCCTGGCGCAGCCGCACGGTCAGCTCCCCGCTGCCGCCGTCGATCTCGACCTCGCCGAAGTACGGCGGTGTCTCCATCGGCGAGGTGTTCGCCCGCGAGGGTGCCTTGAGGAACACCTGCCGCGGTCCGAACGTCCCGTCCAGCTTCGTCGCCTGGAAGCCGCCCGCGGCCAGCGGCCCCGACACGAACTCCCAGAACGGCTCGAAGTCCTGGAACGCGGCGTTCGACGGCTCGTAGTGCTGTGCCGAGGTGTAGTGGACGTCCGCCGTCAGCCACAGCGTGCCGGTGATCCGGTGGTGCTTGATGTGCCGCAGCAACTCGGCGATCTGCAGCTCGCGGCCGAGCGGCGCGCCCGGATCGCCCTGGGCCACCGCCTCGAAGTTCGTGGCGCCGTCGGCCACCACGAGCCCCAGCGGCATGTCGGAGGCGATCACTTTCCAGGTGGCGCGCGAACGCGACAACTCCCTTTTCAGCCACTTTAGTTGCTCGGCGCCGAGGATGCCGATCGAGTCGTCGGGCTGCCGGTCGGGCGAGTTCGCGTTGCGGTACGTGCGCATGTCGAGCACGAACACGTCGAGCAGCGGGCCCTGACGCAGCACCCGGTACACCCGGCCGCCCTGGTCGCCCGGCGGCAGCGTCGAGATCGGGAAGTACTCGCCGAACGCCCGCAGCGAGCGCGCCGACAGCACGTCGACGTTCTTCTCGGTGTAGCGGACGTCGTCCAGGATCTGCCCCGGGTACCAGTTGTTGTGGACCTCGTGGTCGTCCCACTGGGTGATGGTGGGGATCTGGGCGTTGAAACGGCGCACGTTGTCGTCGAGCAGGTTGTAGCGGAAGGCGCCGCGGAAGTCCCCGAGGGTCTGCGCGACCCGAGACTTCTCCTCGGTGGTCACATTGCGCCACACCCGCCCGTCGGGCAGCGTCACGCTGGGCAGGATCGGGTTGTCGGCGTAGATGTTGTCGCCGCTGCACAGGAAGAAGTCGGGGTCCAGGGCGCGCATGTCCTCGTAGACGCGGTTGCCGCCGCGGTCCGGGTTGATGCCCCAGCCCTGGCCCGCGATGTCGCCCGACCACAGGAACCGCACGCCGCCACGGCGTCCGGCCGGAGCGGTGCGGAACGTGCCCGTCACCGGCTTGCCCGTGCGCCGCGGGTCGTCCGGGTCGGCGAGCAGCACGCGGTAGTGGATCTGCTCGCCGGACGGCAGGCCGCGCAGCCGCGTCGTACCCGTGAAGTCGGTGTCCGGGCCGACCAGGGGGCCGTGCCATCTCGTCGGCCGCTTGAACGACTCGGTGGCCGACGTCTCCACGATCATCCGCGCGGGCCGGTCCGCACGCACCCAGACCAGGCCCGAGTGCGCGGTGACGTCACCCGCCTGCACACCCCAGCCCGCCTCCGGGCGTCCCGACAGCGCGAACGCGGGCGCCGCGACACCGCCGACCACCGGCAGGGCGAGCCCCGCCGACGCGGCGAGCGCGCCGCGCAGCACTCCTCGACGGCCGGGCAGCTGCTGATCTGACGGACGGTGCGACATGGGCGCCTCCAGTGATGGGTCCGACGGCGGTGCGGTGCCGCAACGAGCGCGGACGAGCACGGACAGGTGCGGTCGAGCGCGCGGCGCCGCGAGGCCACACCTACTGGGTCACCACGGCACGCACACGAACCCCAAGTGAACAACGGCTCCCACCGGCAGGGAACCAGGCGCGCGACACCCGGCTACGGGGCCGGTTCCCTTCCGGCCGGACTCCGGCTCGCGCCGAGCGCCCGCGGGCGGTCCGCCTCCTGGGCCGCGGCCGCCAGCAGGCGGACTCCTTCGGTGATGCGGGCGGGGGAGAGGTGCGCGTATCCGAGCACCAGGGAGACGGCGTCGCCGGGATCCCCGCCGTAGTGGCTCAAGGGCCGGACGCGGACGCCCGCGGCCGCGCACCGGTCCAGGAGGTCCCCCTCGCGGGCGGCGTCGACCGGCAGGGCGGCGATGGCGTGCAGACCGGCCGCGATGCCCGTCACCTCCGTCCCCGGCAGCTCGTCCCGCAGGGCGGTCACGAGAGCGTCCCTGCGCTCCTTGTAGGCGCGTTGGCAGCGGCGCAACTGCCGGTCGTAGTCGCCCCGTTCGATGAACCGGGCCAGCGTCGCCTGGTCGAGCGCGGGATGGCCCAGATCCAGGTAGCGCTTGCGCTCCACGACCTCCTCGGCCAGGGCGTCGGGCACGACCGTCCAGCCCAGCCGCAGCCCCGGGGCCAGCGACTTGCTCACCGACCCCGCATAGGCGACGTGCGCGGGGTCGAGGCCCTGGAGCGCGCCGACCGGAGCGCGGTCGTAGCGGAAGTCGCCGTCGTAGTCGTCCTCCACGAGCAGTCCGTCCGACGCGCGCGCCCAGGCGAGGAGCTCCGTCCTGCGCGCCGCCGAGTAGGCGAGCCCGGACGGGAAGTGGTGCGACGGCGTCGTGACGACCGTACGCACCCCCGAGGCGCGCAGCGCGTCCATGGCGAGTCCGTCCGCGTCCATGGCGATCCGCACCGCCGTGGAGCCCGCCGCGGCGAACAGGTCCTCGTACTGCGGGCTGCCGGGACGCTCCACGCCGATGCGCCGCTGCCCGCGCGCCTGGAGCACGAAGCCGAGCAGCGACACCGCCTGCGTCACCCCGGAGCACACGATGACGCGCTCGGGGTCGGTCACCACGCCCCGGCGCCGGGTCAGCAGCTCGGCGAGGGCCGTCCGCAGCCGGGGCAGTCCGCGCGGGTCCGGATAGCCGAGCCCCTGGTGCGGCAGCCCGGCCAGCACGTCGCGCTGCGCCGCGGCCCAGGCGGCGCGGGGAAAGAGGGACAGGTCGGGGCTGCCCGCCACGAAGTCGGCCCGCACTCCCGCGGCCGGCCGCGGCGCCAGGTCGTGGGCTCCCGGCGGCGCGGCCCGCACCGCGTCGCCGACCCAGGTCCCGGCGCCCCGGCCGCTGCGCAGGTACCCCTCGGCGGCCAACTGCTCGTAGGCCTCGGTGATCAGGCCCCGCGACACCCCGAGATCCCGCGCCAGATCCCGGCTCGACGGCATCCGGGTCCCCGGCGCGAGCCGCCCCGAGCGCACCGCATCCCGGAGCGCGGACCGCAAGGAGCGGCCGCGCGCCCGGACCGGCACGGTGACGGCGGGCAGCAGCAACTCCCAGGCCGCGGACGGCACACGGCTCTCGTTCGTCATGACGCCGGAATCTAGTGGGACCCGCCGGCCGATCGCCGACCGCCCGGCTCCCGACGGGCGGCGGGCGGCCTCCGGCGCACCGGAAACTGGTCCATGAAGCACCCGGTCGATTGGCCCTCCTGCGGGACCACTCCCGCTCCTAGCGTCGACCGCATGAACGCTCCGTCACTTCGAGGCTCCCTGCTCGCCGCCCTCGCCTGCGTCCTGGTCGGCGGCTCCTTCACCGCCAACAGCGTCCTGGGCTCCTACCCGTACGCGGGCGGCCAGTTCCTGCGCTACGGCGCCGCCTGCCTGCTGCTCCTGCCCGGTCTCGGACTCGCCCCGCTGCGCACCCTCGGCGGCCGCCGGTGGGCACGGATCGCGCTGCTCGCGGCCGTCGGCATGGTCGCCTTCAATCTCGCGGTGCTCGCCGCGGAACGCTCCGCGGAACCCGCCGTCCCCGGCGTCTTCGTGGGATGCGCGCCCGTCGTGGTCGCCGTCCTGGTGCCGTTCCTGTCCGGACGCCGTCCCCGGCGAGCCGTGCTGTTCGGCGCCTCGCTCGTCGCCGCCGGCGCGTTCACGGTGCAGGGCTGGGGGCGCACGGACGTCCTCGGGATCACCTTCTCCGCCTGCGCTCTCGCCGGGGAGGTGGGGTTCGCGGTGCTCGCGGGACCCGTGCTCGCGCCGCTCGGCCCCCGGCTGCTGTCGTGCACCGTGTGCGCCGTCGCGGCCCTGGAGTCGGCGGCGGTGGGCCTGGCCGTGGACGGCGCGTCCTGGCTGCGCGTCCCGGACGCCGCGGAGACCGCCGCCCTGGCGTGGCAGGCGGCGGTCGTCACGGTGATCGGCTTCGTGTGCTGGTACATGGGCATGCAGCGGATCGGCACCGAACGCGCCACGCTGTTCTCCGGTCTGATCCCGGTGGCCGCCGCACTCACCGCGCCCCTGGTCGGCTCGGGCACCTACGGCGCCGCCCAGGCCGTCGGCAGCGCACTGGTGGGCGCCGGTGTCGCCGTGGGCTCGGGAGTGCGCGGCCGACGCCGGTCAGCGGCTGGTGTCGAGGACGACCCGCGCGACCAGGGCGGGGTCGTCGTGCATCGGGACATGGCCGCACCCGGGCAGCCGGACCAGCCGCGCCCCCGGCAGGATCTGCTTGGCGCGGACGCCCTGACGGCGCACGAGCAGCCGGTCGCGGGTGCCCCAGGCCACCGTCACGGGCACCTCGGGGACATCGTCGCGGAACTGGACGTCGCGCCCCGCGTCCAGGGTCTGCCGGAACCCGGTCGCGTTGCGCAGCGCCAGCGTCTCGGCGACCACGGCCTCGGGTGAACGGCGCCCGGGATGCGCGTAGATGGTGCTGGTCAGCGCGGTCCGCCCGGCCACCGAACGGGACAGCCGCTCGATCACCGGCAGCGGCAGCACCCGCGCGCCCTGCCGCATCGCCAGCAGCGTGCCGAACGCGTACCGGCGCTCGGCCTGCGTCCAGAACCCGGCGGGGGACAGCGCCGTGACGGACCGTACGAGCTTCTCGCGGCCCAGCTCCAGGGCGAGCAGGCCGCCCAGCGAATTGCCGGCCACATGGGGGCGCCCGATGTCCAGGTGGCGGCAGAACGCGTCGAGGACGGGCACCACGCCCGGCAGGCCGTAGGCCAGTCCCTCGGGCAGCGCCGGGGACGCGCCGAACCCCGGCAGATCGACGGCGATGACATCGCGCTCGGCGGCCAGGATCGGCAGCACCGGCTGCCACGCCTGCCAGTGATGGCCGATCCCGTGCAGCAGGAGCAGCGGCTCCCCGGCGCCCGCACGCTCGTACGTCAGCGTCACCTCGCGCGGTCCGCCGGGGCTCTCGATGGTGAAGGACGCCTGTTCCGCCATGTCGTACGCTCCCTGTCCCCGCCGTGCCGCGACGGTTCTTCAGACTCCTTGTCAGCAACAATTACCGCCCAGTAGCGCCCAGTTCAAGGGGTGGGGAGCGGCGGCGCCCTTGTGGGGCGGACGTCCCGGTCCGGATCCGCCTGGACAAAGCCGTGATCCGTCGGATGGGATGGGGGGCGTGGCCGCCGACACGCCGACCGACGACGCCCTTCGCGCCTTCGAGGAACACCGTTCCGTCCTCATGGGTGTGGCCTACCGCATGCTGGGCCGCGTCGCCGACGCCGAGGACGTCGTCCAGGACACCTGGCTGCGCTGGTCACGCGCCGACCGGGGCGAGGTCCGCGAAGCGCGCGGCTACCTGGTGCGCATCACCACCCGCCTCGCCGTCGACCGGCTCCGCCAGGAGCAGGCGCGCCGCGAGTCCTACGTGGGCCCCTGGCTGCCCGAGCCGCTGGTCACCGACTTCGGCCCGACCGTGCCCGACACCGCCGAACAGGCCGTGCTCGCCGATTCCGTCTCCTTCGCCGTGCTCGTCGTCCTGGAGTCGCTCTCGCCGCTGGAGCGCGCGGTGTTCGTGCTGCGCGAGGCGTTCGGGCTGCCCTTCGCGGAGATCGCCGCCGTGCTGGACCGCGGGGAGAGCGCGGTGCGCCAACTCGCCGCCCGCGCGCGCAAGCACGTCGAGGAACGGCGCCCCCGGTTCGACGTCGACCCCGCCCAGCAGCGCGACCTCACCGAGCGTTTCCTCGCCGCGGCGGCCGAGGGCGACCTCGACGGCCTGCTGGCCCTGCTCGCCCCCGACGTCCGCCTCGTGGGGGACAGCGGCGGCAGGGCCAAGGCGCCGCTGCACGTCATCGAGTCGGCCGACAAGGTGGGGCGGTTCCTGCGCGGCGCCGCGGCGAAGGACGCCCACCTCGGCTTCGAGTTCCGCTTCGCGGAGCTCAACGGTGCGCCCGCGCTGATCGTCCTCGTCGACGGCAAGCCCGACGCGTTCTTCCAACTCGGCGTCTCCGGAGGCAGGATCCAGCACATCTACATCGTGCGGAACCCGGACAAACTGCGAGCGCTCCGCTAACCGGCACCTCACGCCGGGCTGTTGTCCGCCCCGTTCCTGTGCGACTTCTCACGCAACGTTCATCCATGTCTCACGAACGCGGTGTGAACACCGTGCGGCGCTCCATGAATGCTCTGCGGCACGACCCCTGTACGCATCGCAGCCGATCGATGATTGGTCTTGACCAAGTCCGAGGGCGGCCCTACGCTCGCAGTGATAGTGCAGGAACCTTTAATAAACAAGGGCGCTAAAAAGCCGCCGGAGTACGGCTGTTGCGGAGGACAGGGTGGGGACCACGCAGTTGGAAGCGGCACCGGAGCCGAAGTACTGGCACCTCAAGACCGTGCTCAGCGAGGCGCTCGACTCGGAATTCGCCGTGGGGGAGATCCTGCCGAACGAGCGTGATCTGGCGGCCCGCTTCGGCGTCGCCCGTGCCACGCTCCGCCAGGCACTCGAGCAGCTCGAACTGGAAGGCCGTCTGCAGCGTCGCCGCGGCGTCGGCACGACCGTCGCACCGCCGCGCGTCGGGGTGGACGTCTCCGCCACCGGCCACGACTGGCCGGGCGCGGCCGGTGACGCCTGGCAGGCCGTCGACTGCGTCCTCGACGCGGCTCCGGCCGCGGTCGCCGACATGCTGGAGACCGCCCCGGACGAGCGGGTGCACGTCCTGCGCCGCACGCGCGTCTCGCACGGACAGCCGGTCGCCGCCGAGCTGCTCTACGTACCCGCGGCGTCGGTGCCCGACCTGACGGCCATAGACGCCCCGTCCGGCGCGGCACGCGCGCGTGCCGTCCTGCGCGAGCTGCAGCACCTCGGCCTCGACGGCCAGGACCGCGCGGTCGAACTGGGCTCGGCCCGCGCCGACGACGCCAAGGAACTGGACCGTCTTCCCGGCGCCCCCGTCCTCGTGGTGACCACCCGCTACTTCAGCGAGGGCATCACGGCGGCCGTCTCCATGGCCACGTACCGGGCGGACACCTGCCGCCTGACGTTCGGCGACACCCCGGACGTGGAAATCCACCACGCTCCCCACACCCAGGCGTCCTGAGCCCCGCCGGGGGCGCGGGGAACTGCGCGCTCAGCCGCAGACGGCGCTCACCCGTCAGAAACCCTTGAGCAGCACATCGGGTGGGCGCCCCACGGCGCCAGGGCCGCACACGACGGGCCCGCCGGGGGCCGGCGCCCCCGGCCCCCGTCACCGCCGAGCCGTCACCGTCCCCTCGGTGGCGAACAGCTGCTCCTCGACATGGTCCAGAGCCAAGCGCAGGGCCCCGGTCGCCACAGCGGCCTCCCCGAGCAACGACAACGCCACCCGAGGCGGCCGCAGGCAATACCGCTCCAGCTCCCGTCGCAACGGATCGAGCACCCCGTCGAGCCCGGCGGCCCACCCCCCGACCACCACGAGCTCCGGATCGAGCGCGAGCACCAGCGCGGCGACGTCGTGCACCAGCCGCTGAATGAACCGCTCCATGGCGGCCCCGGCCTGCGCGTCGCCCTGGCGCGCCAGCGCGAACACCTTCGTCACGGCCTGCTCGTCGAGAGGGTGCAACGGCTCGTCGGTGGTCGACAGCAACGTCTCCGGCCGCACCCCGCGCCCCAGCAGGTGCAGCGCCCCGATCTCCCCGGCGGCACCCCCGTACCCCCGGTGCAACCGCCCGCCGATCAGCGATCCGGCCCCCGGGCTGAGTCCGGCCATGACGAACACCATGTCGTCCGAGTCGACGCCGGCGCCCTGCCAGTGTTCGGCCACGGCCGCGGTGTTGGCGTCGTTCTCCACGATGACCGGGCACTTGAAGGAGCGGCGCAGTCGCTCGCCCAGCGGCAGCCCCGTCCACCCGGGCAGCGCCGTACCGAGCCGGACCGTGCCGTCGGCCTCCACGATCCCGGGACTGCCCACACCGACCGCCCGCAGCGATCCCCGGGCCACCCCGGCCCGCCGCAGCAGATCGGCGACGGTCCCGCGCAGCCGTTCGATGCGCTCCTCCGCGGGGGCGGCCTCGTCGACGTCCTTGGCGGCCGTGCCGATGATCCTGCCGTCGAGCGCGGAGAGCACCGCGGCGACCCGGTGCGGTCCGATCTCCAGACCGAGCAGATGCCCCGCCTCGGCCCGGAAGCGGAACTTCCGCGCGGGCCGTCCCTGGCGCCGTGCTCCCGGCTCCTCGACGGCCGTCTCCACGACCAGCCCGGCGCCGATGAGATCGTCGACCACACCCTCGACGGTCGGCCGTGACAGCCCCGTCACGCGGGTGATCTCGGTGAGCGTCGCGAAATCCGTGGCCCGCAGCGCGTGCAGCACCACCGCGGAATTGATCCGCCTGAGCAGAGAAGGATCCCCGCCGGTCAGCCGCCCCAACGTCAGTCCTCCCAGCTAGTGCGCGTGTTCGCCGGATGCTACTCGCCGATACGGGCGGCGGCGAGAGCCGGGTGCACTTCTGTGGCGGCCGGCGCTCAGCCGGGCGGCGAACGAAACGGACGGACCGGGCGTCAGCCCGGCGCGACGAAACCGGATTCGTACGCGGCGATCACCGCCTGGGTCCGATCACGCGCCCCGAGCTTGGCCAGCACGGCGCTCACGTGCGACTTGACCGTCTCCGTGCCGACGACGAGATCCGTGGCGATCTCCGCGTTCGACAGACCGCGCGCCATCAGCCGCAGCACCGCCGACTCCCGCTCGGTCAGCGCGGCGCGCGCCATGGCGGCCCGCGCCGACGGATTGCCGTACTCGGCGGCGAGTCTGCGCACGGCGGCCGGAAAGAGGAGGGAGTCGCCGTCCGCGACGAGCCGCACGGCGTGCACGATCTCGGCGGGCCGCGCCCGCTTCAGCAGAAACCCGTCGGCGCCCGCGCGCAGCGCCCCGTACACGTACTCGTCGTTCTCGAAGGTCGTGATGACGAGGATCTTCGGCGGGTCCGGCACGGAGCGCAGTACCGCGCGGGTGGCCTCGATCCCGTCGAGCAGCGGCATCCTGACGTCCATGGCGACCACGTCCGGCCGCAACTCGCGCACCAGGGGCACCACGGCCGCGCCGTCCGCGGCCTCACCCACCACCGTGATGTCGCCCTGCGCCTCCAGCACGGCACGCAGGCCCGCGCGGACCAGGGGTTCGTCGTCGACGAGGAGGACAGTGAGCGGCACGGCGTCAGCGTAGATCACGTCACGGGGAGTTCGACGTGCACCTGCCATTCGTCGCCGAGGGGGCCGGTACGGGCCCGCCCGCCGAGCAGCGCCGCCCGCTCCCGGACCCCGCGCAGCCCGCTTCCCGTACCGCCGCCCCCGGCAGCACGGCCCGCGGGCAGCGGATTGCGGACCTCCAGGACGAGGCGCCGGTCCGCGACGCGGAGGGCCACGGTGACCGGGACGGTGCCACAGTGCCGCAGGACATTGGTGAGCGCCTCCTGAAGGATGCGGTAGCCCTCGCGGGACACCGGCCCCGGCACCGTCTCCAGCGGTCCGTCCACCGCCACCTCCACCGTGGCTCCGGAGGCCCGTGCCGAGTCGAGCAGCCGGTCCGCCTCCTGGAGCGTCGGGCGGCTGCCCGCCGGCCGCTCCGCCTCGCGCAGCACCAGCAGGACCCGTTCCAGATCCTCCAGGGCGGCCCGGCCGGTCTCCTCGATGGCGTCCAGCGCCCGCTGCGTGAACGCCGGATCACCCGCCGCCCGCGCCGCACCGGCCTGCACCACCGCCACGGTCAGGGCGTGCCCGATGGAGTCGTGCAGTTCGCGCGCGATGCGATTGCGCTCCAGGAGTTGCTCGGTGCGCTCCTCCAGGGCGGCGAGCCGTTCCGCGGCCGACGGCCCGAGCAGCAGCGGAGCCACCCGCGCGAGCACCCACCCGACGCCGGCCACCAGATACAGCAGGGCGAGCACGGGGACCGGGACGAGCAGCGCGCACACCAGGGCCGCGTCCGGCGCGGGCAGCACCGAGAGAGTGCCTGCGGGCCGACCCGCGGCGGCCGAGATCAACTCCAGGAACAGCGCCATCAGTTGTCCCGTGGCGAGGGCCACGGACAGGCCCAGAACGAGCCGCAGCACCAGCCACACGGCGGTCCGCGCGCGGTCCCGCCAGGACGCCGAGGGCGCGACCGACACCCCGCCCTCCGCGCCCTCGCCCGCCACGCGCGCGTGCCCGCCCGGGAACAGCATCAGCCGCGCCTGCAGACCCTCCGCCCGCCGGGCCACCGGGACCAGGGCGAACAGCAGGAGGAACGGTACGGGAACCACGTAGACGAGCAGCCAGTCGCGCAGGGTCGGCGACGACAGACCGGGAAAGACCGCGCCGCACACGAACGCGAACACCGACGCGCACAGCAGGTGGAGCCAGCGGGTGTAGGTGACCGCGCGTATCAGCGGTCCCGGGAAGCGGCGCATGCCGTCATCGTGTCAGCAGGCCCGCCCGGCACGGCTCCCCCGGACGGGGGAGACGCGCCCCACCGGCGGGGGAGGCCCCGGCCCCGGTCCGTCCACCAGGCTGGCGACATGACCAGCATCGACGTCCAGAACCTCACCAAGGAGTACGGCGCGACCCGCGCGGTGGACCGGCTGACCTTCCGCGTCGAACCGGGCCGCGTCACCGGATTCCTCGGCCCGAACGGCGCCGGGAAGTCCACCACCCTGCGGCTCGCCCTCGGCCTCGCCCGCCCCACCTCGGGGACGGTGCTCATCGGCGGCCGCCCGTACACGGCGTACGACGCACCGCTGCGGCGCGTGGGCGCGCTGCTCGACCCGCAGGCCGCCCACGGCGCACGGACCGCACGCGACCACCTGCTGGCGCTCGCCGCCGCCAACCGACTCGCCGCGCGCCGCGTCGACGAGGTGCTCGAACAGGTGGGCATCGCCGCGGTGGCGAAGCGCCGGGTGAAGACCTTCTCGCTCGGCATGCGGCAGCGGCTCGGCATCGCGGCCGCCCTGCTCGGCGATCCCGAGGTGGTGCTCCTCGACGAGCCGTCGAACGGGCTCGACGCCGAAGGCATCGTCTGGATCAGGGAGTTGCTGCGCGACCTCGCGCGCGCGGGACGCACGGTACTGGTCTCCAGCCACCTCATGAACGAGACCGCGACCTTCGCCGACCACCTCGTCGTCCTGGGCCGTGGCCGGCTGCTCGCCGATACGCCGATGCCCGACTTCATCGCCGCCCACAGCGCCCGCCGGGCCCGGGTGCGCAGCTCGGATCCGGCGCGACTGCACGCGGTGCTCACGCGCGCGGGCCACACCGTCGCGCGCACCGCCGACGGCCGCTGCACGGTCGACGGAGCCCTCGCCGCGGAGGTCGGCGCCCTGGCCGCCGCCGACGGCATCCCCGTGCTCGAACTCGCCGACGAACAGGTCTCGTTGGAGCAGGCCTACCTCACCCTGACCGCAGGCGACGCCGAGTTCGCCGCGACGCCCCTCCAGGAGGCGTGACCGTGCCCCGAACCGCTGTACCGCACCCCGCCACACCGCACATCGCCGTACTGCACTCCGAGTGGATCAAGATCAGGTCGCTGCGCGGCAGCCTGGGTTCGCTGATCGCCGTGTTCGCCGCCACCGTCGGCATCACGGTCCTGGTCTTCGCCACCGTCGGCCGGTCCGAGGTCACCAGCGGTGACGACCTCCTGTTCGGCGCCTTCTACGCCCTGAACTTCGGCCAGATCGCCGCCCTCGCCTTCGGCGCCACCGCCGTCTCCTGCGAGTTCCTGAACGGAGCCCTGCGCGTCTCCCTCGCCGCCGTCCCGCGCCGCGGTCTGTTCTACGCGGCGAAGACCACGGTCGTCGGGGCCTGCGCGTTCGCCGTCGGTACGGTCACCACCTGCACGGCGTTCCTCGCCGGGCAGGCCTTCATGGGGGACGACGCGCTGCGCCTCGGTGACCCGGGGGCGGTGCGGGCCTGTGTCGGCGGCGGGGTGTATCTCGCGCTCATGGCGCTGTTCGCGGCGGGACTGACCGCCGTGCTGCGCAGCGCCGTCGTGGTGCTCAGCATCCTCGTACCGTTCCTGCTCATCGTGTCGTTCGTGATCGGCGACGTGGCGGGCTCGGCCGCCGACTACCTGCCCGACCGGGCCGGTCAGCAGATCCTGCGCCAGGACGCCGTGGGCTCCCTCGGCCCCTGGACGGGGCTCGCCGTGACCGGGCTGTGGGCCGCCGCGGCCGTCCTCGCCGGCTGGTGGAGCGTGCGCCGCAGGGACGCCTGACGCACGACCGGCCCGTTGTCGGTGGTGGGCGCTTTACTGGAACGGTGAACCTCGCGGAGCAGTGCGCGACCATCGATCAGCTGTGGGCGGCCCCCTTCCCGGACGACCACGGCAGATCCGCCGCGGGCTGGGGCGGACCCGGATACACGGTGGCGGAGCTGACCCGACGGCACGGGCCGCGCGAGGAGGCCGAGGACCGGGCCGACGCGGACCGCGACGACCTGTCGGCGCTGCTCGCGCAGGGCTGGGGGCCGCCCTACCGGTTCAGCCTGTGGAGCGTGCACACCCGCGCGCTGGAGCAGGGCGCGGTGGTGGCCGAGCCCTGGGGCTGGCTCAGCGCCTGCGCCCAGGAACTGCACGCGTGGTGCGTCGGCGAGCGCTGGGTCGCCCTCGCCGTGGCACACCAGGGAGACGACCCGTCCTACCAGCTCATGGCCGTCGTCACCGTTGTGGCGCCGCCGTAGGGGCACCTGGCCGTGGAGACACCTGGGGGAGCCGCCACGGTCGGGAGTCGCCGGACCGGCGACGCGCGGGCGCAACACCCGTGCCACCATGGCATCTTGATCACCAGCGGCACCCCTCACGACCACCGCACGCGGCACCCCGGCAGGACCGCGGGAACGGAGACCAGATGAGCGACGACGGCGCGCAGCAGCAGGACATCGAGCAGCGGATCTCCGCCCACATCGCGCACAACGCCCGCGTGTGGAACTACTGGCTGGGCGGCAAGGACCACTACGAGGTGGACGAGCAGGTCGGCGACATGGTCACGTCCATGTACCCGAGCATCGGCGAGGTCGCCCGCGCCGACCGCGCCTTCCTCGGCCGCGCCGTCACCTACCTCGCGGGCGAGGCGGGCATCCGGCAGTACCTCGACGTCGGCACGGGTCTGCCCACCGTGGAGAACACGCACGAGGTCGCCCAGCGCATCGCACCCGACGCCCGCGTGGTCTACGTGGACAACGACCCCATCGTGCTCACCCACGCCCGCGCGCTGCTCACCAGCTCCGCGCAGGGCGCCACCAGCTACGTCGACGCCGACGCGCACGACCCGAAGGCGATCATCGAGGCCGCGTCGCGGACCCTCGACCTCGACAGGCCCGTGGCGATCATGCTGCTCGGCATCCTGAACTTCGTCCTCGACACCGAGAAGGCCACCGCCATCGTGCGCGACCTCGTCGCCGCGGTCCCCTCGGGCAGCTACCTGGTCCTCACCCACCCCACCCTGGAACTGGGCGGGGAGGGCAACGAGGCGGCGATGAAGTTCTGGAACGAGAACGCGACGCCGCCGATCACCGCCCGCACCGGCGCCGAGGTGTCCGCGTTCCTCGACGGCCTGGAGCTCGTCGAGCCCGGCCTCGTCTCCTGTGCGCGCTGGCGCACCGAGGGCACCGAGGAGGGCCCGCTGGTCGCCCAGTTCGGAGTCGTCGCCCGCAAGCCGTAGCGCGGCGCCCGGCGGCGCCCGCGCTCACCCCGCGAGCGCCGCCGGAGCCGACGCCGACAGCAGCCGCGCGTACCGGTCCCGCCAGGGCAGCGCCTCCTCCAGCTGGGCACTCAGCGCGATCAGAGTGGCCTCGTCCGCGGGCCGCCCGACGAGCGACACCCCGATCGGGATGCCCTCCCCGGCGGTCCAGTACAGCGGAACGTTCACCGCGGGCTGGCCCGTCATGTTGTACGGACTCGTGAACGCGCTGAACGCGCTCTGCCGGTGCAGATTGACCAGCGGATCGCCCGACTCGTCGAAGTACTCGACGGGCCGCGGCACGGTCGCCAGCGTCGGGGTGAGGACGACGTCGTAGGCGGCCGTCGCCCGGATCGCCCGACGCGAGGCGCGCTGCATCCCGGTGATCGCGGCGGCGAACCGCTCGCCCGACACCGTGCGCCCGTACTCCCGCCAGGCGCGGGTGACCGGCCGCAGCAGCTCCTCGCGGTCCGCGTCGACCGCATACCCCAGCGACTGGACGCCCCAGGCCGACACGAAGTGATCGCCGATCTCGGGACCGAAGGGCGTGGGGATGTCCTCGACGCGGTGCCCGAGGCTCTCCAGCAGCGCGGATGCGTGCTCCCACGCGGCCACGCACTCCGGGTCGACCGTGACGCCCTCCGCCGCGGGCGTCGCGTACCGCCCGATGCGCAGCCGGCCGGGGGAGCGGTCGGCGTGCCCGAGGAACGTCTCGCCCGCGGGCAGCGGCGCCGCCCAGTGCGGATCGCCCGGCTCGGGCCCGGCCAGCACGTCGAGCAGCGCCGCCGCGTCCCGCACCGAGCGCGCCAGGGGCCCCTGTACCGCCAGGCTGGTGACCTCGGCACCCGCGGGCCCCGAACTCACCCGCCCCCGCGACGGCTTGATGCCGAACAGACCGCACGCACTGGCCGGGATCCGGATCGAACCGCCTCCGTCGCTGGCGTGCGCGACCGGTACCAGACCGAGCGCCACGGCGACCGCGGACCCGCCACTGGAACCGCCCGCCGACAGCGCCGGATCCCAGGGGTTGCGAGCCGGGCCCTTGATGTCGTTGTCGGTGTAGCAACAGCAGCCGAACTCGGGGGTGTTGGTCTTGCCGATGCTGACCGTGCCGGCCGAACGCAGCCTGGTGACGCTGTGCGCGTCGGCCGCCGGCACGTGCGCGAGGAACGCCTTCGAGCCGTACGTGGTCGCCACCCCGGCGGTGTCGGTGAGGTCCTTCACCGCCGTCGGCACCCCGAACAGGGGCGAGGTCCGGCCCGCCTCCGGCCGCTCCCGCAGCGCGGCCGCCGCGGACAGCGCCGCCTCGGGGGTACGGGTCACGAAGGCACCGAAGGACTCGTCGAAGGCCTCGGCGCGGGCGAGATGGTGCCGGACCAGCTCCTCGGGAGCGAGGTCTCCGGCGCGCACGGCGGCGGCCTGCTCCAGCGCGGTGAGCGCGTGCGGGGCGGTGGGGGTGCTCATACGGTGCTTCCTTCTTCCGCGTCGTGCCGCATTCCGGCGACCTGGCGGGCCACCGACTCCTCGTGCTCCGCGAGATCGCGCTTCGCGTCGCGCGGGCGCCAGCGGCCGGTCATGACGAAGACGAACGGCAGGAACAGCACCTGTCCGCCCAGGCATACCCACCACCAGGTCTGCCACGCGCCGGGGTTGTCCGCGCCGGCCCGCTGTACCTCGGCGCCGTGCTCGCGCAGAATCTTCAACTGCGGAGCCGCCTTCTGGACGGTCCGCAGCCCGTCGGCACCGACCTCCTTCTGTGCGTGGGCGAGCAGTGCCGGGGGCACCTTGCCCGGTCCGTACCGATCGAGTTCCGCGAACAGCTTCGGGTGGGCCTCGGTGATGGCCAGCGCCGGAGCCGCCTGCACCGAGGCCGCCTTCACCTCGGTGCCGTGCTCGATCAGCGGGGTCACCGTGTTCACGACGAGCGGGACACAGGCGGCGGAGAGCGCCACCGTGATGCGCACGATCCAGCCCCAGATGGCGAGGCCCGTCGCGGTGGCCGCCGGATTGTGCCGCTCCACGGTCTCGGTG
The DNA here is from genome assembly GCF_040297005.1 of Streptomyces sp. NPDC001904. Lineage (NCBI taxonomy): Bacteria > Bacillati > Actinomycetota > Actinomycetes > Kitasatosporales > Streptomycetaceae > Streptomyces > Streptomyces sp. NPDC001904. The sequence goes on along the minus strand of NZ_JBEOYI010000006.1, from coordinate 381,267 downwards.
AAGCTCGCCATCCACGGCGAGTAGGCGATACCGCTGGTCACGCCGATCCCGGCGACGATGAACGCGAACGTGTAGTAGCCGGTGTGCGGTTGGGTGGCGTGCAGCGTGAAGGCGAGGGTGAACCCGATCGAACCGAGCGCGCCCGCCAGCATGAACGGCTTGCGCACCCGCAGCCGGTCGGAGAGCAGTCCCGCGAGGACCAGGGAGATCGCGTTGGCCCCCCAGTACCAGTTGAGCAGGGCGTTCGCGCGCTGCGCCGAGTAGCCGAACGTCGTGGCGAAGTACAGGACGAAGTTGCCCACGGCCGCGTAGTAGAGGAGCAGGTACAGGCTGATGGCGACGGCGGAACCGATGACGTCGAGGCGCATCATCTGCCGCCACTGGCCGTGCAGCGCGCCGGCGGTGTCGATGCCCCGGGCGCGGGCCTCGACCAGCGCGCGGTCGCGCAGGCTCACCATGATCTGGTCCCGCAGCGCCGGCGCCAGCTCCCGCAGTCCGAACAGGGCGATCATGAAGAGCACGAGCCCGCTGATGCCGGCGAAGCGGATCTCGTCCTGCCAGCTCGTCCCGTCGCCGTACGTGCGCGAGGTGACGGCCGTGACCACGAGGGAGCCGATGATCGGCCCCATCGTCCAGTAGCCCATCGCCGAGGCCCGTCCCAGCTGCGGGGAGAAGTCGCGGATCAGGGCGGGGGTGGCGACGAGGATCATGCCCTCGACGAGGGCGACGGCGCAGTAGAGCAGCAGATAGCTCGTCCTCCCGGGCGCCTGGGGCAGCGCGAAAGTGGTCAGCAGCCCGACCACGAGCAGGCCGTAGACCACGATGTTCGCCCGGCCCCAGCGGTCGGCGAACCCGGCCGCCAGCGAGGCGAACGCGCCGACCGCGTTCGCGGCCACCGAGATGTACACGAAGTACAGGAAGGTCATGTGGTACTCGGCGATGATCGCGGTCGACACCGCGTACTGCACGTACAGCTGGTAGTACAGGACGATCGTGACGAGCACGACGATCCCCAAGTACCAGTAGCGGGCGCCGCGTTCGGGGTAGTGGTCGAGCCGACGTCCGCCCGGCCCCCGAAGCGTGAACGAGGTCGTCACCTTGCCTCCTGTGCTGGTCAGCCGCACGCCGGAACGCGTGCTCGCCGCCGCGAGGCTAGTACCGACTGGTCGGTACGTAGAAGGGGTCGGAACGATATTTGTTGATCGGCATGTGTCGGCCGGCCGGAGGCCACCCGCACGCGGAAGCCGCCCGTGGCGTCCGGGTACCGGACATCACGGGCGGCTTCAGGGGCTGCGGCGGGACCGCGTCAGAGAATGGCCCCCGGCGTGTAACCGGCGGCATCCGGGTGCTGCTTCACGATCTCCTCGATCCGGCCGAGGATCTGGCCGACCTGACCGGCGGCGGCGCCCGTGAACGACAGCTTGTCCGCCATCAGCGCGTCGAGCTGGGCACGGTCCAGCGGAATGCGGGAGTCGGCGGCGAGCTTGTCGAGCAGCTCGTTGCGCTCGGCGCCCTGCTCGCGCATGGCGAGCGCGGAGGCGACCGCGTTCTCCTTGATGGCCTCGTGGGCCTCCTCGCGGCCGACGCCCGCGCGCACCGACGCCATGAGCACCTTGGTCGTGGCGAGGAACGGCAGGTAGCGGTCCAGCTCACGGGCGACGACGGCCGGGAACGCGCCGAACTCGTCGAGCACCGTCAGGAACGTCTCCAGCAGACCGTCGAGCGCGAAGAACGCGTCCGGCAGCGCGACGCGACGGACCACCGAGCACGAGACGTCGCCCTCGTTCCACTGGTCGCCCGCCAGCTCGCCGGTCATCGACGCGTAGCCGCGCAGGATCACCATCAGGCCGTTGACGCGCTCGCAGGAGCGGGTGTTCATCTTGTGCGGCATCGCCGACGAGCCGACCTGGCCCGGCTTGAAGCCCTCGGTGACCAGCTCGTGCCCGGCCATCAGCCGGATCGTCTTGGCCAGCGAGGAGGGCGCCGCGGCGAGCTGCACCAGCGAGGTCACGACCTCGTAGTCGAGCGAGCGCGGGTAGACCTGGCCGACCGACGTGAACGCCTGCGAGAAGCCGAGGTGACCGGCGATCCGGTCCTCCAGGTCGGCCAGCTTCGCGGCGTCGCCGCCGAGCAGGTCGAGCATGTCCTGCGCGGTGCCGACGGGACCCTTGATGCCGCGCAGCGGGTAGCGGTTCAGCAGCTCCTCGACCCGGCCGTACGCGACGAGCAGCTCGTCGGCGGCGGTGGCGAAGCGCTTGCCGAGGGTGGTGGCCTGCGCGGCGACATTGTGCGAGCGGCCCGCCATGACCAGCTCGCCGTACTCGCCGGCCAGCTTGCCCAGACGCGCGAGGACGGCCACGGAACGGTCCCGGACCAGCTCCAGCGAGAGCCGGATCTGCAGCTGCTCGACGTTCTCCGTCAGGTCGCGGGACGTCATGCCCTTGTGGACCTGCTCGTGCCCGGCGAGCGCGTTGAACTCCTCGATACGGGCCTTCACGTCGTGCCGCGTGACCTTCTCGCGCTCGGCGATCGAACCCAGGTCGACCTGGTCGAGCACCCGCTCGTAGTCGGCGATCGCGGCGTCCGGCACCTCGATCCCGAGATCCTTCTGGGCCTTGAGCACGGCGAGCCAGAGCTTCCGCTCCAGCTTCACCTTCTCCTCGGGGGACCAGAGGGTGGCGAGGTCGACGGAGGCGTAGCGTCCGGCGAGAACGTTCGGGATACGGGGCTTTGCAGGCGCAGTCACGTGTACGGATTCTACTGGCGGTTCGTGCAGGCCGACGCCACGGGCTCGTTCGTTCGAAGCTACGAGAGCGTCGGCGGCGCCCGCCGCCCGGCAGCCGTCAGTCGTCGTACGGGGCGAGGTCGGCCCGCTTCGGCGGGCGGCCGTCGCCGGAGGACCTGCCGGTCAGGCGGCGGCCGATCCAGGGGACCAGGTGCTGCTTGGCGAAGCGGGCGTCGCTGACCCGGCGCCTGACCCAGGTCGGCGTGACCGCGGGGGGCAGCGGGGTGCGCCAGTCGTCGCCGGGCTCGTACCCGAGCGTCTCCCAGACGGCCTCGGCGACCCTGCGGTGGCCCTCGGCCGTCAGGTGCAGCCGGTCGACGTCCCACAGCCGCTGGTCGCCGAGGACCCCGGCCCCGTACAGGTCGACGACGACGGCTCCGTGCCGGGCCGCGAGGTCGTCGATGCAGGTGAACAGCTCCTCCATGCGGGGCCGGAACCGCTCCATGACCGGCCCGTTGCGGCCGGGGCTGCGCATCAGGACCAGCTGCTCGCAGGCGGGCGCGAGCTTCTCGACGGCCTCGGTGAGCAGGTCGCGGACGCGGACCATGTCGCACTTGGGGCGCAGGGTGTCGTTCAGGCCGCCGACGAGCGTGATCACGTCGGGCTTCATGGCGGCGGCGACATCGACCTGCTCGTCGACGATCTGGCCGATGAGCTTGCCGCGCACCGCCAGGTTCGCGTACCGGAAGCCGGGGGTGTGCGCCGCCATCCGGCCGGCCAGCAGGTCGGCCCAGCCGCGGTAGGAACCGTCGGGCAGCAGGTCCGACATGCCCTCGGTGAAGGAGTCGCCGACCGCGACAAGACTGGTGTAGTTGGCATTCATCTGCATGGCGCCAGTGATGGTATCCCGGCCTCCCCAGCCGCGTGCGCCGCAGGTCTGGGCAGCGGGCGGGCGCGGCGGTATGTCAGGAACACGGAGAAGTCCGGGCACCGGACCCCGGAGCCGGGGAAACGAACGGGGAGAGCGACATGGGCATGAGCAGCTTGTGGACGGCCGCCTTCTGGAAGGCCACCGCCGAGCGCGCCGTCAGGACCTTCGCGCAGTCCCTGGCGGCCGTCCTGGTCGCCGGGGCGACCAATCTGCTGGACGTCGACTGGGCGGCGGCGCTCGGCACCGCGGGCCTCGCCACGCTGCTCGCGGTGCTCACCGCGCTCGGCACCGCGGGCGTGGGCCCGCACGGCCCGGGGCTCCTGGAGACCCCCACGCCGGAGCCCGCGGGCCGCCGCGCGGACTGAACCCGGCCCGGCCGCCAGGCCGGCCCGCACCCGGTGGCACCCGCCCCTCACACGGTCTGCCCGAACAGCTCGCGCAGCAGGTCCTCCATGGTGACCAGGCCCGCAAGGCGGCCGTCCGCGCCGAGGACCGCCGCCACGTGCGTCCGGCTGCGCCGCATCGCGGTCAGGACGTCGTCCAGCGGCGTCGCCTCGCGCACCCGAGCGATGGACCGCATGTCCGGCACCCGGAACGGCAGATCGCGCGGCATGGCGTCCAGCGCGTCCTTCACGTGGAGGTAGCCGACGATGCGCCGGCTCTCGTCCACGACCGGGAAGCGCGAGAAACCGGACTCGGCGGAGAGCTGTTCCAACTGTTCCGGAGTGACGCCCACGCGCGCGTAGACGACCTTCTCCAGCGGCAGCACGACGTCCTTGACCGGGCGGCGCCCCAGCTCCAGGGCGTCGTGCAGGCGTTCCTGCGCGCGGTCGTCGATCAGGCCCGCCTCGGAGGAGTCCCGGACGAGTCGGGCCAGCTCGCTGTCCGAGAAGGTCGCCGCGACCTCGTCCTTCGTCTCCACGCGCAACAGCTTCAGCAGCGTGTTCGCGAAGGCGTTGACGGCGAAGATCACCGGGCGCAGGGCGCGCGCGAGGGTGACCAGCGGCGGGCCCAGCAGCAGCGCGGAGCGCACCGGCTCGGCGAGCGAGATGTTCTTCGGCACCATCTCGCCGAGGAGCATGTGCAGATAGGTCGCCACGGCCAGCGCGATCACGAACGCGATCGGGTGGACCAGGCCGTCCGGCATCCCGACGACGTCGAAGACCGGCTCCAGCAGATGCGCGATGGCCGGCTCGGCGACGATGCCGAGCACCAGGGTGCACAGCGTGATGCCGAGCTGGGCCGCGGCCAGCAGCGCCGACACGTGCTCCAGACCCCACAGCACGCTGCGCGCCCTGCGGTCCCCTTCTTCGGCATGGGGCTCGATCTGGCTGCGGCGCACGGAGATCAGCGCGAACTCCGCGCCGACGAAGAAGGCGTTGACGACGAGGGTCGCCAGGCCGATCAGAAGCTGGATCGCGGTCATCGGGCCTTCTCCTGCACGGCGTCGGTGGCGAGCGGGGCGTGCAGCAGGACGCGGGCGGCACGGTGCCCGTGCGCGTCCACCACGTCGAGCCGCCACCCGGCGACCTCGACGCTGTCGCCGATGTCGGGGATGCGGCCCAGCTCGGTGGCGACGAGTCCGGCCAGGGTCTCGTACGGGCCGTCGGGGGCGCGCAGTCCGACCCGCGCGAGCTGGTCGGTGCGGGCGGCGCCGTCGGCCGAGTACACCGACCGGCCCTCGGCGTCCGCGCCCGCGGCCGCGATGTCGGGCGTCTCGTGCGGGTCGTGCTCGTCCCGCACCTCGCCGACGACCTCCTCGACGATGTCCTCCAGCGTGGCCACACCGGCCGTGCCGCCGTACTCGTCGATGACCACGGCCATGGTGCGCTTGCCGGACAGCCGGTCGAGGAGCTGGTCGACGGAGAGCGTCTCGGGGACCAGGAGCGGTTCGCGCAGCAGCTCGGACACGCTCTTGCGGGCCCGCTGTCCGGCAGGCACGGCGAGGACGTCCTTGATGTGGGCGATGCCGACGACGGTGTCGAGGTTGCCCCGGTAGACGGGGAAGCGGGACAGGCCGGTCGCGCGGGTCGCGTTCGCCACGTCCTCGCAGGTGGCCTGCGTGTCGAGGGCGACGACCTGGACGCGCGGCGTCATCACGTTCTCCGCGGTCAGGTCGGCCAGGTTCAGGGTGCGTACGAAGAGCTCGGCGGTGTCCGCCTCCAGGGCGCCCTCCTTCGCGGAGTGGCGGGCCAGGGCCATCAGCTCCTGCGGACCGCGCGCGGAGGCCAGCTCCTCGGTCGGTTCGATGCCGAAGCGGCGCACGAGCCGGTTCGCGGTGTTGTTCAGGTGCGTGATGAACGGCCGGAACACCGCGCTGAACCAGCGCTGCGGCGTCGCCACCCGCTTGGCGACCGCCAGCGGGGAGGAGATGGCCCAGTTCTTCGGCACCAGTTCGCCGACGACCATCAGGAACACGGTCGACAGCGCGGTGCCCAGCACCAGCGCCACCGACGACGACGCGCCCTTCGGAATGCCGACGGCTTCCAGCGGCCCCGCGATGAGCTTGGCGATCGACGGCTCGGCGAGCATGCCGACGACCAGGTTGGTGACGGTGATGCCGAGCTGGGCGCCCGAGAGCTGGAAGGTGAGGTTGCGCGCGGCCTTCAGGGCGCCGGCGGCACCCCGCTCACCCCGCTCGACGGCGTCCTCCAGCTCGCCGCGCTCGACGGTGGTGAGCGAGAACTCCGCGGCGACGAAGGCGCCACAGATCAGCGAGAGCAGCACTGCGACGGCGAGCAGGAGCACTTCGGTCATCATCGGGACCTCACCTCCGTCCCATGATCGGCCAGGGGCGGCTGTGGCGCGCGATCTCGGGGACCGCGCAGGGGGAAGGACCGGGTACTGGGAGGCTCGCCCATGGGCGGACGCTCACACCTTTCGCTGGAGAAGTTGGTGTGCCTCGCGCGATGCGAGGCACACGCCCATGGTAAAGGACGGGCAAAGCAAACGATGCGCTACCGCTCGGTCAGCGGCTTGACCCACCGGCTCCACTGCGGCTCGGGCGCGTAACCGGCGGCCTCCCACGCGTGGTGCGCCTGTTCGTTGCGGTCCAGGACCATCGCGTCAGCGCGCCGCCCGCCGAGCGCCAGAAACCGCTCCTCGGCCGCCGCGAGCAGCGCCGAGCCGATGCCCCGCCGCCGCGCGTCCGGATGGACGGCGAGCCGGTACAGATGGCACCGCCAGCCGTCGAATCCGGCGATCACCGTCCCCACCAGCTCTCCGTCGCGCTCGGCGAGCAGCAGCGCCGCGTGGTCGCGGGCGACCAGGCGCTCCACGCCCGCGCGGTCGTCGCTGATGCTGGTGCCCTCGGCGGCCACCTTCCAGAAGGCGAGCACGGCGTCGAGATCGGTGGGGGCGGCGGACCGGATACGAAGATCACTCATGGCCGGAAGGCAATCAGGCGGAGCCGGACCCCCGCAAAGGTTTTCAGGGACCGGTCACCGACCGCCCCGCCCACGGCGGCGCCGGTTCCGCCAGGGCCGCGAGCCGGTCCCGCAGCGCGTCGGGGAAGGGGACCGCCCGGCCCGCCTTCTGATCGACGTACAGGGCGAGCAGTTCGATGGTGGCGACGGCCTCCGGGCCGCCGGCGAACATCTCGTGCGCGAACCGCACCTTCTTCCCGGCCGCTCCGAGCACCCGCGTCCGTACGGTGAGCGCGGTCCCCTCGGGGACGTCCCGCAGATAGCGGACGTGGGACTCGACGGTGTACAGCGAGCAGCCGGTGCGCTCGCGGTGGACGGCGTCCACTCCCGTCCGGTCCATCAGCGCGTCCGTCGCGAACCCGAAGACCAGGACGTAGTACGCCTCGCTCATGTGGCCGTTGTAGTCGATCCACTCCGGACGCACGGTCTCGTGGAACAGCGGGAGGCCGCTCACGCGTCACCGCCCCGGGGCAGCCGGCCGGTCGCGCGCAGGACGGCGATGACGCCCCGGTCGCGCTCGCCGACCAGGTCGGCGACGGTGCGCCCGGCGGCGGCGTCGTCGCAGCCGGAGACCACGGCGTCGTACAGCTCCTTGTCGAGCTCGGGGGCTTCGAGCCGGGTCCACGGGGACTTCAGGGACGGCCCGAAGTGGTCGAGCATGTGGGCCATGCCGCCCTCGCCGCCCGCCAGCGCGAAGGTGAGCATCGGGCCCATGACCGCCCAGCGCAGCCCCGGCCCCTCGGTGATGGAGCGGTCGATGTCGGCGACCGTCGCCTCGCCGTTCGCCACCATGTGCAGGGCCTCGCGCCACAGGGCCTCCTGGAGGCGGTTGGCGATGAAGCCGGGGACCTCCCGGTCCATGGTGATCACGGACTTGCCCGCGCACTCGTAGAAGCGGGACAGCCAGTCCACGGCGTCCGCGTCGGTGTCCTCGCCGCCCGCCACCTCGACGAGCGGTACGAGGTACGGCGGATTGAAGGGATGCCCGACGACGAGACGTCCGGGAGTGGCCGCCGCCGTCTGCATGTCCGTCATCGGATAGCCGGAGGTGGAGGAGGCGATCACGACGCCGGCGGGGGTCGCGGCGTCCAGCGTCGCGAGCAGGTCGCGCTTGAGCTCCAGCTTCTCCGGCGCGCTCTCCTGCACGAACTCGGCGTCTGCTACGGCCTCTTCGAGGGTGCCGGTGACCGTCAGCCGGTCCGGCGACGCGCCGGGGGCGAGCCCCAGCTGTTCGAGTGCGGGCCAGGCCGCGTCCACCAGGCGTCGCAGCCGGGCCCCGGCGTCCGGCGCCGGGTCCCACGCGGTGACGTCGTAGCCGCGGCCGAGGAAGTGCGCGACCCAGCCGCCGCCGATCACTCCGGCGCCGACGCAGGCGACTCGGCGCACGCTCTCGGGGGAGGTCCTCTTCGGGGAACTCACGGAAGGCTCCTTGGGGTGGTCGTGGCTCAACTGCGGGGCTTGAGGCCGAGCTTGAGGCGGGCCTCGTCGGGCGTGGCGATCCGGGCGCCCATCGCCTCGACGATCGTCACGGCCCGTTCCACCAGCTGGGCGTTGGTGGCCTTGACCCCCTTGCCGAGATAGAGGTTGTCCTCCAGGCCGACGCGCACGTGCCCGCCGAGCAGGACCGACTGCGCCACCCACGGCATCTGCATCCGGCCGAGCGCGAAGCTCGCCCACTGGGCGCCGTCGGGGAGCATGGCGACCATCGACTGGAGCACGCCGGGATCGGCGGGCGCGCCCCAGGGCACGCCCATGCAGAGCTGGAAGACGGTCGGGTCGTCGAGCAGCCCCTCGGCGAGCAACTGCTTCGCGAACCACAGGTGTCCGGTGTCGAAGATCTCCAACTCCGGCCGCACACCCAGCTCCTGGATGCGCGCGGCCCCGGCCCGCAGCATGTCGGGCGTGGAGATGTAGAGGTTCGAGCCGTCCCCGAAGTTCAGCGAGCCGCAGTCCAGGGTGCAGATGTCCGGCAGCAGTTGCTCGACGTGCGGCAGCCGCTCAAGGCCGCCGACGAGGTCGGTGCCGGGCAGGTGGCGCAGTGGCTCGTCGGGGTCGACGACCAGGTCGCCGCCCATGCCGGCGGTGAGGTTGATGACGACGTCGGTGCCGGTCTCCTTGATGCGCTCGACGACCTCGCGGTACAACCGCGGATCGCGTGACGGCGCACCGGTCTCCGGATCACGTACGTGGATGTGGACCGCGGCGGCACCGGCCTCGGCGGCCTGCACCGCGGAGGCGGCGATCTGCTCGGGGGTGACGGGGACGTGGGGGCTCTTGCGCACGGTGTCACCTGCGCCGGTGAGGGCGCAGGTGATGATGACGTCCTGGTTCATGGGTCGCGTCGGTTCCTCTCGGGAGTGAGGCGGGCGGGCGACGGGAGAAGGGCCCGAAGGGCGGGCGGCTCGGGGTCGGGACGTCACGACCGTAACCACGGACCGGCCGCAACCTCAAGTCTCCGTTTCATTATGCGAGCGAGCATCGCACCAAATGAACGCCGGAAGAGCGGCTGTCAGAGCGTCTCCGTGGCCCGTGCGATCTCCTCCGCGGCGGCCCGCGCGAGCGGTCCGAGCGTCTCGAAGCGTGACTCCGGCACCCGGTCGTGCGGCCCCCAGATGCTGACCACCGCGAACGGCCGGCCGCGGCTGCCGAGCACCGGCGCGGAGACCCCGTACAGGCTCCGTTCCATCTCGCCCGTGCAGACGCTGTACCCGCGCTCACGGGTCCGTTCGAGATCGGCCCTGAGGCGTCGCCGGTCGGTGATCGTCGTGTCCGTGTACGCCTTCAGCGCGTCGCCGAGCAGCGCGTCCCCCTCGTCCTCGGGCAGCCAGGCGAGCAGGGCCTTGCCGGTGGACGTGGCGTGCAACGGCACCTGTCGGCCCAGCCACTTGGCGCTGAGCACCACCGGCGGCGTCACCTCGTCGACGTAGGTGAGCCCGAGCTGTTGCACCACCGCGAGGTCGGCCGTCTCGCCGGTCTGCTCGCTGACCCGGCGCAGGGTGCCGTGCGCGCGGCGGATCAGCCCGTCGTACCCGGCGGCCGACGCCATCCGGGCCACCTCGAAGCCGATCGTGTAGCGGTTGGTCACCGGGCTGCGCTCCACCAGGCCGAACCGCTCCATGGTCGACAGCAGCCGCCAGGCCGTCGCCCGGTTCAACTCGCAGCGGGCGGCGAGATTCGTCGCGGTGTCGCCGTCCGGCGCGCTGTCGGCCGCCGCCCGCAGCAGAGTGATCGCGCGCTCCAGGGACTGGACCTTGCCCGACGGGCTCGCACCCTCGCCGGCCTGGGCGGATTCACTGTCGTTCGTGGTGTGCCGTGCGTTCGGCATCGGTATCTGTCCCTCGGCTCTCTGGCCCGGTTGTTCATCGGGGGAATGCAAGTGTTCATCGCGGGCAGGAGCGCAGGCGCACGGCCTGCGACCTGGATCTTCCTCACTCGACCTGCCTCACGGCCGTCCCCATGTTCTCAGCATCCGGGCGGCGACCGCACTATGTGAACGCAGACAACGTCTTCCCGTACCCGGGCCGACGGCGGCGCACCGCTCTTGCCGGTGCTAGCGGACCGGCGCTAGCGTGAAGGCATGCCGAAGACGCAGCTGAACGTGCGGGTGGACGCGGACACCGCGCGCGCCGCCCGCGAGCGGGCCCTGGCCCGCGGGATGAGCGTGAACCGCTACATCGAGGAGCTCGTCCGGCGGGACGCGGGCGAGCAGGGCCGCATGTTCGTCGACGCCGCCGCCGACTTCATGCAGCGGTACGAGACGGTCTTCGCCGAGGAGTTCGGCCCGGACACCGAAGGCCGGCGCCGCCCCGTTGAGTGACGTGAGCGGCGCCCCGCACTTCACGGTCGACCTCGCCTGGCTGCTGATGGTCGCCGAACAGAAGACCCCGGGCGACCCGCAGGTCACCGACTGGGGCGCCCTCGTGGCGGCGGTGTCCCGGCACACCGCGCGGATCCTCGACCTCCCGGTCTACGACTCCCCGCAGGCGCGCGCCGCCGCACTCCTGCAACTGCTCATCCACGTACCGGCGTTGGAACGGTCGAACGCGATGTACGCCACCGCCGTCGCCTATGCCTACCTGGTCGCCAGCGGGGTGCCGGTGACCACGTCCCCGGAGCAGGTCAGGGAACTGGCCCGGCTGGTGAAGCACGACGGCGCCAGCGTCCACGACATCGAGAAGGAACTGCGCGGCTGGAGCCGGTGAAGCCTGCGCCTCAGGGGAGTCGGGCCGTGCCGAGCACGCAGTACGAGGTGGGCAGCCGCGGCCCGCGATCCGGGACGATCAGCCTCCGGTGCTCCCCGATCTCGAACCCGGCCCCGCGCAGGTCGGCCACCGTGTCCCGCGCGGTGTGACACCCGCCGAAGAGCAGCGGCCACACCGTCCGGTCGAGGCCCTTCTGCGCCCCGCGCATCGCCCGCCCCGGCGCCCGCCCGTGCTCGAAGAACCGCACCTCGCCGCCGGGCCGCAGCACCCGCCGCACCTCACCCAGGGCCCGCGTCACGTCGCGCAGGCTGCACAGCACGAGACAGAGCACGACGGCGTCGTACCCCTCGCTCTTGACCGGCAGCGCCTCCGCGGTCCCCGGCGCCACGTCCACCGGGACGTCCACGCGCTGCGCCGCCTCGACGGCCAGCCGGCGCAGGCCCCGCTCCGGCTCGATGGCGACGACCTCGGAGACCGCGGCGGGGTAGTGGCCGAAGTTCAGCCCGTTCCCCGCTCCGACCTCGAGCACCCTGCCCGAGAGCCCGGCGAGCAGTTCGCTGCGCACCGGGCCCATGAACGGCTCGATCCGTTCACTGAGTCCCGCGTAGAACCGGGCGAACACGGGGTGCCGCACGGCGTCCCCCGTTGCTGTGCGAGGCCGATCCGTCATCGCGCGCCTCCTGTCGTGTCGTGACCGGAGTCTTCCCCGACCGGGGCGTGCGTCAACGCGGAGCGTGGTTTCTCCGGTGGCCGGGGGGGGGGGCGCCCCTGAGGCTGCGGCTGCGCCGCGGACGCCGCACGAAGTGCGCATCTCAGGGGCGCGGGGAACTGCGCGACCAGCCACGACGCGAGGCGCGCTCTCAGAACTCGCCCGCGGAACCCCAACGGCGAGCGAACGCGGCCCCGTCCCACACCCCGCCCAGCTCGGGCGCGACCCAGCCTCCTGCCGACGCCCGGAACCTATCCGCCGAGAGCCCCCCGGACGCCTCCGGCACCGCTCCGAGCAGCGCGGCCCCGGCGACCTTCGGCAGGTCCGCCACGTTGCAGCGCTCGGCGAGTCCGGGATCCCGGGGCCAGGCCCCGATGACGACCCCGGCCTGCGTCAGCCCGCGGGCCCGCAGCGCCTCCGCGGTCAGCTGCACCGAGTTCAGCGTCCCGAGCCCGGCCCGCGCCACCACCACGACCGGCGCACCGATCAGCCGCGCGGCGTCCGCCAGGGTGGACCCCTGCCCGTCGAGGTGCACGAGCAGTCCGCCGGCGCCCTCGACCAGCACCAGATCGTGCGAGGCCGCCAGCTTCGCGGCCGCCTCGGCGATCTCGGCGGGCCCGACCGGCGCCAGCCCGGCCCGGGCAGCGGCCGTCCCCGGCGCCAGCGGTTCCGGATAACGGGCCAGCTCGACCCCGGTCACCTGTTCGCCGGCCAGCCGCACCACTTCGGCGACATCGCCCGGCTCATCCGGCGCGACCCCGGTCTGGGCGGGCTTGAGCACCGCCACCGAACGCCCGGCCCGGACGGCGACCGCCGCCAGCGCCGCCGTCGTCACGGTCTTGCCGATCTCGGTCCCCGTCCCGGTGACCACCCATACGGTCATGCCCGTTCACCCTTCCCTCGCGGCGGCGCACACCGCACGCGTGATCCGTGCCAGATCCTCGTCACCCGTGACGTACGGCGGCATGGTGTAGACGAGGTCCCGGAACGGCCGCACCCACACCCCCTCGGCGACCGCGGCGCGGGTGGCCGCGGCGATCTCCACCTCGTGGTCGAGCTGGACGACACCGATCGCGCCGAGCACCCGCACGTCCCGGACTCCCGGTACGTCCCACGCCGCCGACAGCCCCTCACGCAGCCCGGCCTCGATCCGCTTCACCTCGCCGAGCCAGTCCTGCCCGAGCAGCAGATCGATCGAGGCGCACGCCACGGCGGCGGCCAGTGGATTGCCCATGAAGGTCGGCCCGTGCGCCAGCACCGGCACCTCGCCGCGCGAGATGCCCTGAGCCACCCGTGCCGTGCACAGCGTCGCGGCCAGCGTCAGATATCCGCCGGTCAGCGCCTTGCCCACACACATCACATCGGGGGTGAGCGCGGCGTGCTCCGCCGCGAACAGCGCGCCCGTGCGCCCGAAGCCCGTAGCGATCTCGTCGAACACCAGCAGCACGTCGTGCGCGTCGCACGCCTCCCGCAGCACCCGCAGATACGCGGGGGAGTGGAAGCGCATCCCGCCGGCGCCCTGCACCACCGGCTCCACGATCACGGCGGCCAACTCGTGCGCGTGCCGTTCCACGGTGCGCCGCAGATGCTCCGCGTACGACTCCTCGTACGCGCTCGGCGGAGCGTCCGCGAACACCTGCTCCGGCAGCACACCGGACCACAGGCCGTGCATCCCGCCCTCGGGGTCGCACACGGACATCGGCTGCCAGGTGTCGCCGTGGTAGCCGCCCCGCCAGGTCAGCATCCGGCGCTTCTCCGGCCGCCCGAGCGAGCGCCAGTACTGCAGGCACATCTTCAGCGCGACCTCGACCGACACGGACCCCGAGTCGGCGAGGAACACGTGCTCGAGACCGGCCGGCGAGATCTCGACGAGCCGCTGCGCGAGCCGGACCGCCGGTTCGTGGGTGAGCCCGCCGAACATCACGTGGCTCATCCGGTCCAACTGCCCGCGCGCCGCCTCGTTGAGGACCGGGTGGTTGTAGCCGTGGATCGCCGACCACCACGACGACATCCCGTCGACCAGCTCGCCGTGCCCGGCGACCCGCAGCCGCACCCCGGCCGCCGACTCGACGACCAGGGGCTGCTGCCGACCGGGCATGGGGCCGTACGGATGCCAGACGTGATCCCGGTCGAGCCGGAGCAGTTCCTCGATGCGCGGATCAGGCATTGGGCGCGAGATCCGTCCCGGCGCCCCGGCGGCGTACGGCGACCAGGTCGGTCCGCGCCTCCGACACCTCGGGCGTCCCGGCGGCCTCGGCCTCCTCGGGCCCGCAGACCGAGCCGCAGCCGCCCGCGCGGTGCTCCGGCAGCGTCACCTGGTCGGTGCCCTCCACCTCGAACCCGGCGTCCGCGATCATCTCCAGGTCCGCCCTGCCCGCCTGGCCCTCACTGGTCAGGTAGTCGCCCAGGAAGATGGAGTTGGCGATGTGCAGGGCCAGCGGCTGCATCGTGCGCAGATGCACCTCGCGGCCGCCCGCGATCCGCACCTCCACGTCCGGGCAGACGAAGCGGACCATGGCCAGGATCCGCAGACAGCGCTGCGGCGTGAGGTTCCACTCCTTGGCCAGCGGCGTCCCCTCGAAGGGGATCAGGAAGTTCACCGGGACCGAGTCCGGGTCCAGCTCGCGCAGCCCGAACACGACGTCGACCAGGTCCTCGTCGCTCTCTCCCATGCCGGCGATGAGCCCGGAACACGCGGACAGACCCGCCGCGTGCGCCTTCTGCACCGTGTCGACCCGGTCGGCGTACGTGTGCGTCGTGGTGATGTCGCCGTACGTCGCCTCGGACGTGTTCAGGTTGTGGTTGTAGGCGTCGGCGCCCGCGCCGCGCAGCCGCTCCGCCTGTCCGTCGGAGAGCAGCCCGAGGCAGGCGCACACCTCGACGCCCTCGTTCTCCGCCTTGATCGCGTCGATGGTCGCCGCGACCCGGTCCACGTCCTTGTCCGTGGGGCCGCGCCCGCTCGCCACCAGGCACACCCGCTTGGCGCCGCCCGCGACACCCGCGGCGGCCGCCTGCGACGCCTCGTCCGGCTTGAGCCAGGTGTACTTGAGGATCTCCGCCTTCGAGCCGAGCCGTTGGGAGCAGTACGAGCAATCCTCGGGGCACAGGCCCGACTTGAGGTTCACCAGGTAGTTCAGCTTCACCCGGCGCCCGAACCACTGGCGGCGCACCTTGCCGGCCGCGGCCACCACGTCGAGCAGTTCGTCGTCCCGCGTCGCCAGGACGGCGAGCGCTTCTTCACGGCTCGGCGTCTCGCGCCGAAGCCCCTTGTCCACCAGCGTGTTCAGCAGGTCCATGAGCCCTGATCCTGGCTCAAAGAAGTGTCCCGGCGAAAGGAGAGTTCGTACAAAGGACGGTGCTCGACGTGTGGGTATTGCCACATCCTGGGCCGGTGGCGCGGCGGCTAGGGTCTGTGCATTACCTACAAACAGAGGGAGTCATGGCTCCAGCGCACAGCACCCCTGCCCCCGCCCTCGCCCCGGCCTTCGGCTGGCTCGGCGAGCAGCGCCGCGCCCGCGAGGCCGCCGGACTCGTCCGCACCCTGCGCCCGCGTCCCGCCGACTCCCCGCTGCTCGATCTGGCGAGCAACGACTATCTCGGCCTCGCCCGGCACCCCGAGACCGTCGCGGGGGCGGTCGAGGCGGCGCGCCGCTGGGGCGGCGGCGCGACCGGTTCGCGGCTCGTCACCGGCACCACCGAACTCCACGCGGAACTGGAGCGGGAACTGGCCGGGTTCTGCGGCTTCGAGGCCGCGCTCGTGCTGTCGTCCGGCTACGCGGCGAACCTCGCGGCCGTCACGGCGCTCGCCCCGCAGGGCTCGCTGATCGTCTCCGACGCGGCCAATCACGCCTCCCTGATCGACGGCTGCCGACTGGCCCGCGCCACCACCCGCGTCGTACCGCACGCCGATCCCGAGGCCGTCCGCGCGGCACTCGGCACGCACGACGGCCCGGCTCTGGTGGTCAGCGACACCGTCTTCTCGGTGGACGGGGACCGCGCGCCGCTCACCGAACTGAGTTCCGTGGCACAGGAGTTCGGGGCCGGTCTGATCGTCGACGACGCGCACGGGCTCGGTGTCCTCGGGGCGGGCGGGCGCGGCGCCCCGTACGCGGCGGGTCTCGCGGGCGACCCCGGGACCGTCGCCACCGTGACCCTCTCGAAGTCGTTCGGCAGCCAGGGCGGCGCGGTCCTCGGACCGGCACCGGTCATCGAGCACCTCGTCAATGCGGCGCGTACGTTCATCTTCGACACCGGCCTCGCGCCGGCCGCCGCCGGTGCCGCGCTCGCGGCACTGCGACTGCTGCGCCGCGAACCCCGGCGGGCGACACGGGCCCGCGAGGTCGCGGCGACGCTGCATCAACTCCTCACCGATGAGGGCCTGTCGGCCGTTCGCCCGGAGGCGGCGGTGGTCTCGGTGCGCGCACCCTCGCCCGACGAGGCGGTGCGCTGGGCCGCGGCCTGCCGGGCGGCGGGACTGGCGGTGGGCTGTTTCCGTCCGCCCTCGGTGCCGGACGGTGTCTCACGGTTGCGGCTGACCGCCCGCGCCGACCTCACCGACGAGCAACTCGCCGAGGCGGTGCGGGTGATCAGTCGAACGGCTCCCCGGGGCGCGGTCAGCGCAGGGAGCTGAGGAACCCTTCCCAGGCGGAAGGCGCGAACAGCACGGCGGGTCCCGCCGTGTCCTTGGAGTCGCGGACGGCCAAGAGGCCGGCCGTGGACCCCGAAGGCAAGGGGGCCGTCTCGACGCAGTTGTTGGCGCCTGTGCTGTAGCTGCTGCGCCGCCACCGCGCGCCGTTCAGCGACATGCTGTCGGAAACGTACCGAGGCAGTGCATTCATGGTGCCTCCCTGACGCAGTGCCGGAGCGTGACGGAGCGTCGGCGGCCCCGCACACCCGGCTATCCGGCGATCTGTGCGATGAACTCGAGCGAGTCCTCGGGCGAAAGAGCGTGTCCTTCAAGAGCTTCAAAGGCGTCCGTGTACGCCTTGAGGTCTTCTTTCCGCTCGAGGTAGAGACTACTCGTCAAATGGTCGAGAACAACCACATCCAGATCAGTTGTGTTCGGAAATGAGAACACAACGAAAGGCCCGGTGATACCGAGGTGCCCACCTGCTGAGAAGGGAAGCACCTGAATCCGGACATGCGGCAGCCTGGCCACCTCGGCCAAATGTGCCAATTGCCTTTGCAGAATGTCTTTTCCGCCCACTTCGCGACGGAGTACCGCCTCGTCGAGGATGGCCGTCAACTGAAGGGGCGTCTGCGAACGCAGCACCTCCTGTCGCGCGAGACGCACTTCCACCAGTGCCTCGATGTGCCCCTCGGACATGCCGCCGAGAACGGATCGCGTCACCGCGTAGGCGTACTCCGGCGTCTGCAGCAGCCCCGGCACGACGGTGTTCTCCAGCGTCCAGATCCGGCATGCCTGTGACTCCAGGCTGATGAAGTCGCGGTACGCGGGCGGCAGCAGACCGCGGTACGCGTGCCACCAGTGGTGCCCGCCGACATCCTCCGCCCCCGCCAACGCCACCACGAGCTGACGTAGTTGGGGGTCCTTCGCGTCGAAGGCGTCGAGCAGACGGAGTACGTCCGACGCCTTCACGCCGCTGCGTCCTGTCTCGATCCGGCTCACCTTGGACTGGTGCCATCCGACGAGTCGCGCGGCCTCACCACTGGTGAGCCCGGCGCCCACGCGCAGCGCGCGCAGTTCGGCACCCAGTTTGCGGCGACGTACCACGGGACCGTACTTCATGCTGACTCCTCTGCCCTTCGGGCCGCGCGGCCGCTCTCCCTCCCGGCCCGTGCGGGGACGGCTCCTGAGCAGACGGTAGAGGAACCGGCGTGCGCTCGCCCAAATACGGTCTACCGTCGCAGAGTTCACCGCTTCGGGCGACAGATATATGCATATCTTGGGGGATCGCCACCCTGGAAGCGCATCCAAGTGGCACGCTGGCGCGAAGCAGTAGCCGGGGCCGGTGAAGTGATGCATCCGCGGCGGGCGGTCGAGCGGCCCCGGCAGGAAAGGGACGACTTCGCCATGGCAGACCACCAGGAAGCATCCGTCACACTGCCGAGCGATCCCGCGTCGGTCTCCACGGCCCGGAGGTACGTGAGCAACGTGCTGACGGAGTGGGGCATGCCGGGAGACGGTGACACGGCCGACACGGTCCGGCTGATCGTTTCCGAACTCGCGACGAACGCGGTGCAGCACACCCGCGGCCTGTCGCCCACCTTCACCGTCGAGCTGGAACTGGAGCGGGACGAGCGGCTGCGGATCGGCGTGACCGACAGCCACCCCCGCTATCCCAAGCGGCTGCCCGCCGCGGTGCAGCAGGACAACGGACGGGGCATGGTCATCATCCGCTGTCTGACGGCGGAGTGCGGCGGCAGACTCTCGGTCTGCCCGACCCCCGAGGGCGGCAAGACGGTGTGGATCGCGCTGCCCTGGAGAAGCGCCCTGGCCGGCGGAGACCCCCACCCGGCCCCGATCGGCTGAGCGCCGGTCAGCCGGACCCCTCCTCGCCCGCGGGCCGCCCGGCCAGCGAGCGGCGGAGCACCCCGGGCAGCACGCCCCACAGGCCCGCGCACACCAGGAACGTTCCTGCGCCCGCGGCGATGCCGCCGCCCCGGCCGACCGTCACATCGACCACCAGCAGCACCGAACCCGTGAGCGCGAGGGAGAGGGCGGCCATGCCGCACGCGGCGAGCCGTGACGAGACCCGGACGATCCGGGTCTTCGCCCCCAACTGGAACAGCACCCGGTGCACCGCGGCGGGCGCCATCAGCAGTGCGGCCGCGACGACCGCGAGGAGCAGCGTCGTCACATAGGTGGCGCGCTGCACCGAGTCGAGCGTGGGAAAGCGCTGCGTGAACGCGAGGGTGAGCAGAAAGGCGAACAGGAACTGCACGCCGGTCTGGGTGACCCGGAGCTCCTGCAGCAGCTCGCCGAAGTTCCGGTCGGCCCGCTGCAGCGGCGTCTCGTTCCGTTCGTCCATGCGGTGCGCGTACCCCTTCCGGCCGATCGAGGCATGGTGGCGGGCCTGGCGCCCGGCCCGTCACCACATCCTGGCCGAGGGCGAGCGTCAGCGCACTCGGCCGTACCAGACGCTCTTGGTCCAGATCTTCTGCAGGCGCACCACGTCCCCGGTCTTCGGGGAGTGCCAGATGCGTCCCTTACCGGCGTAGATGCCGACGTGGTAGACGCTCCGGCCGGAGTGGAAGAACACCAGGTCGCCCCGCTTGCGCTGGGACCCGGACACATGGCGGGTCTTGTTGTACTGCTGCGCGGCGGTGCGGGGCAGCTTCTTGCCCGCTCGCTTGAACGAGTACAGCGTGAGCCCCGAGCAGTCGAACCGGTGCGGGCCGGTGGCGCCCCACTTGTACGGCGCCCCCTTCTTCGAGGCCGCGACCTGGAGAGCCTTGGACGAGGCCACGGCCGCCGACGCCTCGGGCGCGGCGCCGGGGACCAGCAGCCCGGCGCTCGCGACGGCGAGGGTCAGGGCCGAGGCGGTGCCGGCCCGGGTCAGCAGCGAGGGGACACGATTGAGCGCGGACATGCGCAACCCTTCGTCAGCCGCCTGCGAAGGATGACCTGTCGGGTTCGGGCTGGCGAAGATGCCCGGCCGCTGGACGCGGCTTCACCCCAAGGACTGCTCGCAGCGGTTGCTGCGGCGGCCCGTCGTGCCTGGGTCCTCCACTCCTGCCGATCCACTCCTGTCGACCTGACATCCGGGCGGCGGCAGGACTCGGCGTCCGCACGGACCGCCCCGCCGCGGCGGCGGGGGCTTGTCGTCGGAGGGATCTTGACCCACCTCTGCGGTGAAAACCGAGCTGAACCGGCGGTAAGTGAGGCTCCTCACGCTTGACCCGTTCAGGTGGACAGTGCGGCTTTCGGGGCCCGGCGGCCATGCTCGACCATGCCCGCACCAGGCACGGAACCGGAAATTCCGGTGTCGGCCTACCGCCGTCGCGCAACTCTTGCGGTCTCCAGCGTCTACTCATATCTACGCCATCCGGCGGTACCCCATCTGGCCCGTTTCGCCGCGGCCGCGGACGACGTGGCCGCCGAGGGGCGTCCGGCGACTCCAACTGACTGTCAGGTGGCGTTTTCTGGCGGCAAGGTGACTGCCTTCGTTCGTCTCTCGCCGTCCAGGACGCGCAGCGCCCGCGCCAGGGTCTCCGCGTGCACCCGGCTCTCGCCCCGCTGGTGCATCAGGGCCAGGGCGTCCCGGAGCGCCACCGCCCGGGCGACGAGCGCCTGGGCCGCCCGCAGGCCCCGGTAGGTGTCGTCGCCGCGCGCCGGGTTGATCCGCGCCAGCAGATCGACGACGGCCAGATAGCCGTCCACCAGCTCGCACTCGGCGCGGGTCAGCGCGGGCAGCGGCGGCAGTTCGGGCGGATACACGGCCGCCTCACCTCGCGCCGGGTGCGCCGTGCGTGGTCTTGCGGCTCTGCAGCACGTGGTCGACCAGGCCGTAGTCCAGGGCCTGGTGGGCCGTGAGGACGGTGTCCCGCTCGATGTCCGCGCTGATCCGCTCCGTCGGCCGGCCCGAGTGGTGCGCGAGCAGTTTCTCCAACCGTGCCCGCGTACGCGCCATTTCACGGGCCTGGATCTCCAGGTCGGTGGGCTGCCCCTGGGCCGGCTCGGGCAGCGCGGGCTGATCGAGCACCACCCGCGACCCGGGAAGCATCATCCGCTTGCCCGGCGCACCGGCGGCCAGGAGCACCGCGGCGACGGACGCGGCCTGCCCCAGACAGGTCGTCGCCACCTCGCAACTGACGTACCGCATCGTGTCGTAGATCGCCGTCATGGCACTGAACGAGCCGCCGGGGGAGTTGATGTACAGCGCGATGTCCTGCTCCGGCGCCGTGTGTTCGAGGTGCATCAGCTGCGCCATCACGTCGTTCGCCGACGTGTCGTCGATCGGCGTCCCGAGCATGACGATGCGCTCTTCCAGGAGCTTGGAATAGGGGTCGAGGGTGCGCTGCCCCGACGTGGTGCGCTCGGTGAACTCGGGCAGGACATAACGGCCGGACGGGCGGGTCATGGAGCCTCCAATGACGATGCGGGCGCTGTGGGCGCCGCCCCTGTAAAAAATGTACAGGATGTACATCACGTACGATGGGGAGCATGGCCTACGAGATTCCGGTGACGCAAGCCAGGGCTGAGCTCGCCGAATTGATCAACCGCGTGGTGTACGGCGGTGAGCGCGTGGTCGTCACCCGGCACGGCAAGCCGCTCGTCGCCCTCGTATCGGCCGCTGACCTGGAGCGACTCGAGGAGATGGAGCCGCAGGCCGAGGAGCCGGTGATCAGTTCCGTCTCCCGCGTGGGCACCTTGTCGTCCGCTCCGGGCGAACGGCAGCGGTTCGGCATCGCGGCCGAGCACCGCGGCCCCGAGTCGAGGTAGCCGCACCCGCCCCCACAGTCCGCACCCGCCCCCACGGTCCTTCGAGCGCTACGGCGACCGGGCGGAGTGGAGCGCCGTCCCGATCCCGGCCGGCCCGGTCAGCACCCCGGGCCGGCTGTCCGCGTGCGCGGTTCCCGCGCGTCCCTCCAGGCGGGTCCGCCGGGACCGTTGGGCATGGGCGAGGTCAGCCGATCACCATGGCGCGGTCAAGCGACGGTTAACGTCATTGAAACTCCGCGCCATTAGCCTGCGGCCCACGCCACCAGGGGTTTTCGTAACCGGGGTGCGCAAGATCATGCGCGTTTCTTGTGTGTTACATCTATATCCGTCGCGGTGGCCGCGGCAGCCGGGCCCCGCACGGCCCGGAGCGAAGGACTGTGAGGTGGGACCGTGCAACTGACCCCGCACGAGCAGGAGAGACTGCTCATCCATGTGGCCGCCGACGTGGCCGAGAAGCGTCGGGCCAGGGGGCTGAAGCTCAATCACCCGGAGACCGTCGCCCTGCTCACCTCACACATCCTGGAGGGCGCCCGCGACGGCCGCTCCGTCGCGGAACTCATGGCGTCCGGGAGGAAGTTGCTCACCCGCGACGACGTCATGGAGGGCATCCCCGAGATGATCCACGACGTGCAGGTCGAGGCCACCTTCCCCGACGGCACCAAGCTGGTCACCGTCCACGAGCCGATCGTCTGACGGAGAAGCGGCAGCCATGATTCCCGGAGAGATCCTCTTCGCCGACGAACCCGTCGTCTACAACGAGGGCCGCGACGTCATCCGCATGACGGTCCTCAACGCCGCCGACCGCCCCGTCCAGGTCGGCTCCCACTACCACTTCGCCGAGGCCAACCCCGGTCTCGACTTCGACCGCGCCGCCGGCCGCGGCAAGCGGCTGAACATCGCCGCGGGCACCGCCGTCCGCTTCGAGCCCGGCATCCCCGTCGACGTCGAACTCGTACCCCTCGCGGGTCGCCGGATCGTCCCCGGCCTGCGCGGCGAGACCGGAGGTCCCCTCGATGCCTGAGCTGTCCCGCGCCGCCTACGCCGATCTGTTCGGCCCCACCACGGGCGACCGCATCCGGCTCGCCGACACCGACCTCTTCGTCGAGATCGAGGAGGACCGCTGCGGCGGCCCGGGCCGCTCCGGCGACGAGGCGGTCTTCGGCGGCGGCAAGGTCATCCGCGAGTCCATGGGCCAGTCGCGTGCCACGCGCGCGGAAGGCACCCCGGACACCGTCATCACCGGCGCCGTGATCATCGACCACTGGGGCATCGTCAAGGCCGACATCGGCATCCGCGACGGCCGGATCACCGCCATCGGCAAGTCCGGCAACCCGGACACGATGGACGGCGTCCACCCGGACCTCGTCATCGGACCCGAGACCGAGGTCCTCGCCGGCAACGGGAAGATCGTCACCGCGGGCGGCATCGACACGCACATCCACTTCATCTCGCCGACCATCGTCGACGAGGCGCTGGCGTCCGGTGTGACGACGCTCGTCGGCGGCGGCACCGGACCGGCCGAGGGATCGAAGGCCACCACCATCACCCCCGGCTCCTGGCACCTCGCCCGGATGTTCGCCGCGATGGAGAACAGCCCCGTCAACATCGGCTTCCTCGGCAAGGGCAACACCATGTCGAAGGAGTCCATGCGCGACCAGCTGCGCGCCGGGGTCTGCGGATTCAAGATCCACGAGGACTGGGGCGCCACCCCGGCCGTGATCTCCGCCTGCCTCGACGTCTGCGAGGAGTCCGGAGCCCAGCTCGCCGTCCACTCGGACACCCTGAACGAGGCGGGCTTCGTCCAGGACACCTTCGACGCCGTCGGCGGCCGCACCCTGCACGCCTTCCACGTCGAGGGCGCGGGCGGCGGTCACGCCCCCGACATGATCACCGCCGTGCAGCTGCCCAACATGCTGCCGTCCTCCACGAACCCGACCCGGCCGCACACCGTCAACACCGTCGAGGAACACCTCGACATGCTGATGGTCTGCCACCACCTCAACCCGGCGGTCCCCGAGGACCTCGCCTTCGCCGAGTCCCGCATCCGGCCCACCACCATCGCGGCCGAGGACATCCTGCACGACCTGGGCGCCATCTCGATCATGTCGTCGGACTCGCAGGCCATGGGCCGCATCGGCGAGGTCATCATGCGCACCTGGCAGACCGCGCACGTCATGAAGCGCCGCCGCGGCCTGCTCCCCGGCGATCTGCGCGCCGACAACCAGCGCGCGCGTCGCTATGTCGCCAAATACACGATCAACGCGGCGATCGCCCAGGGCATCGAGGGCGAACTCGGCTCCGTGGAGAGCGGCAAGCTGGCCGACCTGGTGCTCTGGGACCCGCGGTTCTTCGGCGTGAAGCCGCTGGTGGTCATCAAGGGCGGGCAGATCGCCTACGCGCAGATGGGCGACGCCAACGCCTCCATCCCCACCCCGCAACCGGTGCTGCCGCGCCCGATGTTCGGCGCGCACGGCAAGGCCCCGGCCGCCAACTCCCTCAACTTCGTGACCGAGGCGGCGATCGAGGACGGGCTCGTGGAGCGGCTCGGGCTCGACCGGTCCTTCGTCCCGATCCGGTCCACCCGCGGCCGCACCAAGGCAGACATGATCAACAACGACGCCCTGCCGCGCGTCGAGGTCGCCCCCGACTCGTTCGCCGTGACCATCGACGGTGAACTCGTCGAACCCGCCCCGGCCGCCGAACTGCCGCTCGCCCAGCGGTACTTCCTCTTCTGAGCGCGGAACGGGTACGTATCTCATGACGCGCGCGACGCTGCTCGTCCTGGCGGACGGCCGCTTCCCCGCGGGTGGGCACGCCCACTCCGGTGGCGCGGAGGCCGCGGTCAGGGCGGGCCGCATCACCGGCGGCGCGAGCCTGGAGGAGTTCTGCCGCGGCCGCCTGCACACCAGCGGGGCCGTCGCGGCGGCCCTCGCCGCCGCGGCGGCGCTGGGCATCGACCCGGTCGCCCTCGACGCGGCCGCCGACGCCAGAACCCCGTCGGCCGCGCTGCGGGTCGCGGCCCGCAGGCTCGGGCGCCAGCTGATGCGGGCCGCCCGCGCCACCTGGCCGCACCCCGAACTCGACGCCCTGGCGCAGCAGTTCCCCAAGGGCGCCCATCAGCCGGTGGTACTCGGACTCACCGCCCGCGCTGCCGGACTCGGGCCCGAGGACGCCGCGTACTGCTCCGCGTACGAAGGGATCAGCGGGCCCGCGACCGCCGTCGTGCGGTTGCTCAGCCTCGATCCGTTCGACGCGACCGGGGCGCTGGCGCGGCTCGCACCGGAGCTTGATCTGGTGGTCGCCGACGCCGTGGACGCGGCAAGACGGGCCGTCGACATCGGGGTCGACGCGCTGCCCGCCGGGTCGGCGCCGCTGTTGGAGATCGGCGCGGAAGCCCATGCCGCCTGGCCTGTGCGGCTGTTCGCTTCCTGAACCCCCGGGGGGGGGGGGGGGCTGCCCCCCCCGGACCCCCTATCGGCCTGAACGGCCTCGTCCGCGAACGCCGGACGGGCTGAAAGACATTCCTTCTGGAGCCGTGATCGCTATGCACATGCACCTCGGACACACCCACGACGAAGCCTCCGCCGTCTCCGCCGACGCCCGGCGGCCCGACGGGACCCGGCGCGCCCTGCGCATCGGACTCGGCGGACCCGTCGGGTCCGGCAAGACCGCCACCGTCGCCGCGCTCTGCCGCACCCTGCGCGACGAACTGTCCCTCGCCGTCGTCACCAACGACATCTACACGCGCGAGGACGCCGAGTTCCTGCTGCGCGAAGCGGTGCTGCCGCCCGAGCGGATCACCGCCGTGGAGACCGGCGCCTGCCCGCACACCGCCATCCGCGACGACATCTCCGCCAACCTGGAGGCCGTCGAGGACCTGGAGGACGAGGTCGGGCCGCTCGACCTCATCCTCGTGGAGTCCGGCGGCGACAACCTCACCGCGACCTTCTCCAAGGGCCTCGTCGACGCCCAGATCTTCGTGATCGACGTCGCGGGCGGCGACGACATCCCGCGCAAGGGCGGCCCCGGCGTCACCACCGCCGACCTGCTCGTCATCAACAAGACCGACCTCGCCCCGTACGTCGGCTCCGACCTGGACCGGATGGCCGCGGACGCCAAGGCGCAGCGCGCCGAACTCCCCGTGGTCCTCCAGTCCTTGCGTTCCGAGAGCGGGGTCGCGGACGTGGCCGCCTGGGCGCGCGGCCGGCTCGCGGCCTGGACGGCGTGATGTCGGCGGGTGTCCGGTCCGTCGCCCGGATCGCCGCCCGCGGCGACGGCCGGGGCGGCACCGCCCTGCCGGTCCTGGAGGGCGAGGGCTCACTCGCCGTGCGCCGCACCCGGGCCGCACACGCCGACGAGGCCCGCGTCATGCTCGTCGGCGCGATGAGCGGCCCCCTCGGCGGCGACCGCTTCACCGTCGAGGCCCGCGCGGACGAGGGCGCCCGGCTGCACGTAGGCTCCGTCGCCGCCACGCTCGCCCTGCCCGGCCAGGCCAAGGGCGAGGCCCACTACGACGTCCGGCTCACCGTCGCCGACGGCGCCCGTCTCGACTGGCTGCCCGAGCAGCTGATCTCGGCACACGGCAGCGATCTGCGGGTCACCACCCGCGCCGAGCTGGCCCCGGGCGCCCGGCTCGTGCTGCGCGAGGAGCAGGTGCTCGGCCGGGTGGGGGAGGAGCCGGGCCGCCTGACCAGCCGGCTGACCGTCCGCATCGGCGACCGCCCGCTCCTCGACCAGGAACTGGCGTGCGGCCCCGGCGCACCCGGCGGCTGGGACGGCCCCGCCGTCCTGGCCGGGCACCGGGCCCTGGGCCAGCTCATCGTCGTACGGCCGGAGTTCGAGAAGGACCGGCCGGGCGCCGCGGTCCTGGACGAGCGGGGCACGGCCGCGCTCACTCCGCTCGCGGGCCCCGCCGTTCTCGTCACCGCGGTGGCCCCGGATGCCCTGCGGCTGCGCCGCACGCTCGACGAGGCGTTGCTCCGTCTGGCCGACTGACCGCTCACCGGGGCGAGTTATCCCGTTTATCGGATTGGTAAAGATCGGACGTCGCGACTGTCCTCAGGGTGCTCACAGCCGAAAGGATCCCCGTACCGGTCGGCAACCCGATCGACGTAATGATCGAATCCATGTACGGGAGGGCTCTCTTGAGACGGACTCGACAGACGGGAAGCGGCAGACGGCGGGTGGCGGCCGGTTCCGCCGGTGCCGTCGCCGTGGCGGCGCTGATAGCGGGAGCGGTCACCGCCCCTTCCGCCAGCGCGTCGGCGCAGCACTCGAAGGGCGCGAGCAGCCACAACCGTGAGGCGGTGGGCGCGGCGGTCGCCGCGGCCAGGGCGGCGAAGCACGGCATCGACTGGCAGGACTGTCCCGCCGACTGGGGTCTGGCCAAGCCGATCCAGTGCGGCTACGTCAGCGTGCCGCTCGACTACGCGAAGCCCTTCGGCAAGCAGATCAAGCTCGCCGTCGACCGCGCCGTCAGCACCGGCACCACGGACGAGCGCCAGGGCGCCCTCGTCTACAACCCGGGCGGCCCCGGCGGCTCCGGCATGCGCTTCCCGACCCGGGTGACCAACAAGAACCCGCTGTGGACGAAGACCTCGAAGGCGTACGACTTCGTCGGCTTCGACCCGCGCGGTGTCGGCCACTCGGCGCCGATCTCCTGCATCGACCCGCAGGAGTTCGTCAAGGCTCCCAAGGCGGATCCGGTCCCCGACTCCGAGGCGGACAAGCGCGCCCAGCGCAAGCTCGCCAAGGAGTACGCGGACGGCTGCTACGAGCGCAGCGGCGAGATGCTGCCGTTCATGACGACGCCGAACACCGCGCGCGACCTGGACGTCATCCGGGCCGCGCTCGGCGAGAAGAAGCTCAACTACCTGGGCGTCTCCTACGGCACCTACCTGGGCGCCGTCTACGGCACGCTCTTCCCGGGCCACGTCCGCCGCATGATCGTGGACAGCGTCGTCAACCCCGAGAAGAGCAACATCTGGTACCAGGCCAACCTGAACCAGGACATCGCCTTCGAGGGCCGCTGGAAGGACTGGCAGGACTGGGTCGCCAAGAACGACGCGACCTACCACCTCGGCGACACCCGCGCCAAGGTCCAGCAGCAGTGGGAGACGCTGCGCGCCGCCGCGAAGAAGAACCCCATCGGCGGGGTCCTCGGCCCGGCCGAGCTGATCGGCTTCTTCCAGAGCGCGCCGTACTACGACTCCGCGTGGGCGCCCACCGCCCAGGTCTGGAGCAAGTACGTCGCCGGCGACACGCAGGCCCTGGTCGACGCCGCCGCACCCGACCTGTCGGACACCGCGGGCAACGCGTCCTCGGAGAACAGCAACGCGGTCTACACCGCCGTCGAGTGCGCCGACGCCAAGTGGCCGACCAGCTGGTCCAAGTGGGACAGGGACAACACCGAGCTCCACAAGAAGTACCCGTTCATGACGTGGGCCAACGCGTGGATGAACCTCCCCTGCGCCACCTGGAAGACCAAGCAGCAGACGCCGACCGAGGTGAAGACCGGCAAGGGTCTGCCGTCGGTCCTCATCGTGCAGTCCGAGCGTGACGCGGCCACCCCGTACGAGGGCGCCGTCGAACTGCACAAGCGTTTCAAGGGCTCCCGCCTGATCACCGAGAAGGACGCGGGCTCGCACGGTGTCACCGGTCTGACCAACCCCTGCATCAACGACCGGGTCGACACGTACCTGCTCACCGGCGACGTCGACAGCAAGGACGTGACGTGCACCCCGCACGCCACCCCCAAGCCGTGACCTCCGGCGCCTGAGAGGCCCGGCCCCCTTCACCGGGGGCCGGGCCTCTCGCTGTCAGCGGGACGCCAGCCAGGCGTCCTCGGCCGCGTAGTCGAAGATCCCGGTCGTGTACGAGGCCACCATCTTCGGGAAGCCGTCCTGCCAGTCCTGCTCGCGCAGCCGCCCCGCCAGCCACTCGACGGTCTCGGGAAGCGCCTCGGCGTACGTCGTCACCGGCTTGTACCCCAGCTCGCGCTCGGCGGCCGACATGTCGACGATCAGCGAGTGCGGCACCGCCCACGGGGAGTCCCCGACGGTCGGCGCCGGCGGCGGCCCGTCGACGAGCACCGACTCCGTCTCCACGCCCATCAGCGCGTCGATCATCGCGCCGATCTCGCCGACCGAGGGATGGTCGGGATCGGCCCCGTTCAGCACCCGCGACCCGGGCCTGGCCGCGGCCAGCCGCACCAGTTCCGCCAGGTTGTGCACGCTCGCCGGATGGAACGTGCTGCTGCCGTTGTACGCGAGCACCCGCGACCGGCGCCCGTCCAGGTTCCGCTTCACGAAGTACAGCTCGCGCGGGGTGCGGCAGTGCGGGCCGTACACGGCCGTCGGCCGCAGCACCGTCGTCGGCAGCCGGTCGCCGAGCGCCAGCAGGTCCCGCTCGATCCGCACCTTGCGCGCCCCGTAGCCGTCGCCCGCGGCCACCGTGTGCCAGCTCTCCGGGATCGGCACGGGATATTCGGGCCAGCCGTCCGGCTCCTCCTGCGTGTGGAAACCGCGGCCCCGCTCGTCCACGTAGACCGCCCCGCTCGACGCGACGATCACCGAACCGGCCCGGCCGGCGAGCCCCGCGAGCTGCCGCCCGTGCTCCGGGGTGAAGGCCACCAGGTCCACGACGACGTCCACCCCGTCCCCGACCAGGGCGGCGAGTGCCGCGTCGTCGTCCCGGTCGAGCCGTACCGACCGCACCTCCTGCGGCCAGTCCGCGTCCCGGCCGCCCCCGAGCGAGGCGGCCGTCACCGTCCATCCGTCCCGCGCGAGCGCCCGTACCGCCGGTCGCCCGATCTGTCCTGCCGCACCGATCACCAAAGCCGTCTTCATGCCCGGACCGTACGGTGATCAGGGCGCCGGGGCCCAGGGTTCTCTGCTCACCGCAGAGCGGCCCGCCCGCGGGTTTCAGCTGAGGGGCATCCGCGGGAACTTCCGCGCCGTGGCCTCCTCGGCCTCCGCCTTCACCTGCGCCGCGTACTTGTCGACGTACTCCTGCCCGGACAGCTCCAGGATCGCGTACATGATCTCGTCGGTGACCGCCCGCAGGATCGCCTTCTCGCCGTCCATCCCCGCGTACCGCGCGAAGTCCAGCGGCTTGCCGAAACGGATGGTGATCCGGCGCATGCTCGGGATCTTCTGGCCCGGCGGCTGCGCCTCGAACGTGCCGATCATCGCGCACGGGATCACCGGGACCTGCGCCTTCAGGGCCATCGCGGCGACCCCGACCTTGCCCTTGTAGAGGCGGCCGTCGTGCGAGCGGGTGCCCTCCGGATAGATACCGAGCAGTTCGCCGCGGCGCAGCACTCCGAGCCCCTCGCGGATCGCGGCCTGGCCCGCCTCCTTGCCGGAGCGGTCGACCGGGATCTGCCCGGCGCTGCGGAAGAACGCGGCGGTCAGCCGGCCCTTCACCCCGGGCCCGGTGAAGTACTCCGCCTTCGCCAGGAACGTGATCCGCCGCTTGAGGATCGCGGGCATGAGGAAATGGTCCGAGAACGACAGATGGTTCCCCGCGACGATCGCGGCGCCCTCGTCCGGCACGTGTTCGAGGCCCTCGATGCGCGGCCGGAACATCAGCCGCAGCAGCGGCCCGAGGATCACGTACTTGAGCAGTCGGTAGAACATGGCCGTCGCCTTCCCCCATGGAGCAACTACGGGCGCGAACGCACAGTAACCAAAGCCCGGACCGCGTGTCAGGGGTTGTGCGAGGCCACCATCGCCACGGTGATCAGGCCCAGCACGATCCAGCCGAACCAGAGCCAGCCGTTGCTGCCGAGCGCCACCGTGTAGGCGGTCACGGCCACCAGGCCACCGACGGTGAACACGCCCATCGTCTTCGTGGATCCGGGCATCACACACCCTCCTCCCGGCAGCCGGGACGCCGTACGGCGGTGTTGTGCGGCGCCCGTGCCGCGGCCAGAAGGCCATCCTCACCCGGGAACGGCCTGTGGCGCTACTGTCCGCGTGCGTTCAGCGAGGCCAGGTAGGCGTTGTACGCCTCCAGCTCCTTGTCGCCGTCCCGGTCCGCGGCGCGGTCCTTGCGCCGCGCCTGCCGCTCCTCGGACTTCTTCCACTGGAAGAGCAGCGCGAGCAGCACGAGCACCGACGGCACCTCGCTGAACGCCCAGGCGATACCGCCGGCGGCGGTCTGGTCGGCCATCGGATCGAGCCCCAGGGAGGCCGGCGGGTTCTCGAAGGTCCCGACCATCGTGGTGCTCGCCATCATCAGCGCGATCCCGAAGAACGCGTGGAAGGGCATGCCCGCGAACAGCTCCAGCATCCGCATCACGTACCCGGGCCGGTGCGGCCCCGGGTCCACGCCCATGATCGGCCAGAAGAACACCACGCCCACGGCGAGGAAGTGCACCATCATCGCCAGGTGCCCGACCTGCGACCCCATCAGGAAGTCGAAGAGGGGCGTGAAGTACAGGGCGTAGAGGCTCGCGATGAACAGCGGAATGGTGAACGCGGGATGCGTGATGATCCGCATGTAGCGGCTGTGCAGCAGCATCAGCAGCAGCTCGCGCGGGCCCTTGCTGCCGCGCTTCGACGCCACCGGCAGCGCGCGCAGCGCCAGCGTGATCGGCGCGCCCATCAGCAGCAGGATCGGCGACAGCATGCTGATCACCATGTGCTGCACCATGTGCACGCTGAACATGACCATGCCGTAGTCGTTCAGCTTGGTGCACATCACCAGACCGATGGTGAGCACGCCCACGACGAACGAGACGGTACGCGCCACGGGCCACGAGTCCCCGCGCCGCGCGAGGCGGACGACGCCCCACCCGTAGAGCGCGAGGGCGAGGAGGCAGCCGACGAGGAAGAAGGGGTCGGCCGACCATTGAAGGCCGTTCCCCAGCGTGAACGGCGGCAGATCCATGCCGTCCATGCCGTGCCCGCTGTGGTCCATCGGCCGGCTCCCGGTGCTCGATTCGTACGGATTGTGCGCCACCAGACTAGAACTGCCCCCGGCCGTGACATCGGCCGGGGGCAGTTCTGTGGCGGGGTGGGGGGCTAGAGCACGCACTCCGCCTCGGCGTACCGCTCCTCGGGGACCGTCTTGAGGGTCTCCACGGCCTCGGCCAGCGACACCATCACGATGTCGGTGCCGCGCAGCGCGGTCATGTGTCCGAACTCCCCGCGGTGCACGGCCTCCACGGCGTGCCAGCCGAAGCGGGTGGCGAGCACCCGGTCGTACGCGGTCGGGGTGCCGCCGCGCTGCACGTGACCGAGGATCACCGGCCGCGCCTCCTTGCCGAGCCGCTGCTCCAGCTCGATGGAGAGCTGGCGGGCGATCCCGGCGAAGCGCTCGTGCCCGTACATGTCCTTGACGCCCTCGTCGAACGCCATCGAACCGGCGCGCGGCTTGGCGCCCTCGGCGGCGACGACGATCGCGAACTTCTTGCCCGCGTCGAACCGCTCGCCGACCTTCGCGGCCAGCTCCTCGATGTCGAACGGGCGCTCCGGCACGACGACGGCGTGCGCACCGGCGGCCATGCCCGAGTGCAGCGCGATCCAGCCGGTGTGCCGTCCCATGACCTCGACGATCAGCACCCGCTGGTGCGACTCGGCGGTGGTCTTCAGTCGGTCCAGCGCCTCGGTCGCGACGCCGACGGCCGTGTCGAAACCGAAGGTCACGTCGGTGACAGCGATGTCGTTGTCGATCGTCTTCGGTACGCCGACGATCGGCAGCCCGTTGTCGGAGAGCAGCCGGGCCGCCTTGAGCGTGCCCTCGCCGCCGATCGGGATGATGGCGTCGAGACCGAGGTCGGCGACGTGCCCCTTGGCCCGGTCCACGCCGTCACGCAGATGGGCGGGCTGCACCCGCGAAGAGCCGAGGATGGTGCCGCCGCGGGCGAGGATGCCGCCCACCGCGTCCAGGTCCAGCTTGCGGTAGTCGCATTCGAGCAGCCCCTTCCACCCGTCGTGGAAACCGATGACCTCGTCGCCGTGGTCGACGACGGCCCGGTGCACGACCGAACGGATCACCGCGTTCAGGCCGGGACAGTCGCCGCCTGAAGTGAGGACACCAATACGCATAAGCCCGGATTACCTTTGCAAACGTGGCCCGACGACCGGACCACGTCGTCCGGCGGGAATCCCCCGTACCTTAGCGGCGCCCGGGGGACCGGCCGTATGGGGCGTCCGCCAGGTGGACAGCTCCGCTCATATGGGCGCGGAAGCGCCCCTTAGGCGGGCTGTGCAGCGGTCGCGGAAGCGATCCGCTCGTTGCGGAGCGCCTCGTACCACCGGTCGTCGACGGGCGGCAGCGCGTTGACGTCCAGCGCCAGCTTCAGCAGCAGGTCGGCGATCTGCGGGTTCCGCGCGAGCACGGGTCCGTGCATGTACGTGCCGAACACGGTGTCGTTGAAGGCGCCCTCGGTGCCGTCCCCCGTGCCGTTGCCCTTGCCGATGCGGGTGCGGGCGAACGGGCGGGCCGACGGGCCCAGGTGCGTGATGCCCTGGTGGTTCTCGAACCCGGTCAGCGGCGGCAGCCCCAACTGCGGGTCGATGTCGCCCAGCACGTCACCGACGCACCGCTCGCCCTCGCCGCGCGTGGAGACGACGTCGAGCAGGCCGAGGCCCGGCTCCCGCTCGCCGAGGTCGTTGATGAACTCGTGGCCGAGGATCTGGTAGCCGGCGCACACGGAGAACACGATGGCGCCGTTGGCCACCGCGCGCTGCAGGCCGCCGTCGCGGCGCAGCCGCTCCGCGGCCAGCCGCTGCGGCCGGTCCTCGCCGCCGCCGATCAGATAGATGTCGCCGGAGGTCGGTACCGGCTGGTCGCTGCGGACGTCGGCCCGCTCGACGTGGAGGCGGCGCTGGTTGGCCCGGCGCTCCACGACCAGGGCGTTGCCCTGGTCTCCGTACGTGCTGAGCAGGTCGGGGTAGACCCACACGAGACGCAGGCTGCTTTCACTCATGCTCATGATCCTTCGCTGGCTCGAGCCGCTGTACTGGGGTTCCGGGTCAGTTGCCGACGCGGCGGCGGACGTCCTGGAACGCGGTGTAGTTGGCGATCAGCTCGATCCGTCCGGGGGGCGATGCCTGCACGGCCTGGTCGAGGGTGTCGCAGACCTGGAACTGCAGGCCGGCCACCTCCAGACGTACCGCGAGGTCCAGCTTGCGGTCGCCGATGACGGCGATCGGGTGCCCGGCCAGCCGGGTGTAGTCGACGTCCCACAGCCAGGAGGTGTCGGTGCCGTCCGCGCCCCGCGCGTTCACCGAGAGGATCACCGGGGTGGGCGGCGGGTCGATCAGAGTGAACGTTTCGAGCCAGCCCGCCGGGTTCTTGGCGAGCAGCAGCCGCAGGTCGCGATTGAGGAACTGCACGACGTCGTAGCGGCCGGCCACGGCCTGCACCTGGTACATCCGCTCCAGCGCGACCTGCGGCGGGACGCCGAAGCAGGCGGCGACGGCGGCGGAGGTGGCCGCGTTCGCCTTGTTGGCCCGGCCCGGCAGCTGGAGGTGGATCGGCCAGGCGGAGCCGTGCGGGTCGAGGACGTAGTCGCCCTGGAGCGCCCAGCTCGCCGTCGGGCGGCGGAAGCCGCACTCGCCGCAGAACCAGTCGTCGCCCGGGCGCTGCATCACACCGCCGCAGGCGGGGCAGGACCAGGCGTCGTCCTTCCACTCCTGGCCCGCGGCGACCCACACGACGTTCGGCGAGGAGGACGCGGCCCAGACGACCAGCGGGTCGTCGGAGTTCGCGATGATGATGGCCTTCGAACCGGCCAGCCCCTCACGCCACTTCTCGGCGAGCATGCGGGTCTCGGCGGCGCGGTCGAGCTGGTCGCGCGAGAGGTTGAGCAGCGCGATCGCCTTGGGGGACACGTCCCGGGCCACGCCGGCGAGGTACTTCTCGTCGACCTCGATGACGCCGAACTTGGCCTCCGAACCGCCGGCCAGGGCCGAGGTGATGCCAGCAGGCATGTTCGCGCCCAGCGCGTTCGAGACGACCTCGCCGCTGGCGCGCAGGGCCTCGGCGATGAGGCGGGTGGTGGTCGTCTTGCCGTTGGTGGCCGAGACGAGCACCGTGTCCAGGTGCTGGGCGAGCCGTCCGAGCAGCTCGGGGTCGAGCCTGAGCGCGACCTTGCCGCCGATCACCGAACCGCTGCCGCGACCTGCCGCGCGCGACACCGCGGCCGCGGCCTTGCCCGCCGTCACGGCGAGCTTGGCCCGCGGAGTCATCGACTCCGAGTTGCCTGCCATCTTCTTGGGTCCTCCTTGCGTACGGCGCCGCGCCTGCCCCCGGCATCGCTTTCCTGGCCCAGCCTATCGAGATCCCCTGACAAGCCCGAACTGCGGCTCGGGGTACCGCTCGACCGTACCCTTGCGCTCATGCGACACGGCTCTGTACCGGGCGCCTCCGGGCGCGTACGACCCCTGACCCTGCTCGGTGATCCCGTGCTGCACCGCCCGTGCGGGGAGGTGACCGACTTCGGGCCGTCCCTCGCGCGCCTCGTCGAGGACATGTACGCGACAATGTACGCGGCCCAGGGCGTCGGCCTCGCCGCGAACCAGATCGGTGAATCGCTGCAAGTCTTCGTCTACGACTGCGAGGATGACGACGATGTCCGTCATGTCGGTCATCTCGTCAATCCGCGCCTGGTCGAGGCGGACGGCGTGGTGATCCGCGGCCCCGAGGGCTGTCTGTCCCTGCCGGGCCTGGAGGCGGGCACCCCGCGCTTCGACCACGCGCGCGTGGAGGGGCAGAACATGAAGGGCGACCCGGTGGTGGTCCACGGCACGGGCTGGTTCGCCCGGTGCCTGCAGCACGAGTGCGACCACCTGGAGGGCCGGATCTACGCCGACCGGGTCACGGGCTGGCGCCGCCGCCGCGTGCTGAGGCAGGCGGCGAAGGCGCCCTGGGCGAAGGCACCCCGTTAGAGGCCCGCGTCAGAACCCGGGTCCACCCGCCTTGTCGCCCGCGGCCGCGAGCCGACCCCACAGCAGGTCGGCGAGCGCCCGCACCAACTCGGCCCGCGAACAGGGGCGTTCGCCGAGCCACCAGTCACCGGCGGCGTGCATCATCCCGACGATCCCGTGTCCCCACACGCGCGCGAGCTGCTGGCTCCCGGGCCCGAGGTCGACCCGTTCCTCGATGACCTCGGCCAGTTCCTCGCCCATCCGGCGCAGGAGCGGTGCGGAGTGCTGTCCGACGTCGAACCCCGCCTCGACGGGGGCGCCCTCCGCCGGATGCATCAGGAAGCGGTAGACCTGCGGCCTGGCCTCGATCGCCGCGAGGTAGGTGTCCAGCGTGGCCTCGACCCGCTCGCGCCGCTCGGCGGGGGCGTCCAGCGCCGCCCGCAGGGAGGCCAGCAGGGCGTCCGTGTGCCGCTTGGCGAGCGCCGCGTACAGTCCGCCCTTGTCGCCGAAGTGCCGGTACAGGATCGGTTTGGTGATCCCGGCCTCCGCGGCGATGGCGTTCATCGAGGCGCCGGGACCGTCCCGGAGCACCACGCGGTCCGCGGCCTCCAGCAGCTCGCGTCGCCGGCGCTCGGCGGCGGACTGCTGCTCCGCGCGCTGGTCCGTCCGTTGCTTGGTCTCCATGACGTTCTCCCCGCCCGTGCGATTGCTTGACGCACGCGAAAGGTAACACCCGCCCGCACTTCGGGATCGAACGCTCACTCGGAGGTTGACACGGTCTACTGGCGAGTAACAGACTCTCGTTACCGCAAGTAACATATGCAGTGCACGCAAGCCCTGGAGGGGTCATGGCCGAGTTCACGATGGATCTCAACGACGAGCAGAAGGAAGTCCGTGACTGGCTTCACGGCTTCGCCGCCGATGTGATCCGCCCTGCGGCCGCCGAGTGGGACGAGCGCGAGGAGACCCCCTGGCCGGTCATCCAGGAAGCGGCCAAGCTCGGAATCTACTCCCTCGACTTCTACGCGCAGCAGTTCTTCGACCCGAGCGGCCTCGGCATCCCGATGGCCATGGAGGAGCTGTTCTGGGGCGACGCGGGCATCGCGCTGTCCATCGTGGGCACGGGCCTCGCCGCGGTCGGCGTCCTTGCCAACGGCACCGAGGAGCAGATCGGCACCTGGATCCCCCAGATGTACGGCGACGTGAACGACGTGAAGGTGGCCGCCTTCTGCTCCTCCGAGCCGGACGCGGGCTCGGACGTCGCCGCCATGCGCACGCGTGCCGTCTACGACGAGGCCAAGGACGAGTGGGTGCTCAACGGCACCAAGACGTGGGCGACCAACGGCGGCATAGCCAACGTCCACGTGGTCGTCGCCTCCGTCGACCCCGCGCTCGGCTCCAAGGGGCACGCGTCGTTCATCGTGCCGCCGAACACGCCGGGCCTGTCGCAGGGCCAGAAGTTCAAGAAGCACGGCATCCGCGCCTCGCACACCGCCGAGGTCGTCCTGGAGAACGTGCGCGTCCCCGGCTCGTGCCTGCTCGGCGGCAAGGACAAGCTGGACGAGCGCCTCGCCCGCTCGCGCGAGAAGGCCCAGAAGGGTGGCGAGCGCGTGAAGAACGCCGCCATGGCGACCTTCGAGGCCTCCCGCCCCGCCGTCGGCGCGATGGCCGTCGGCACCGCCCGCGCCGCCTACGAGGAGGCGCTGGAGTACGCCAAGACCCGCGAGCAGTTCGGCCGCCCGATCATCGACAACCAGGGCGTCGCGTTCCAGCTGGCCGACATGCGCACCTCGATCGACGCCGCGCGTCTCCTGGTGTGGCGCGCCTCCTGGATGGCGACCACCGGCAAGAAGTTCGAGAACGCCGAGGGCTCCATGTCCAAGCTGTTCGCGAGCGAGACCGCCAAGAAGGTCACCGCCCAGGCCGTCCAGATCCTCGGCGGCAACGGCTTCACGCGTGAGTACCCCGTCGAGCGCATGCACCGCGACGCGGCGATCTACACGATCTTCGAGGGCACGAGCGAGATCCAGCGCCTGGTCATCGCCCGCACCCTGTCCGGCATGCCGATCCGCTAGCGGTCACCGCTCACGGGTCGGCCAGGGCCCCGCACGAGATGTTCACCGTGGCGGACGTCATCGTGCGGGCACGGTCGCTGGCCACGAACGCGGCGACCTCGCCCACGTCGGTGAGGGTCGCCGCCCGGCCCAGCAGCGTGGGCTCGGTCAGCAGCTCGGTCAGCTCCGCGCGCCCCTCGAAGTCGGGCGGCAGGCTTTCCGGCACACCGCCCGTCTTGAGCGTCACCACACGGATCCCCGAAGAGCCCAGTTCGCACGCCCACTGCCGGCGCAGCCCCTCCAACGCGTCCAGGGAGACCTTGAAGCCGCCCAGGCCCGGCTCCGTCTGCGGGCCGGAGCCGCCGAAGGCGAGCACGACGCCCGAGCCCCGGGCCGCCATGTGGCGGGCCGCCGCCCGCGTGGTGAGGAACTGGGTGCGCATCGTGTTCGTGATCGGGGCCAGGAACTCGTCGACCGTCAGCTCCGTCAGCGGCTTCTGGACGTCGCCGACGCCGATGAGGTTGAACGAGATGTCGATGCGGCCCGCCCGCCGCGCGACGTCGTCGACGAAGCCCTGTACGGCGCTCTCGTCGAGCGCGTCGACCTCGAAGGCCTCCGCGGTGCCCCCGGACTCCCTGATCGCGGCAGCGACCCGCTCGGCGGGCGCCAGGGACCTTCCCGCGAGGAACACCGAGGCCCCTTCGCGCGCGAATCCGCGTGCCGCCGCCCCTCCGACGGCCCCGCCACCGCCGTAGACGAGCGCGACTTTCCCGTCGAGCAACACGGGCCTCAACTCCTCCTGGTGGAAACGTCGTCGAGGTCTCCACCATGGCGCAACGGCGTCAGCTGTTCGATGTCGTAGCGCGAACGGAGGTCGGCGATCGCCGCGTGGTCCGGCGGACCGCCCGCCGAGAGGATCTCCAGCAGTTCCTCGAAGTAGCGCTCGTGGTCCGGCGGGGGAGAGGCCTGGAAGAACATCTTCGCCGGCGTGTCCGTCGGATTGGCGAACGCGTGCGGGCAGCCGGGCGGCACCACGATCACCGTGCCCGGCGTCGCCCGCACCACCTTGTTGCCCGAAGGGGACTGCCAGCGCCGCCAGTTGTCGGGGGTGCGCACCCGCGGCTCGAAGGCGAGCACGTCCAGCTCGCCCTCAAGAACGTAGAACAACTCCTCGCTCCGCGTGTGCACATGGGCCCCGACGTCGAAGCCCGGGGGCACCACGACCTCGAAACTGGACGCCATACGTGAATGGTCCCCGGTGACCTTGAAGGTGACCTGCTGGGCGGCCGTCTGCACGGTCCGGCCGTGCCCGGGCGGCACCAGCAGCCCCTCCGCGGGTGTCAGCGCCGTCATCCGGCCGCCGACCAGGTCACCGGAACGGACTCGGGGCCGCGGATCAACGCGCCTTTGCGGAAGGGAACCTGCTCGGGCGGCACGTCGAGCCGCAGCCCGGGGAAGCGGTCGAGCAACGCTCCCACCAGCAGCTCCGACTCCAGCTTCGCCAGCATGCCGCCGACGCAGTAGTGCGGTCCGAAGCCGAAGGAGACGTGCGGATTCGCGGCGCGGTCGAAGTCGATGCGGTCCGGGTCGGGGAAGACGTCCGGATCGCGGTTGGCCGCCAGGTAGGACACGTAGACCGGGTCGCCCGCACAGATGCGCACCCCCGCCACGTCGACGTCCTCCAGGGCGATCCGGGACAGGCCGACGGCGCTGCGGTGCGGGATGTAGCGCAGCAGTTCGTCGATGGCCCGGGGCCGCAGCGCCGGCTCGGCGCGCAGCCGCTCGGCGAGGTCGGGACGGGTGAGCAGGATGTAGACCATGTTGCCGCAGTTGTTCGTGACGGCCTCGCCGCCGATCTGCACGAGGACCGCGAGGCCCACCGCCTCGTCCTCCGTCAGCTCGCCCGCCCCGACCGCCGTGCCCAGCAAGGAGGTGACGTCCTCGCCGGTGCCGTCGTCGCGCGAGCGGATCAGCCGGGCGAAGTAGGCCGACATCTCGTCCTTGGCGCGCTCACTGACCTCGGCCCCGTGGGCCGACGACAGGATCAGCTGCGTCCAGGTGTGCATCAGGTGACGGTCGGCCGCGGGCACCCCCATCAGCTC
This sequence comes from Streptomyces sp. NPDC001904, assembly GCF_040297005.1. Classification (NCBI taxonomy): domain Bacteria; kingdom Bacillati; phylum Actinomycetota; class Actinomycetes; order Kitasatosporales; family Streptomycetaceae; genus Streptomyces; species Streptomyces sp. NPDC001904. Next base: position 341,833 of record NZ_JBEOYI010000006.1, on the reverse strand, counting down.
GCAGATGACGGCGATCGGGAACGGCGCCAGGAGACGCTCGGTGAGATCGGCGGGCGGACCGTCGCGCAGCAGGCCGGTCACCAGCTCGTCGAGCATCTCCTGCGCGCGCGTGCGCAGACGTTCCACCCCGCGCGCGGTGAACGCCGCCGCCACGGCCCGCCTCAGCCGCGTGTGGTCGGGCGGATCGGCGAAGCCCACGGCTCCCGCCTGCGGGATGAAGTGCGGGGCGAGCCGCGTGACCTGACGCCCCACGACGGCCTCACGGCTGAAGCGCGAGTCGTTGGTCACGGTGCGCACGTCGTCGTAGCGCGTGACGAGCCAGGCCCAGCCCTCGCCGTTGGGCAGCCGGATCCGGGTCACCGGGCCCTCGGCCATCAGCTCGCTCAGCACGGGGTCGAAATCGACCCCGTGCAGGTCCAGGGACGGCCACGGACGGACCGGCGGCCTGGTGGTGGTCTCCTCGGTCATACAGCGGCCTCCACGAGCGCCTCGCGGTCGTCGGAGTGGCTCCAGCGGCCCAGCGACATCTCCGCGGTGATGCCGGGGCCGAACCCGGCGAGCATGCCGCGGGCCGTGTCGTGCGCGCCGCCCTCGTCGAAGAGCCGGCGCAGCGCGTCCAGGACCACGGCACTGGCGATGTTTCCGTACTCCGTGAGCGTGGCGCGGCTGAAGCGGAACGCGTCCGGCGGGACCTGGAGGAACTTGCTGAGGTCGTCCAGGATGCGCGGACCGCCCGCGTGAATGATGTAGAAGTCCAGCTCGGAGGCGTTCCAGCCGTGCAGGCCCGCCAGCTCCTGGAGCGCCGGAGCGAGCGGTTCCATGGTGGTGGGCACCCGCTTGTCGAGCAGGAAGTGGAATCCGGTGGCGCGGACGTCGTACGCGATCCAGTCCTCGGTCTTCGGGATGAGGTACGACCCGTTGCGCTCCAGGGTGATGCCGGTACCGCCGCGACCGCGCACCACGGCGGCCGCCACACCGTCGCCGAAGAGCCCGTTCGAGAGCAGCGAGCCGATGCCCAGATCGGTCGGCTGGTAGCACAGGGAGCAGAACTCGCAGGCCACGATGAGCGCGTTCGCGTCCGGGTAGGCCGTGCAGAAGTCGTGCGCCCGGTTCACCGCGGCGCCGCCCGCGGCACAGCCCAGCTGGGCGATGGGTATCTGACGGGTGTCGCTGGAGAAGTCCATCTCGTTGATCAGCCACGCGGTGAGCGACGGCATCATGAAGCCCGTGCAGGAGACGTAGATGATCACGTCGATGTCTGCGGCCCTGAGCCGGGCGTCGTCCAGCGCCCGCTGCACCACCGCCGGCACCCGGGCCTTGGCCTCCGCCTGGTAGAGCGCGTTGCGGTCCTCGAAGCCGGGGTGCTTCAGCGTCTCCTCGATGGGCTGCACGAGGTGCCGGGTCTGCACGCCCGTGTTCTCGATCAGGCGCAGCGCCAGCGGAAGTTGAGGGTGGTCGGCGTGGTGGGAGCGTGCCAGGGCGAGCGTCTCCTCCATCGTGATGACGTGTTCGGGCACGGAGACAGCGGGTCTGCACAAAGTGGCCATGAGCCTGCGCCTTCTGGTCGCCCCCCGGCTGAGGATGGCCTCCCCGGCACGGGGAGGTCCATTCACGATCACCCGCCGCGCGCCGTTCGTCCCGTCGGACTACTCCATGCCGGTCGCGCGGCGGCCGCCACGGCCCGCCCTGCCGCCCGCGTCAGTCCTGGCCGCTGCCCAGCGCGAGGGCGAGCGCGGCCGCCGGATCGGACGCGGCCGGGCCCGCGGGTGCCCAGCGGCCCCGTTCCTTGCGGTACGGCCACCACCGTCCGTCGCGCCCCAGCCGCAGCTGGGTGACGCCGTCCGAGACCGTCCAGCGCCCGCGCGCGCCCTTGAGGACCGGCCGCTCGTCCTCCTCCCAGGCCGCTTCGATCGCGGCACGCGCGCGTGCGGCACTTCTGGCGTCGGGAGTCCATGCCTCCTCGAGGACGGCCAGCGCGGCGACGCCCCCGTACTCCCAGGCACGGGCGGCCAGCGCGAGACCCTCCCGGTCCCGGCCCGACGCGCGGGCGAGGCGGACGGCGACGGGCTCCGGCGGCGCCGCCGCGGCGAGCCGCGCGGCATCCGCGGAGAGCGTCGGCTCCTGCGCCACGGGCCGCTGCTCATGAGCGGTGGCGAGCGCCTCGGACAGCAGCCGGTGGGCCTCGGCGGCGGCCTGCGCGGCCAGGAACTCCAGCGCGTCGACGTCCGTGTCCCCGGGCGGCGCCGTCTCGGTGTCCAGGACCGGCGGCAGCCCGGGCTCGGACGGCAGGGGCGGCGGCGGGGGCAGCGGCGGCAGGACGATCGCCGACGCGTAGGCATCGGCGGCGTCCACGCCCTCGGCCCCGCCGCTCTCCCGCTCGGCCGGCGCGGGGTCGGCGGCCGCCGCGCTGCGCACCTGGAGCTCGTCGAGCAGCGACCGCTCGTCCCGCCCGCGCAGCAGAAGCAGCACGAAAGGATCCTGGTCGAGCAGGCGTGCCACCTGATAGCTGAGCGCGGACGTGTGCGCGCAGTGGTCCCACGCGCCACAGTCGCACCGCGGCTCCAAGTCGCCGATCCCCGGCAGGAGTTCCACGCCGGCCGCAGCCGCGTCCTCCACCAGGTGCGGCGGCATCTCACGATCGAGGAGCGCCGCGATGTGCCCCGACCGCTCGACGGCCATGCCCAGGAGGCGGTCCCAGTCGTCGCCGTCCAGCTGGTGCAGCAGCACGTCGGAGCGGTGCAGGGCGCCGCCGCGGTCCCGTACGACAGCGGTGATCCGCCCCGGCCGCACCGACACCGCACCGACCGCCCCGGCCCGCGCCAGCCTGCGGCCCGCCTTGAGCTGGGCGAGGTCGAGAGCGGTGTCCTCCAGCGACTTCAGCCACGCCCGGCCCCACCAGGTGTCCGCGAAGCCCCGCCCCTGGGCGGGCGGCAGGGCGGCGAAGACGCGCTCCAGGGCATCGCCGGCCCGGCCCCCCTCACCGAGCTCGTCGAACGCGTCCTGGTCGTCGTACAGGTCACTCATCGGGATCCCCCTCGCAGTTCGACCAGATCGGCCAGTTCGGCATCGCTCAGCTCGGTGAGGGCCCCCTCGCCCGCCCCCAGCACGGCGTCCGCCAACTCCCGCTTGCGGACGAGCATCTCGGCGATGCGGTCCTCGATCGTGCCCTCCGTGATCAGCCGGTGCACCTGGACCGGACGCGTCTGCCCGATCCGGTACGCACGGTCGGTGGCCTGCGCCTCGACGGCCGGGTTCCACCAGCGGTCGTAGTGCACGACGTGTTCCGCGCGCGTGAGGTTGAGACCGGTACCGGCCGCCTTCAGGGAGAGCAGGAAGACCGGCACCTCGCCGTCCTGGAACCGCCGCACCATGTCCTCGCGCCGCGCGACAGGGGTGCCGCCGTGCAGGAACTGGCTCGCGATGCCGCGGTCCGCGAGGTGCCGCTCGACGAGGCGGGCCATCTGCACGTACTGCGTGAAGACCAGGACGCCCGCGCCCTCGGCCAGGATCGTGTCCAGGAGCTCGTCCAGCAGCTCCAGCTTCCCGGAGCGCCCGGCGATGCGCGGGCGGTCCTCCTTGAGGTACTGCGCGGGGTGGTTGCAGATCTGCTTCAGGGCCGTCAGCAGTTTGACGACGAGGCCGCGCCGCTCGAACCCGTCGGCGCCCGAGATCTCCGCCAGCGTCTCGCGCACCACGGCCTCGTACAGACCCGTCTGCTCCTTGGTCAGCGACACCGCCCGGTCGGTCTCGGTCTTGGGCGGCAGTTCGGGCGCGATGCCCGGGTCCGACTTGCGGCGCCGCAGCAGGAAGGGTCCGACCAGCCGGGCGAGGCGTTCGGCCGCCGCGGGGTCCTTGCCGCCCTCGACGGCCTGCGCGTACCGGGTGCGGAAGGTGCCGAGCCGGCCCAGCAGGCCGGGGGTCGTCCAGTCCAGGATCGCCCACAGCTCGGAGAGGTTGTTCTCCACCGGCGTGCCGGTGAGCGCCACACGCGCGCGTGCGCCGATGGTGCGCAGCTCCCTCGCCGTCGCCGAGAAGGGGTTCTTGACGTGCTGGGCCTCGTCGGTGACCACCATCCCCCAGGACGCGGCGGCCAGTCGGGCGGCGTCGAGGCGCATCGTCCCGTACGTGGTGAGGACGAACTCGCCGTCCGCCAGGTCCTCCAGGGACCGTCGCCCGCCGTGGTAGCGGCGCACCGGGGTGCCCGGCGCGAACTTCTCGATCTCGCGCTGCCAGTTGCCCATCAGCGACGTCGGACACACCACCAGCGTCGGGCCCGCGGTCCCGGCCGCGGACTGCCGGTGCAGATGCAGCGCGATCAGCGTGATGGTCTTGCCGAGGCCCATGTCGTCGGCGAGACAGGCGCCCAGGCCCAGTGAGGTCATCCGGGCCAGCCAGTTCAGGCCGCGCAGCTGGTAGTCGCGCAGCTCGGCGGCGAGCGCGGCGGGCTGCTCGATCCGTTCGGCCGGATCCGCTCCCTCGGGGTCCGCGAGCCGGTCCCGCAGCCCCTTGAGCCAGCCCGTGGGGCGTACCTCGACCCGGCGGCCGTCCAGCTCCGTCGAGCCCGTCAGAACGGCGCTCAGCGCGTCGACCGGGGTGACCTTGCGGTCCCGGTGGGCGCGCGCCCGTCGCGCCTCGCCCGGATCGATCAGCACCCACTGGTCGCGCAGCCGCACCACCGGCCGGTTCGCCTCGGCGAGCCGGTCCAGCTCGGCGCGGCTCAACTCCTGGTCGCCGAGGGCGAACCACCAGTCGAACGCCAGCAGCGCGTCGGCGGACAGGACCGACGGGGCGCCCGACGCGAGCGGATCCCCGTCGGCGCCGTCCGGCGGACCGATCACTGCGCGCGCCGTCAGCTTCCGGGCGAGTTCCTTCGGCCAGTGCACCTCGACACCCGCCGCCGACAGGACTCGTGCCCCGTCCCCGAGCAGCTCGGTGACCTCCTCGTCGGCCAGCTCGACCGCGTCCGGGACGGCGGCCGACAGCAGCGGGGCGAGCGGCGCCCACGCGCGCGAGGCACGCCGCAGTGCCAGGAGCGCGTCCATCCGGGCCCGTGCACCGAAGGCCCGCGCGGCCGGGCCGGCGCCCGCCCACACCTCTGCCGCGTCCGCCAGCAGCGTGGGATCGGCGACGCTGTGCAGCTGCGGCACGGCGCGGAACGACGGCCGTGCCTCTTCGTCGGAGGTCCGCTCCAGGCCCAGCACCTCCACCCGCAGGGAGATTCGCACCCCGGCGTCGTGCCCGGCCGCGACATCCGCCGCCCAGGGACGCAGCTCGGGCACCCGGCGCGGGCCGCGGGCGGCGAACACCGCGGATCCGGCGGCCGCCTGCGCGGCGGGGGAGCGCGGCAGCGTGTCGGCCACCGCGTCCAGGAAGGTCCGCAGCAGCCGCTCCGGAGCGTGCAGCCGGGGTGGCTCGTACCCGTCCAGGGGGACGGCGTGTGCCTGCGGTGGCATCGCGGCGGCCAGCTCGCGCACCCGCTCCAGATCGTCGGCGCTCAGCGGACCGGACCGCCACGCGTCGTGCTCCTCGGCGCTGAGTCCGGGCAACAACAGTCCCCGGGCGGCGAGTTGCAGTGCCAGCAGGGCGGCGGCGCCCCAGAACGCCGTGGTCGGATCGGCGTGCGCGGCCGCCCGCGCGCGCGTGAGCACCGGAAGCGCGACCCGTACCGGCAGCGCCACGGCAGGCAGCGTCACCTCCTCGCCGGGCAGCACCAGGGGTAGCTGGATCCGGGAGCCCGCCGCCGGGAGGGGCACCTCGTCGCCGTCGGGGCGCCAGAAGGCGACGGTCGAGGCGCGTGCCGGATCGGCGGGAAGGAACAGGGCGCAGCAGCGCACGAGTTCCGCCGTCTCGGCGGGGGTGGGTGCGGGATGCGTGTGCTCGGAGATGGCTGCTTCCTCGTTCTTCCGTCTCGAAGGCATCGGATGCTCGACGTCGTCCGGATCGACCGGATCGACCGGATGGATCATCTGCGTCGTCAAATTTGACTACCCGCTCTGGAGGCGCCGAGGGTACACCGCGCGACCCGCCGGACGGTCACCCTCCGGTCGTGACCTGGATCACCCCACCCCTAAGGGTGTGGCTAACCCCCTGCGGCGGTCGGGTGGTGGCGCCATGGCTGCCCGAGGCCCCCGATCCGTACGTTCGTCGAGGTCGGGCCGGCGCGCAGCCCGCCGCCTCGCAGTCGCCCACCACAGACCGGAGAGCAGCCATGTCCCTGGCCGTCGCCGTACCGCCCTCGCCACCCGATACGAGCAGTGAATTCACCCCTCTGCTGAGGGATGTCAAAAGGCAGGGGCTGCTCGACCGGCGCAGCGGGTGGTACGTGCGCGTCATAGCGGGCAACGCCCTCGCGCTCGCCGCCGTGGTGACCGGTATGGCACTCATCGGCGGCTCCTGGTGGGTACTGGCGCTCGCGCCCGTCCTCGCCGTCCTCGGTGCCCGTACCGCGTTCATCGGGCACGACGCGGGCCACTCCCAGATCACCGCGAACCGCTCGGTGAGCCGCGCCATCGGTCTCGTCCACGGCAACCTGCTGCTCGGCATGAGCTACTCGTGGTGGAACCAGAAGCACAACAGGCATCACGCGAACCCGAACCACATCGACAAGGACCCCGACGTCGCCGCTGACGTCCTCGTCTTCACCAGCGGCCAGGCCGCCGCGCGCACGGGATTCCGCGGCTGGCTCACCCGCCACCAGGCCTGGCTCTTCTTCCCGCTCACGCTCCTGGAGGGACTGGCCCTCAAGGTGTCCGGCTTCCAGGACCTGCGCCGTCAGAGCGGACGGGAGCGCCTGGTGGAGGGCACGCTGCTCGTCGCCCACGTCGTCGGCTACGTCACTCTGTTGCTGACGCTGATGCCGCTCGGCCACGCCCTCGTCTTCGCCGCGCTGCACCAGGCGCTGTTCGGGCTGCACCTGGGGATGGCCTTCGCACCCAACCACAAGGGCATGGAGATGCCCGACCCCGACGGCGACAAGTGGGGGCACCTGCGCCGCCAGGTCCTCACGTCGCGCAACATCGAGGGCGGCCCGCTGACCGACTGGTTCCTCGGCGGCCTGAACTACCAGATCGAGCACCATCTGTTCCCCAGCATGCCCCGCCCGCACCTGCGCCTCGCGCAGCCCATGGTCAAGGCGCACTGCAGGAAACTCGGCGTCCCCTTCACCGAGACCGGTCTCATCGACTCCTACCGCCAGGCACTGCGGCACATGTATGAAGTGGGAGAGCCGCTGCGGGCCGACATCTGACACGCCCCCGCGGAGGGCACCCCGTTCCGGGGCGCCCGGGGGCGCGGCATCAGGGACATCTCAGGGTCGTCCACAGGAACCGTGGACGCCGCGGGCCCGTTGCTCACAGCAGAGGCGAGCCCGCTCCAACCGTGCGAGGGCGAGCCGCCCCGAAGGAGGCCAGACACATGTCGAGGAACGCGAAGATCGCCGTGGGAGGCGTGGCGGCCGGGATCATCCTGCTGATCTGGCTGCCCTGGTGGGCCGCCCTGCTCATCGTGCTGGGCGTGCCGACCGCGGCCTACCTGATGCTCGACCCGTCACAGCGGCGCAGGCTGCGCCGCGTGTCACGCCGGGAGATCGGGCGCTAGGGCCTGTCCGAGGAGCCACGCTCCCAGGAGGCGCCGACGGCACAGGAGTTGACGACGTCACCGCTCGCCGGCCGCGCCACGGTGTGGTCCGCGGGCGGCCTCGTGCCGTGCTCCACCCACGCGGTGAGCGTGTCGAAGGCGTCCCGGTAGCAGGGCAGGATCGGCCGCAGCCGGTCCGGATACGTGTCGTACAGACCGTCGGTGTGGGTGCCGTCCTGGATCCGGTACGTGCGATGCAGTCGCCCGCGCCCTTGTGCGGCCGTCATCCGCGCGTACACGTCGGCGTCCGTGGCGATCGGCAGCAGCGTGTCCAGGTCGCCCTGGAGCGTGAGCAGGGGCTTGCCGACGCGCCCGGTCAGCGCCACCCGCTCGACGGCCCGGCGGACCGACTCCGGGCGCTCGGTGTACCGGTAGGAGGCGTCGGAGGCGCAGGGCGCGAGGATCTCGTCCAGCGTCCTGCCGGCCGAGGCGCCCGGACAGTCCGGGTCGTACGCCGGGTCGAACGCGGCGCGGTACACCTTCTGTGTCAGGCCCCAGTACGCCTTCTGGTGGTAGGGCCACAGGAACTCGGAGCCGCGGGCGAACCCGGCCGCGTACATGTCCTCCGCGTCGGCCGTTCCCCGGCCGTACGCCACGGCGGTCGGCAGCGAGGTGAGCAGGCCGGGGCCGTGCGCCGTCCACAGCGCGCCCTCCCAGTCGACGCCGCCGTCGTACAGCTCGGGGTGGTTCTCCAACTGCCAGCGCGTGAGGTATCCCGCGTTGGAGATGCCGGTCATGTAGGTGCGCCGGGGGGAGTGGCCGTAGCGCAGGGCGACGGCCTTCTTCGCCGCTCGCGTGAGCTGAGTGGTGCGGTCGTTCCATTCGGCGACGGCGTCCCCGGCGCGCGTACCGTCACGGTAGAAGTCCGGGCCGGTGTTGCCCTTGTCGGTGGCCGCGTAGGCGTATCCCTGGGCCAGGACCCGGTCGGAGACGGCCGTGTCGGTCGAGTACTGCTTGCGGTTGCCGGGCGCCGCGGTCACCACCAGACCGCCGTTCCAGTGCTCGGGCAGCCGGATCACGAACTGTGCGTCGTGGTTCCAGCCGTGGGTGGTGTTCGTGTGCGAGCTGTCGCGGAAGTAGCCGTCGAGCTGGATTCCCGGCACGCCGGCAGGATTCAGGGTGCCCTTGGCGGTCAGCCCGGCCTGGTCGGCCATGTCGGTGTACGGGGTGCCCGCGAGGCCCGCCGTGGTCAGGTCCTCCAGACAGGCCCGCTGCTGGAATGCCGCGCCCGGCACGCGCGTGTGCTCCTGCCGTGCGCACCGCGCGACCTGTGGCGTGGCCGCACTCGCGAGGTGCGACCCGGAAGCGGTCAGCACCACGAGGGCGGCGGCCAGCAGGGGAACGGCTCTGGGCGTACGCATCGAACGGCCTCCTCATGAGGGGATGAAGAGGCCTCATCGTCGGCGCGCGACGCGCGCGCACCTATGGGGCGGAGCCACATCGGGCGTCAACGTCCTATGTGGCCCCGGCAGTTCAGACCGGACGCACCGCCATCTTGTCGAGCGCCTCGAGGAGTCCGGGCAGCTCCGCGCCCCGGCCGACCGGGAGGACTTCGCCGGGTTCGTCGTCGAGCAGGACGAAGGCGATGTCGTCCGTCCGCGCCACCATCGACCAGCCAGGTCCGTCGGCCCGCAGGGTCCGGGCGTCGCCGGACGCGAACGCCGAGCGCACGCGGCCGAGCGGGGGAGGCGAGTCCACGTAGGCCCGGACCTCTGCCAGCACGCGGCGGATGCCTTCGTGGGGCCCGCCCCGGGCTGTGCTCCCCTGCGCGGCGTCGTCGTCCGCGGCGGGCGTGTGCTCCGGGGAAGTCGTGTCGTCCGAGCTGCCCGTGGTGGTGTCGTCCGTCGCGTCGTCGGACTTGTCGCCGTCCGCCCCGTGCGCCGTCCCGTCGGTGCCGTCGGCGCCCGGAGCGGCGAACTGGCCGTCGTCGATCTGCGCGCGCCACGTGGCCCACTGGAGGGCTATCTCGTCCGCTCCCAGGCGTCGCTGGGCCGGCCCCCAGGTCTCCGTGTCGGGCGGGGTGAGCGGCGGCCCGTCGTCCGCGTCGGGGTCGGGCGCCGGGTCGTGGGGCGCGGGGACGCCCGGCGCGGACACCGCGAGCGCCAGCGGCCAGCCGGGCAACGCCGACACCATGCTGTTCTCGTCGGGGGAGAGGTCGTACTCCATGCCGCAGTCCCAGGACGCGATGGCGACGGCGACCAGGGACACGTCGTCGACGACGACCGTCCAGCGCGCGCCGTCCCCGTCCTGGCCCAGCACCAGCCCGTACCCCTCGGCCAGGGGCGCGAGCCCCAGCGCGGCACACGCCTCCGGGTAGTCGTCGCCGAGCACGCTGGGGAACTTCGCGGGCGTCAGCAGCACCGCGGTCAGTACGTACAGCGCGTCGTCCCCGGTGGCGACAGCGTCGTCCGTCCCGGCCATGCCAGCCTCCCCTGAGCTACTTTCCGTCCGCGTGACCTTAGTCAGTCGTGGACGATGTCGTACAGGGGCGATGACCAGGAAAATCAGTCACCGGGACGGACGTGTACGCGGCTGGTGGACGGCATGTCGACAAGACGTGTGCACTTTGTGCTCCTCGCGTGTCTCGCGTGCCGGGGGTGGGGCGTGACCGGTGACGTCAGCCGGCAGGCAGGTTGAGGAGGCTGCGGGCGACGGTCCGGGGCGACTCGTCGCGCTCCCGCGCGAGCGCGACGAGCGCCCGGCACGCCAGTTCGTTGACGCCGAAGGCCAGGGCGTTCGGATCCACCCAGCTCACGGCCTCGTCGACGCGTTCCTGGTCGTCCTCGGCGCATGCCGCCACATAGGCGGCCGCCGCCTCGAACAGATTGGGTGCCCGTCGCGCTCCACTCGCGGTCGGCCGGGACGCGTGCGCTGCCTGTGCCTCGTCCCGCCGCCGTTCTTCGCGGCGTGCGGCCCTCTTGTGCCACGTGCTCCATGCCTTGCGGACTCTGTCGAGCATGAGGGCCACCGTCCTCGGTTGATCGTCTCCGGTCGATCAAGTGCACCGACGCGGCGTCGAGTTGAAGCCATGGTGGCAGAAGGCGACCGGTCCGGCTCCGGGGCGGAAGCCGTCAACTCGCCTCTGGGGCGAGCGAGGTGAGAATGTCGCGCAGCCAGACGAGTTCGGTACGGCTGGTGGCTCGGGCGATGGTCAGGATGCCTCTTCGGAAGGGGTCGTCCAACTCCTCCGCGCGCAGAGGCCGTTCGCCCGCGTAGAAGAAGCTCGCGGGCTCCTCCAGGAAGACGAGGCGCTGTCGCAGGACGTCCGCCTGCTCCCGCGGATCCTCCAGGTGCCGCAGGAACGCGAGCACGGTGAACCAGCGGTTCTCGTCGGTGATGTCCGCGCGGGCGGGCTCCCGGAGCCTGTGCCGCAGATCCGCGCGACCCGCGTCCGTGAGGCTCAGCATGTGCCGGGGCGCCGCCACCGCACCGGGCTGCGTCTCGCGCGTGAGCAGCCCCGCCTTCTCCATGCGCTTGATCGCCGGGTACATCGTGCTCTCGGCGACGGGCCGTACGTGGCCGGTGAGTGCCGTGATGTGTTTGCGCAGCTCGTAGCCGTGCAGAGGGGTGTCGTAGAGGAAACCGAGGATGGCGAGCTCCAGCATGCGCTCATTGTGGCGCACGTGCTCATGGTGTCGAAGTACCTCGAATGCGTAGTACTTCGGAGGCGATGTATTGTCGCAGGCGAAGAGAAATGGCGGTCGGAGAGGGTCGGGAAGCGATCCGGGCGGGAGTGCGTCATGCATCAGGCGTCGTTCGACGCGTCGGGGAACCGTGTCCGATGGACGGAAGTGGCGGGTGCGGAGCCGGCCCGGGTGTGGCTTCACGGCCTCGGCGCAGTCTCGTCCGCCTACCACGCCCATGTCGCCGCCCGGCCCGAACTGGCCGGACGCCGTTCGTTGTTCGTGGACCTGCCGGGACACGGCATCAGTGACCGGCCCGCTGACTTCGGCTACACGCTGGAGGACCACGCGGACGCGCTGGCCGTCGCGCTCGACGCCGCGGGGGTCAGCGAGGCGGAGATCGTCGGGCACAGCATGGGCGGTGCCGTGGCGATCGTTCTCGCCCACCGGCGGGGTGATCTCGTGTCACGCCTCGTCGTCACCGAGGGGAACCTCGATCCGTACCCGCCCCTCACCGCCGGCAGCAGCGGAATCGCGTCCTACGAGGAAGACGCGTTCGTGACCGGGGGCGGCTACGCGCGGGTGCTGGAGAACGTCGGTCCCGTATGGGCGGCCACCATGCGCCTCACCGACCCGCTCGCCCTGCACCGCAGCGCCGTCGGCCTCGTCCGCGGCACCGAGCCCACCATGCGCCACATGCTGGAGGCGCTGGACATCGACCGGGTCTACGTCCAGGGCGCGCTGAGCGGCGAACTGCCCGGCGCGGAGCGTCTGACGGCCTCGAGTGTCCGGATCGTCGAGGTACCCGGCGCGGGACACAACGTCATGTTCGACAACCCCGACGCCTTCGTGGCCGCTGTGCACGGGTGACGAGCCCGGACGGTCGGTCCCGGACCGGCTCGACGGACCGGCTCAGCTCTCGCGCACCGCCAGCGCGAGGAAGCGGGCGTCCTCGTCGACGTACGACGTCAGCCGCCAGCCCGCATCGGCCAGCAGCGGGCGCAGCCGGGGCTCCGCCCGCAGGTCGTCCGGGGTGAGCTGCCGGCCGTGGCGTGCGGCCAGGGCGGCCCGGCCGATCGGATGGAAGAGGGCGAGCACCCCGTCGGGCCGCACCACGCGCGCGAGTTCGCGAAGATTCTCCTCCGGGTGCGGCAGGTGCGAGATCAGCCCCGCTCCGAAGACCGCGTCCAGGGCGCCCGTCCGCAGGGGCAGCCGGGACACGTCCGCCAGCAGCAACTGCCCGTCGCCGTCCCGGCCCGCCCGCACGGCCGCCGCCAGCATCGCCGGTGTCAGATCGGCGCCCAGCACCGATCCCGACGCGCCCACGGCCGCCCGCAGCGGAGGCAGCGCCCGGCCCGTCCCGCACCCCGCGTCGAGCACTCTGCCACCGGGGCGCAGCCCCAGTGCGGACACCGCGGCCGCGTACGCCGGACCGTCGTCGGGGAAGCGGGCGTCCCAGTCGGCGGCCCGGGCCGAGAAGAACTCCTGCACGCGTGTGGGGTCATCGCTCATGCGGACCATGATTGCGCAGCCCACTGACAAAGGCGGCGACCCGACAACCGGACGAGACGTCGAAAGATGCCCATCCGAACCGAAAGTCCGCAAGCGCGTACGGTGCACACGTTCGACCCTGGCGCGGTCGTTCAGTGCCGCATCTCAGTCATCTTCCAACACCTTTCGAAATGCGCCCCAGTCGTGCGCCCCCACCGGGGCTAGCGTCCCTGGCCCATGGGACACCTGGACCACGCCACCTTCGGCTGGCTGACCCCCGTGCTGTCGTATCTGATGGCCTGCGTCGGCGCGGCGCTCGGCCTGCGCTGCACCGTGCGCGCCCTCAACACGACCGGGCGCACCCGGCGCAACTGGCTCATCACGGCGGCCTCGGCCATCGGCACCGGGATCTGGACGATGCACTTCGTGGCGATGCTCGGCTTCGGCGTCACCGGTACCGAGATCCGCTACAACGTGCCGCTGACCATCCTGAGCCTCGTCGTCGCGATGGCGGTCGTCGGCGCCGGGGTCTTCGCCGTCGGCTACAGCCGCGAGCGGACCCGGGCCCTCGCCCTGGGCGGCCTCACCACCGGGCTCGGCGTCGCGAGCATGCACTACCTGGGGATGGCCGCCCTGCGCCTGCACGGCAGCATCAGTTACGACCCCCTCCTGGTGGCGCTGTCCGTGGTGGTCGCCGTCATCGCCGCGACCGTGGCGCTCTGGGCCGGCCTCAACATCAAGTCACCCGCGGCGGTGGTGGTCGCGTCCCTGGTCATGGGCGGCGCGGTGAGCAGCATGCACTACACCGGCATGTTCGCGGTGAGTGTGCGGGTCGCCCCCGCCACGACCTCCCTGACCGGCGCCTCGGCGATGCAGTTCGTCTTCCCCCTCGCGGTGGGACTGGGCTCGTATCTCTTCCTGACCTCGGCGTTCGTCGCACTGTCCCCGACCGCGCATGAACGGCGGGCCTCCGCGTCGGCCCAGCAGGCACTGGAGGGCAGCACGGCCCGCTGACCACAGGCCGCGACGCGTCCGCCGACACCCACCCCGATCGAGGAGACCATGCGCCCGCCCCGCCGTACCGCCGGCTCAGGCCCGCCACCGACATCCGCGCCCATGGCGCGCGGCCGGCGCGCACACGCCGGACCTCCGGCCGCCGAGGACGCCGTCACCGACTCCGGCCTCCTGCCGAACGGGCGACCCACGCGCGCGGGGCGCCGGCACCTGCGCCCCCGGACGGTCCGGGCGAAGATCATCTGTCTGCTGATGGTGCCCGTCGTCTCCCTGCTCGCCCTGTGGGGTTACGCGACCGTGGCCACCACCCAGGACATCGCGCGGATCCGGCAGGCGCAGCAGGTCGACTCCCGGGTGCGCAAGCCCGTCACCCGGGCCGTGACGGCGCTCCAGGCGGAGCGGGAAGCGGCGGTCGGCTACGCCACCGCGCCCGCGGCCGACCGCGGCGACGTGCTCAAACGGCTCGGCACCAGCACCGATCGTGCCGTCGCCGCCCTGCGTACGGGTCGGGACACCACCGTCGCCGACGGTATCGACCTGCCGCACGGCGTGGCCGACCGCCTCGCTGCCTTCGTGGCGGGCGCCGAGAGACTGCGCGCCGTACGCGTCGAGGTCCTGGAGCGCCGAACCGGCTGGGACACCGCCTACGGGCAGTACACCGGGAGCATCGGCGCGGCCTTCACGACAGTCGGGTCACTCAGCGGGATCCAGGACCCGGCATCGGGCTCGGACGCGCGCGTGCTGCTCGAATTCGGCCGCGCGGCCGAGATGCTGTCCCGGGAGAACGCCCTGCTGACGAGCGCTCGCCTGACCGGAGACCTGGACGACGCGCGGCTCCGCCTCTTCATCGGAGCCGTCGAGACCCGCAGGACGCTGACCGACACGGCCGCCACCGATCTGCGCGGGCCGGCACGAGCCACCTGGAACCGCCTCGCGGAGGGGAGCGCGTACGACGACGTACGCGCCGTCGAGGACCGGACGCTCAGCGCGCAGCCCGGGCGCAAGGCGCTCGCCGCGGCGTCCACGGACACCTGGGTCGTGGCACACGCGACCGTGCAGGACGGCATGCGGGCCGTCGGGGCCGACACCGCCACGGGGCGCGCCGATCCGTTCACCAGGGGGCTGCTCTCACCGGCCGGAGCGGCCGTGCTGTTCGGCCTCGTCGCCGTGGCCGCCTCGCTGGTGATCTCCGTCCGGATCGGCCGCGGTCTCGTCGTCGAACTGATCAGTCTGCGCAACACCGCCCTGGAGATCGCCCGGCGCAAACTCCCGCACGCCATGCGCAAGCTGCGGGCCGGCGAGGAGATCGACGTGGCGGCGGAGGCACCCCAGGGGCCACCCGCCGAGGACGAGACCGCACAGGTCTCCGAAGCGCTCACCACGGTGCACCGCGCGGCCCTGCACGCCGCCGTGGAGCGCGCCGAACTCGCCAACGGCATCTCCGGCGTCTTCGTGAACCTCGCCCGGCGCAGCCAGGTCCTCGTCCACCGTCAACTCGGGCTCCTGGACAGCATGGAGCGCCGCGCGGAGGACCCGGGCGAACTCGGCGACCTCTTCCGCCTCGACCACCTCACCACCCGGATGCGCCGCCACGCGGAGAGCCTCATCATCCTCTCCGGAGCGGCACCGGGCCGCGCCTGGCGGGTGCCCGTCCCGCTGACGAACGTCTGCCGCGCCGCGGTCTCGGAGATCGAGGACTACGCGCGCGTGGAGGTGCGCCACCTCGCGGCCGTCGACGTCGCGGGCGCGGTCGTCGCCGACCTCACCCACCTGCTCGCCG
This sequence comes from Streptomyces sp. NPDC001904, assembly GCF_040297005.1. Lineage (NCBI taxonomy): Bacteria > Bacillati > Actinomycetota > Actinomycetes > Kitasatosporales > Streptomycetaceae > Streptomyces > Streptomyces sp. NPDC001904. The sequence goes on along the minus strand of NZ_JBEOYI010000006.1, from coordinate 326,290 downwards.
AACTCGTCGAGAACGCCGCCCAGTTCTCACCCCCGCACACCAAAGTGCGCATCAACGGTGAGCCCGTCGCCAACGGCTATGCGATCGAGATCGAGGACCGCGGTCTCGGCATGGGCAGAGAGGCCCTCGACGAGGCGAACGAACGCATCCGGCAGTCCGAGACGCTCCACCTGTTCGACAGCGACCGGCTCGGCCTGTTCGTCGTGAGCCGCCTGGCCCGTCGGCACGACATCAAAGTGAACCTGCGCACCTCCCCCTACGGGGGCACCACAGCGGTGGTCCTCATGCCGACCTCCCTGCTGCACAAGAACGGCGCGGAGACCTCCGGCGCCCCCCACCCACCGTCCGAAGAAGAGCGCCGCTACGCGCGCGTGCCCGAGCCCGAAGCAGCGCCCATGAACGGAAACCCCGTACCCGCACCGACATCCCGCCCGGCGCTCGCCCCCTCGGCGGGACCGGCACCCGACGAACCGCCGCATCCTCCCGGTGTCACCGCGCTCCGGCTGCGCGTGCCCCCGGCCGCTGACGACGACGAGGCCGCGGACACCAGAGGCCTGCCGCGCCGCGTGCGCCAGGCCAGCCTCGCGCCCCAACTGCGTACGCGCCCCGAGGACCAACCCCCCTCCGTGCGCAGTGCTCCGGAGCCGGGGGAGCGCAGCCCCGAACAGGTCCGGGCCCGGATGGCGTCCTTCCGGGACGGCTGGCTCCGGGGCGGCGGACGTCCACCAGGCAGTGACAGCAGCGGAGGAGACCTCACATGATCAAGGAACCGACCACGGGCACGGCCCACGGCTCCGGCGAACTCGACTGGCTCCTCGACGACCTGGTCACACGGGTCACGGAACTGCGGCACGCCGTGGTGCTCTCCAACGACGGCCTGGCCGTCGGCGCGTCCAAGGGCCTCGTCCGCGAGGACGCCGAGCATCTCGCCGCCGTCGCCTCGGGGTTCAACAGCCTCGCCAAGGGCACCGGCCGCCACTTCGGCACCGGTGGCGTGCGGCAGACCATGGTGGAGATGGACGACGCGTTCCTCTTCGTGGCCGCCGCCGGGGACGGCTCCTGCCTCGCGGTGCTGAGCACCGCCATGGCGGACATCGGGCTCGTCGCCTACGAGATGGCGCGCCTGGTGGCGCGGGTCGGCGAACACCTGCACACACCGGTCCGGTTCGCCGGACCGTCGGCCGGCACGGTCTGAGAGAAGCGGCTGACACTCCATGGACGACGACGCGGACGACACCGACCACCCGGACGACGACCTGTTCGACGCAGCCCGTCAGGGCGCGCACCAACGCACGGGCGCGCACCCGCGAGGCAGTCAGGACATACCCGGCGGCCAGTGGTTCGACCAGGAAGCCGGACCGATGGTCCGCCCTTACACCGTGACCGCCGGCCGCACGTCGGCGGGCCCGCAGGGGGCGCAGTGCGACCTGATCGCCCTGGTGTCACTGGAATCCGCCGCGCCGGACGTCCTCGACGACGCCGTGTTCGGGCCCGAACACCGGTCGATCATCGACATGTGCCGCGCGGAGACGCAGACCGTCGCCGAACTCGCCGCGGGCATCCAGGTCCCCGTGGGCGTCGTCCGGGTCCTCCTCGGCGACCTGCTGGAACGGGGCTGCGTCAAGGTGAGCAGCCCCGTTCCGCCCGCACGGCTACCGGCTGAAACGATCTTGAGGGAAGTCATCGATGGACTCCGAGCACTCTGACGCCACTGCCGAGGGCGCCTCCCTGGCTCTGAAGATCCTGGTCGCGGGCGGCTTCGGGGTGGGCAAGACCACCCTGGTCGGCGCGGTCAGCGAGATCCGGCCGCTGCGCACCGAGGAACGTCTCAGCGAGCTGGGCCAGTCGGTGGACGACACGGCGGCCGTGACCCGCAAGACCACGACGACCGTGGCCATGGACTTCGGGCGCATCACCATCAGATCCGGCCTGTCGCTCTACCTGTTCGGCACGCCGGGACAGGACCGCTTCTGGTTCCTGTGGGACGAACTGTCGCAAGGGTCCCTCGGCGCCGTCGTCCTCGCGGACACCCGGCGGCTCGAGGACTGCTTCCCCGCCGTGGACTACTTCGAGCACCGCGACATCCCGTTCGTCGTGGCGGTCAACTGCTTCGCGGGCGCCAGGGCGTTCGGGGCGCACGAAGTGGCGCAGGCCCTCGACCTCGACCGCGGGACCCCCGTGGTGCTGTGCGACGCGCGCGACAAGGACTCGGGGAAGGAGGTGCTGATCAGACTCGTCGAGTACGCCGGGCGGATGTACACCGCCCGGCTGCTCGACTCGGTCGGCTGACCGGTCCGGCCGGCTCAGTCGGCTACGTCACCGAGCGCCACGACCTTGTCGACACGGACCCGCACGACGAGTTCGCCGGGCACGCCGTTGCGCCTGCCGAACTCCTCGGCGCGGTCCGCGCCCATGTACCGGCCGCCGATCCTGGTGGCCGAGTCCACCAGCTCGGCCGGGTCCTCGCTGAGTTCGGCGTGGCCCTGGATCGTCACGAACGAGAACGGCGGCCGCTCGTCGTCCACGCACAGGGCGACGCGGCCGTCGCGGGCCAGGTTGCGGCCCTTCACCGTGTCCTTGCCGGTGTTGAAGACGATGTCGTCGCCGTCCAGGACGAACCAGACCGGCGCGATGTGCGGGCTGCCGTCCGCCCGCACCGTGGACAGCTTGGCCGTGCGCGTGCCCTCGGAGACGAAGGCATGCCATTCCTCATCGGTCATCTTGTGTGCCATGGGCCCATCCTGCTTGCCCGGAGAGCGGCCGTGGTGAAGGCTTGCGAGACAAATCCTCCGGGCAGGGGAGCGTCGTGCCCGGGGACGGGGAGTCACAGGGGATCGGGGAGACAGGAACATGGCGGAGAACACGGGACTCGGTTGGCTGCTCGACGACCTGACGGGGCGTGTCGAACACGTGCGCCACGCCCTGGTCCTGTCCAACGACGGCCTCGTCACCGGTGCCAGTTCGGATCTGGGCCGGGAGGACGCCGAACACCTCGCCGCCGTCTCGTCCGGACTGCACAGCCTCGCCAAGGGGTCGGGTCGGCACTTCGGCGTGGGGGGTGTCCGGCAGACGATGATCGAGTTCGATGACGCCGTCCTGTTCGTCACCGCCGCCGGGGACGGCAGCTGCCTGTGCGTGCTCAGCGACGCGGAGGCCGACATCGGGCAGGTCGCGTACGAGATGACCCTTCTGGTCAACCGGGTCGGCGAACACCTCGGGGTCGACAAGCGGCAGCCGGAGCGAACCGTCTCAAGGAAGCTCTGACCTGCGGTTTTTGAGTGCGGTGGAGTTATCCACAGGCTCGCACGGGAAAGGCTCAGCCGCGCTACGGTTTCCCCAGTCGGTCACGGAGAGTGACTGAAGAGTTCCGTTCGGCGGGGGAGAACCATTGTGCAAGGCAACACCATGACCAGGCCCCAGGGCAGCGCGGCGCGTGAACTGGGTCTGAAACGAAGCGAATTCGATCTGGCCGTGCGGCTCGGCCGGATCCGCACCGTCGCGGCACCGGACGGCGGACTGCGCCGGGTCCCGCGCGCGGAGATCGACCGCATCCGCGAAGCCGAAGGATTCCCGGACGCCCTGCGCGAGCAGGTCCGCGTGGTGGGCACCGCGCAGGGCGCGTCGATCATGGACATTCCGGCGAGCCGGTTCACCCGGCTCGCGCGCGCCGGGCTGCTGAGGCCGGCGAAGTTCTATGTGAACCGGTACAGGACCGTGGTCTGGCTGTACCTGGCGCAGGAGTTGAAGGAATTCGCGCGGTCCGAGGTCCACACCCCGCTCCTGACCGGCCGTTCCCCGGCCGCCATGCGCGCCCGGATCGCCGCAGGGGAGGACCTGCGGCCCCGGACCTGGCGGGCCCGGCACGCCGCACACCTGCTCGGTCAGTGCGGCGATCCCTGGGAGCGGGCCGCCGCGATCACCACGTTCCTCGCCCCGGACCTGCTCGCCGAGACGGTCGAGTGTCCTCACGAGCGGGCCCACCTGCTGCGTCTGCGGCCCCACGAGAGCTGGTACGGCGCACCGGACTCGCCCACGGCACAGGTCGTCGAGCGGATCCTCGTCGCCGACGGTCCGGACGAGATCAGCTGGCTGCGGACGAATCTACTGCTCAGTCTGGACAAGGCCCGTCGTTTCCGACCGGCGCCACTTCTTCCCGCTCCGCCGCCCGCCCTCGGCGGACCGCACAGGCCTCCGCCCCCGGCGCACCCCGAGAACTTCACGGTCCCCGTCCCCGCCGAGCCGGCCCGGAGCCTGTGGGGGCGCCTGCTCGGCAGACGAGGCTGAGGCCCCGGACGGGTCGCGCTACGCGGAGCCGTCGCCCTCCACGGCGTCGAGGTCCCGGGCGTAGTACTCGATCGCCGCTCGATAGCCCACGACGTCCGGGTCGGCGCTGGTCGCGGCCAGCACCGTCAGCAGCAGCCGCATGCCGTCGTGAGAGCGCCCCACGTTGTACAACGCCATCGCCAGGAACGTCTTGAGCGCGTTGTCCTCGGGGAACTCCTCGGTCGCCGCACTCAGCGTGGCGACGGCGTCCGCGTGGCGCCCGAGCGTGCGGTAGGTGCTGCCGAGGCCGAGCAGCGCGCCGCGCCGGTCCTCCGTGGACAGCCCCGGGCCCGCGAGCGCGTCGACGTAGTGCGGGACGGCCTCCGCCTCAAGTCCGAGCACGTCATGGGCCCACGCCGTCTGGTAAGCGACTCGGACGTCATCGGGGAACCGGGTGCGCAGGGCGAGCAGCCGCTCGAGGGCCTCTTCCCGGTGGCCGGTCTCGCGCAGCCGCACGGAGTCCGCGAGCAGCGTCTCCAGGTCGCCCGACGCCGCGGCGCTCACGATTCGAGCTTCCGGAACAGGCCCTCCTGGACCACGGACACCAGCAACCGCCCCTCGGCGTCGTAGATGCGGCCCCGGGCCAGACCACGGCCGCCGGTCGCGATCGGCGACTCCTGGTCGTACAGGAACCACTCATCGGCACGGAAAGGACGGTGGAACCACATGGCGTGGTCGAGCGAGGCCATGTCGAAGCCGCGCGGGCCCCACAGCGGCTCGACGGGCAGCCGCACGGCGTCGAGGAGCGTCATGTCGCTGGCGTACGTGAGCGCGCAGGTGTGCACCAGCGGATCGTCACCGAGGGGACCGACCGCGCGCATCCATACGGCGCTGCGCGGCTCGGCGCCCTCGACCTCCTGCGCGGTCCAGCGCAGCCGGTCCACGTATCGGATGTCGAAGGGCTGGCGCCGGGCCATGCGCTCCAGGGCCTCGGGCAGCGCCCCCAGATGTCCCTTGATCTCTTCGGCGATGGTCGGCAGCGACTCCGGGTCCGGAACCTCCCGGGCCGGCGGCAACTGGTGCTCGAAGGCTCCCTCTTCGGGCTTGTGGAAGGAGGCGGTGAGATTGAAGATCGTGCGGCCCTGCTGGACGGCGGTGACCCGGCGCGTGGTGAAGGAGCGGCCGTCGCGGACCCGTTCGACCTGGTACACGATGGGCACGCCCGGACGGCCCGGGCGCAGGAAGTACGCGTGCAGCGAGTGCACGGGACGGTCGCCCTCGGTGGTACGGCCCGCGGCCACCAGGGCCTGCCCGGCGACCTGCCCGCCGAAGACGCGCTGCAGGGACTCCTGCGGGCTGCGCCCACGGAAGATGTTGACCTCGATCTGCTCCAGGTCGAGCAGGTCGACAAGCCGCTCCGCGGGATTCGTCATGCGTGGTTCTCTCTCGTGTGGGCGCCCGGACGGGTCCGGCGCGAGGACGCGGCCGGACCCTGTCGTCCGGCCGGTCGGAGGACTACAGCTGGCCGACGTCCGTGACCCGGACGATGGCACGGCCCTCGGCGTCGGAGGCCGCGAGGTCGACCTCGGCGCTGATGCCCCAGTCGTGGTCGCCGTTCGGGTCGGCGAAGGTCTGGCGGACCTTCCACAGACCGTGCTCGGGATCCTCCTCGATCATGAGCAGCTTGGGACCGCGTGCGTCGGGGCCGGTACCGAGGTCCTCGTACTCGTCCCAGTACTTGTCCATGGCGTCGCCCCAGGCGTCGGCGTCCCAGCCGGCGTCGCCGTCCAGTTCCCCGAGCTCCTCGACGTCGTCGAGCGCGGCGAGCTCCACCCGACGGAACATCGCGTTGCGGACGAGGACGCGGAAGGCGCGGGCGTTCGCAGTGACCGGCTTGACCTGGTCGGCCTTCTCCTGGGCCTCCTCGGCGGTCATCACCTCCGGGTTGGCCAGCTGCTCCCACTCGTCCAGGAGGCTGGAGTCGACCTGGCGCACCATCTCGCCCAGCCAGGCGATCAGATCCTCCAGGTCCTCCGACTTGAGGTCGTCGGGGACGGTGTGGTCGAGCGTCTTGTAGGCACTGGCCAGGTAGCGCAGCACGATGCCCTCGGTGCGCGCGAGCTCGTAGTGGGAGACGAACTCGGTGAAGGTCATCGCCCGCTCGTACATGTCCCGGATCACCGACTTCGGCGACAGCGGGTGGTCACCGACCCACGGGTGGCTCGTGCGGTACGTGTTGTAGGCGTGGAAGAGCAGGTCTTCCAGGGGCTTCGGGTAGGAGACGTCCTGGAGACGCTCCATGCGCTCCTCGTACTCGACCCCGTCCGCCTTCATCAGCGCGACGGCCTCACCGCGCGCCTTGTTCTGCTGGGCGTGCAGGATCTGCCGCGGGTCGTCGAGCGTGGACTCCACGACCGACACCATGTCCAGCGCGTACGACGGCGACTCCTTGTCGAGCAGGTCGAAGGCGGCGAGTGCGAACGTCGACAGCGGCTGATTGAGCGCGAAGTCCTGCTGGAGGTCGACGGTCAGGCGGACGATACGGCCCGTGGCGTCCGGCTGGTCCAGCTTCTCGACGATGCCGCCGTCGAGCAGCGAGCGGTAGATCGCGATCGCCCGGCGGATGTGCCGCAGCTGGGCCTTGCGCGGCTCGTGGTTGTCCTCGAGAAGCTTGCGCATCGCGTCGAACGCGTTGCCCGGGCGCGCGATGACCGAGAGCAGCATCGTGTGCGTGACACGGAAGCGGGAGGTCAGCGGTTCCGGCTCGGAGGTGATGAGCTTGTCGAAGGTGCTCTCCGTCCACCCCACGAAGCCTTCGGGAGCCTTCTTGCGGACGACCTTGCGCCGCTTCTTCGGGTCGTCGCCCGCCTTCGACAGCGCCTTCTCGTTCTCGATGACGTGCTCGGGCGCCTGGGCCACGACGAAGCCCGCCGTGTCGAAGCCGGCCCGCCCGGCCCGGCCCGCGATCTGGTGGAACTCGCGGGCGCGCAGCGTGCGCACCCGGGTGCCGTCGTACTTGGTGAGCGCCGTGAAGAGCACCGTCCGGATCGGGACGTTCACGCCGACGCCGAGGGTGTCGGTGCCGCAGATGACCTTCAACAGGCCTGCCTGGGCGAGCTTTTCGACGAGGCGCCGGTACTTGGGCAGCATGCCCGCGTGGTGCACGCCGATGCCATGACGCACGTAACGGGACAGGTTGCGGCCGAACTTGGTGGTGAACCGGAAGTTGCCGATCAGCTCGGCGATCTGGTCCTTCTCCTCGCGCGTGCACATGTTGATGCTCATCAGCGCCTGCGCACGCTCGACGGCCTGTGCCTGAGTGAAGTGCACGATGTAGACGGGCGCCTGCCGCGTGTCGAGCAGTTCGGTCAGCGTCTCGGTGAGCGGCGTGAGCCGGTACTCGTAGGACAGCGGCACCGGGCGGGTGGCCGAGCGGACCACCGAGGTGGGGCGTCCGGTGCGGCGCGTCAGATCCTTCTCGAACATCGAGACGTCGCCGAGCGTCGCCGACATCAGGATGAACTGCGCCTGCGGAAGTTCCAGCAGTGGGATCTGCCAGGCCCAGCCTCGATCGCCCTCCGCGTAGAAGTGGAACTCGTCCATGACGACCTGGCCGATGTCGGCCTGGGCGCCGTCGCGCAGCGCGATGGAGGCCAGCACCTCGGCGGTGCAGCAGATCACGGGCGCGTCCGAGTTGACCGACGCGTCGCCGGTGAGCATGCCGACGTTCTCGGTGCCGAAGATCTTGCACAGCTCGAAGAACTTCTCCGAGACGAGCGCCTTGATCGGGGCCGTGTAGAAGGTGACCTCGTCCCGGGCGAGCGCCGCGAAGTGCGCACCCGCCGCGATCATGCTCTTGCCGGACCCGGTGGGCGTCGAAACGATCACGTTCGCACCCGACACCACCTCGATCAGCGCCTCCTCCTGGTGGGGATAGAGGGTGAGACCACGCTCCTGGGCCCACGACTCGAAGGCGTCGTAGAGGGCGTCCGGATCTGCGGTCTGGGGGAGCTGATCGATAAGGGTCACGTCACCATCTTGCCTGCCTTCCGCCTCGATCCGGCAATCGGATGCCCGTACGAAGATCACGAAGGTTACTCTGGGTCGCCGACGGGGCGTCAGGGTGCGCACCCCCTCAAGGGGTCAACAAAGCGTCGGTACAAGGGACATGTCGACACCACGCGGACGGTCGGCACAAGTGGGACAGGGGCGGAACAGAGCGATGATGGGACCGGCACACTCGTTGTCAGGAGCGGCGGCCTGGCTGGGGGTGGGCGCGGCGGCGGCGGCCGCGGGGCATCCGATGCCCTGGCCGGTCGTCCTGGTGGGCGCGCTGATCTGCGCGGGCGCGGCACTCGCCCCCGACCTCGACCACAAGGCGGCGACCATTTCGCGCGCTTTCGGCCCGGTCTCCAAGTGGCTCTGCGAGATCGTCGACAAACTCTCGTACGCCGTCTACAAGGCGACCAGGAAGCCGGCCGACCCCCGTCGCTCGGGCGGACACCGCACCCTCACCCACACGTGGCTGTGGGCCGTCCTCATCGGCGCCGGAGCATCGGTCGCGGCGATCACCGGTGGCCGGTGGGCCGTCCTCGCCATCCTCTTCGTCCACATGGTGCTCGCCATCGAGGGACTGCTGTGGCGGGCCGCCCGCGGCTCCAGCAGCGACGTGCTGGTGTGGCTGCTCGCGGCCACCAGCGCCTGGATCCTCGCCGGCGTCCTGGACCAGCCGGGCAACGGCTCGGACTGGCTGTTCACCGACCCCGGCCAGGAGTACCTGTGGCTGGGCCTGCCGATCGTGCTCGGCGCCCTGGTCCACGACATCGGGGACGCCCTCACCGTCTCCGGCTGCCCGATCCTGTGGCCCATCCCCGTCGGCCGCAAGCGCTGGTACCCGATCGGCCCGCCCAAGCCCATGCGCTTCCGGGCCGGCAGCTGGGTCGAGCTGAAGGTGCTCATGCCGGTCTTCATGGTGGCCGGCGGAGTGGGGTGCGCGGCCGCGCTCAACTTCATCTGAGCCCGGCCGCACACCGCCCACCGGCACGGTCACCCGTGCCAGGACCGCCACAGCGCGGCGTACGCCCCGTCGGCCGCGACCAGCTCGTCATGACTGCCCAGCTCACGGATGCGGCCGTCCTCGACCACGGCGATCACGTCCGCGTCGTGCGCGGTGTGCAGCCGGTGCGCGATGGCCACGACCGTGCGGCCGTCCAGGACCCGGGCGAGCGAGCGCTCCAGGTGGCGGGCCGCGCGCGGATCGAGGAGCGAGGTCGCCTCGTCCAGGACCAGGGTGTGCGGGTCGGCGAGGACCAGCCGGGCCAGGGCGATCTGCTGGGCCTGGGCGGGGGTGAGCGCCGTCCCGCCCGACCCGACCTCGGTGTCGAGGCCCTCGGCCAGACCCTGCGCCCACCCGTCGGCGTCGACCGCGCCGAGCGCCGCCCACAGCTCGGCGTCCTCGGCGTCGGTACGGGCCAGCCGCAGATTGTCGCGGAGCGAACCGACGAACACGTGGTGCTCCTGGTTGACCAGCGCCACGTGCGAGCGGACCCGCTCCGCCTGCATCCGGGACAGCTCCGCGCCGCCGAGCGTGACCTGCCCGGTACGCGGCGCATAGATCCCGGCGAGCAGCCGGCCCAGCGTCGACTTGCCCGCACCGGACGGCCCGACCAGGGCGAGCCGCGTGCCCGGCCGAACCTCGAGGGACACCTTGCGCAGCACGTCGACGCCCTCGCGGTAGCCGAAGTGCACCTCGTCCGCGTGCACGTCACGTCCCTCGGGACGTACCGAGGCGTCGCCCGCGTCCGGCTCGATGTCCCTTACGCCGACGAGCCGGGCCAGGGACACCCCGGCCACCTGCAGCTCGTCGTACCAGCGCAGGATCAGGCCGACCGGGTCCACCAGCATCTGCGCGATCAGCGCACCGGTGGTCAGCTGGCCGACGTCGATCCAGCCCTGGAGGACGAAGACGCCGCCGATCAGGAGGACGGACAGCAGTACCAGGACGTGCACGGCGTTGATCACGGGGAAGAGGACCGAGCGCAGGTAGAGCGTGTAGCGCTCCCACGCCGTCCATTCCTTCACCCGGCGCTCGGACAGCTCCACACGGCGGTCGCCGAGCCGGTGCGCCTCGACGGTGCGTCCGGCGTCCACGGTCTCCGCGAGCGCCGCGGCGACGGCGGCGTACCCCGCGGCCTCCGAGCGGTACGCGGACGGCGCCCGCTTGAAGTACCAGCGACAGCCGATCACCAGGACCGGCACCGCGATCAGGATCGCCGGGGCGAGCGGCGGCGCGGTGACCGCGAGCCCGCCGATGAGCAGGGCCGCCCACACCACACCGATGGACAGCTGCGGCACGGCCTCCCGCATCGCGTTCGCCAGGCGGTCGATGTCCGTGGTGATCCGGGAGAGCAGATCGCCCGTGCCGGCCCGCTCCAGGACGCCGGGCGGCAGCCCGACCGAGCGCACCAGGAAGTCCTCGCGCAGGTCCGCCAGCATCCGCTCGCCGAGCATCGCCCCGCGCAGCCGCACCTGCCGGGTGAACACGGCCTGCACGACCAGGGCGAGCGCGAAGACGGCGATGACGCGTTCCAGGTGCAGGTCGCGCAGGGCGCCCGCGCCGTCCGTGACGTCCTCGATCAGGCCGCCCAGCAGATAGGGGCCGACCATCGACGCAACGACCGAGACCGTGTTGACGCCGATGAGCAGCAGAAAGGCGCGCCGATGGCGCTGGTACAGCTCGCGCACGTAGGCGCGCACCGTCGCCGGCGCGCCGATCGGCAGGGTGTTCGCGGTCGTCGGGGCCGCCGGGTCGTAGGCCGGTGGCGCTACGCCGATCATGCCGTCTCCTCGATGTCGATCTCGATGCCGGTTTCGGAAGCCGACCGTGGGCCCGTGCGCACGGCCGCCGGTTGCTCGTCGGCCTCACGGGTGACGACCGCGCGGTACCGGGGTTCGGTACGCACCAGCTCACGGTGCTCGCCGACCGCGACAACCGCGCCGTCCTGGACGAACACCACACGGTCCGCGCGGTCCAGGAGCAGCGGCGACGAGGTGAGGACCACCGTCGTGCGGCCCTGCCGCAGGGTCCGCAGCCCCTGGGCGATCCGGGCCTCGGTGTGCGAGTCCACGGCCGACGTGGGTTCGTCGAGGACCAGTGCCTCCGGGTCGGTGACCAGCGACCGGGCCAGCGCCAGACGCTGGCGCTGGCCGCCCGAGAGGGAGCGTCCGCGCTCCGTGATCCGGGCGTTCATCGGGTCCTCGTCCAGGGACGCCTGGGCCAGGGCGGCGAGGACGTCCGTGCACTGTGCCGCGGCCAGCGCCTCTTCCGGCCGGACCGATCCGGAGGACGGCACGGAGAAGAGTTCGGCGAGTGTGCCGGAGAGCAGCACCGGGTCCTTGTCCTGGACGAGCACGGCCGAGCGGGCGACGCCCAGCGGCAGCTCGTCCAGCGGCACCCCGCCGAGCAGGACGGAGGGCAGCCCGGTCTCCTTCGCCCCGGTCTCCTCGGCTCCGCGCTCGTCGGTACCGGCTGCTGCGTCGTCCACGGCGTCCCGGCCATCGGCCGGCTCCACCGAGGCCGGGTGTCCGCCGAGCCGGTCGGCGAGCCGGCCCGCCAGGTCCGGGTCTCCGCACACCACGGCGGTGAGGAGCCCGGCCGGGGCGAGCACGCCGGTGGCCGGGTCGTACAGATCACCGGACGGCGCGGTCGCGTCGAGAAGCCCGCCCGCGGGCTCGGTGACGCGCTGCAGCGAGAGCACCCTGGCGGCGCGCTGTGCCGACGGCCGCGAGAAGGAGTACGCCATGGCGATCTCCTCGAAGTGCCGCAGCGGGTAATTGAGGATCATCACGGCGCTGTACACGGTGACCAGTTCGCCCACGCTGATCCGGCCCTCGCGCGCGAGGTGGACGCCGTACCAGACGACCACGATGAGCAGCAGACCGGGAAGGAGGACCTGGATCGCGGAGATGAGCGACCACATACGGGCGCTGCGCACCGCCGCCTTGCGCACCTCCTGAGAGGCGCGGCGGTAGCGGTCGAGGAAGAGTTCCTCGCCGCCGATGCCGCGCAGCACGCGCAGTCCGGCGACCGTGTCCGAGGCGAGTTCGGTGGCCCGGCCCGCCTTCTCCCGCTGATGGTCCGCGCGCCGGGTGGCGCGGGGCAGCAGCGGCAGGACGGCGAGGGCGAGAACCGGCATGCCGATCGCGACGACGGACCCCAGCGCGGGCTGGTACACCACGAGTGCCACGCAGACCAGGACGACGGTGAGCGCGGCGGCGGCGAAGCGCGACAGCGCCTCGACGAACCAGCCGATCTTCTCGACGTCACCGGTGGACACCGCGACGACCTCACCGGCGGCGACCCGCCGGGTCAGCGCGGCGCCGAGCGCGGCGGTCTTGCGGGCGAGCAGTTGCTGCACCCGGGCGGCCGAGGTGATCCAGTTGGTGACGGCGGTGCGGTGCAGCATGGTGTCGCCGAGCGCGATGGCGGCACCGAGCAGCACGATCAGCCCGCCCGCGGCGGCGAGCCGGGTGCCGGAGCGGTCGACGACGGCCTGGACGGCGTAGCCCACGCCGTACGGGAGCCCGGCGACGGCGCTGAAGTGGAGCAGCCCCCAGGCGAGGGACTTGAGCTGGCCACCGATCTGGTTCCGGCCGAGCCAGAACAGGAACCGGGGGCCGGAGCGTGCGTCGGCCACGCCCGGATCGGAATACGGAAGGTCGGAGATCTGCATGACGTCCCAGGTATCGACATGTCGATAAGAAGAGGAGGGTGAATGAAGAGGAGGAACAGGCCGGCGAGGTGACGGAGGCGGCGAGGGCGGAAGAGGTCGCGGAGGTGGCGGAGAGGAAGAAGGCGGAGATCAGGCGGGGTGGAGACGGGCAGCGGGCGGAAGGAGCGGAAGCGGACGGAACAAACCGTGAAAGGTTCGCGCCCCTCAGTGACCGGAGGCAAACGGTTTTTGGGCGGGCGGCAAAGTTTCGGCCGGGTACGGCCGTGGCGCCCGGGCCCGGCGCGGGGGTTCGCCGATCGAAGTGCGAGCATGGAACGCATGCGTATTGCGGGTGCGGTTCGGGCGGGTGTCGCGGCGGCGGCCTGCGGGGTGTTGCTGACGACGGTGGCGGCGTGCGGCGGAGACGGCGGAAGCGCCACGTCAGGCGCGCACAACGCGGAGGACGATGCGCACACCGGTGCGGCACGACCGGCCGCCACGAAGACGATCCCGGACGTCGGCGCCCGCTACCAGAAGCAGATTCCCGCGAACTCACGGCAGGTCGTCGCGGTCTACGGGGACGGGAAGAACTCCGCGGACTCCACGATCGTCCTCTACACCAAGTCGGGCGACACCTGGAAGAAGGCCCGCAGCTGGTCCGGGCACAACGGCAAGAAGGGCTGGACGACGAACCACCGGGAGGACGACAAGCGCAGCCCCGTCGGCGTGTTCTCCCTCAGCGACGCCGGTGGCGTCCTGGCCGATCCCGGGGCGAAGCTGCCCTACACGCAGACCGCGTCGATCCAGGCTCCGCACTACTGGGCGAAGTCGCACTGGCACGACTTCGACTACGTCATCGCGATCGACTACAACCGCGTGAAGGGCACCGCGCCGAACGACCCGACGCGTCCGCAGGGCCAGACCAAGGGCGGCAGCATCTGGCTGCACATGGACCACGGCAGCGGCACCTCGGCCTGCGTGAGCCAGTCGAAGGCGAACATGCAGTACCTGCTCAAGACGCTCGACCCCGCCCAGCACCCGGTGGTGGTGATGGGGGACAAGGCCGAACTCGGGGCGGCCTGACACCGGGCCCGCCCTCAGTAGGCGCGCCGCAGGGACGGCCACAGCGTGGACCACTTCGGATGCGGGCCGGTGCACAGGACCACGGAGCCACCCTGTTCCTCGTTGTCGACGTCGTGGCCGTTGTCGACGCCGGCCACCGTGCGACAGCCGGCGAAATGCCGCTCGATGGCGGAGGCGTCGCGCGTACGGACGAGCAGTACGGGCCCGTTCGCGGAATCCGGCGGCGGCCCCCAGTCGGCGTAGCTCATGTGGCCCGAGTACGGGCGCGGCAGCCCGCGTGCGGGGCCGTACCGGTCCAGAGCGCCCGCCTCGCCGTAGTTGACGGCGAACAGCACCGCCCGGGACCGGTCCGCGGCGGGGACGACGGCCCAGCCCTCGCGCGCCGCGTCGGCGAGTTCCGGCCAGCCGAGCTGCTCCCCCTGCTCCGGGTCGGCCGCCATCGGGACGGCGAGTTCGTCGGGCGGCAGCACCGGCAGCACGAGCACGGCGTCGACCACGGCCGACAGAACCAGCAGCACGCCGACGAGAGCACGCCGGACCCGCGCGCGACCGGCCCGAACCCACCGCAGCACCGGCTCGCACCCCGCGGCCAACAGCACGACGAGCAGCGGCACGGTGTAGTACCCCTTGCCGCCCGCGGCCAGGGTCACCACGCACAGCAGCGGATACGCCACCGCGAACGCCCGCGCCCACCGCAGCTCGCCCGCGCGCCACAACCGACGCCAGCCGGCGATCCAGACGGGCACGAACAGCGGGGAGAGATAGACGAGCTGCTGCGGTACGAGCAGCACACGGTTCTCCGCACCGTCGTCCTCGCTGATGCCCCGCGCCACCGTGAACTGCGGCCAGTCGTGCGTCGCTTGCCACACCACGTTCGGCGCGGCGAGCGCCAGCGCCAGGGCACCGCCGAACACCAGCCAGCGGGTCCGCAGCACCTCGCGCGGGCCCACCCGTACGAGCGCCGTGAGCAGGACGGCGGCCAGCGCCACCACGAGATACTTGTTCTGCACCCCGAGCCCCGTCACCGCACCGGCCGCGAGCCACCAGCGCCGGTCGCCGCCGCGCAGCAGCCGCAGCACCAGCAGGCTCAGCGTCACCCACACCAGCAGATCGAAGGTGGCGGTGGACACCATGTGCCCGACGGCGAGGAGTTGCGCGGCGGTCGCCGCGAGCGCCGCGGCGAGCAGTTGGGCACCGCGCCCGCCGCCCAACTCCCGTGCGATCAGCGCGACCACGAGCACCGTGGCCGCCGCGGACAGCGTCGCGCACACCCGCAGTCCCACGAGGCTGTCGCCGAAGACGGCGGTGGACGCGCGGGCGAGCAGCGGCGTGAGCGGTGGCTGATCGACGTAGCCCCAGTCGAGGTGTCGACCGGCGGCGCGAAAGTACAACTCGTCGCGGTGATAGCCGTAGCGCGCCGACAGCAGGCTCAACCCTGCCGCGTACAGCACGAGGACGCCGAGCAGTGGTGCCCACGCCACCGGGGCGAGCACGCCCGTGCCCCGCCGTTCGCCCTCGACCATCCCGCGCCCCCCGCCGTCGACCGGTGCGCCGGGAGCGTACTGGCGGTACCGGAACCGGTCGAGGGGGCCGGAGACGTTCGGTGGGCGGAGTGTCCCCCCGCACGCCTCCTCTCCACCGTCACACGTCCACTGTCACTCCCGCTCCACCGCCGCTGCTCCTACAACCGCCGCTCCTACTCCTCGGGCGGCTTCTCAGAGTCGACGCCGCCGCGCCTCTCGCGCCACCGGCCGCGCGTGAAGTCCGGGATCGGCTGCGGCGCGCCCTTCGCCTTGATGGAGAGATGGCTCAGCGGTACCGGCGCGGTCCAGGTCGCGGCGTCGTACACGTCGAAGTCCGGAACGAGACCGAGCCGCATCGTCTGCATGAGGCGGTAGATCATGATGTAGTCCATGCCGCCGTGGCCGCCGGGCGGATCGGCGTGCTCCTTCCACAGCCAGTGGTCCCAGTCGGCGTACGTCGAGAAGTCGCCCCAGGCGTCGTCCTTGTGGTCCGGCTCCAGGTAGATGCGTTCCGGATAGTCCTCGAACACGCCCTTCGTCCCGCCCAGTTGATTGATCCGCGAGTAGGGGTGCGGGGTGCTGACATCGTGTTCGAGCCGGATCACGCGGCCCTTCGCCGTCTGGACGAGGCTGATCGTGCGGTCCGACTCGATGTAGGACTCCTTCCAGCTCGGGTCGTCGGCGGGCATGTGCGCGGCCCGGTACTCGGCGAGGCCGAGGGACGGCGTACCGAAGCTGGAGATGTGCGTGACCCGGTCGCCGCGGTTGACGTCCATGTAGTTGGCGACCGGACCGAAGCCATGGTTGGGGTAGAGATCGCCGCGCAGCCGCGTGTGCCACAGGCGGCGCCACGGGCCCTCGTAGTAGTCGGGGTCGAACATCAGGCCGCGCAGATCGTGGTTGTACGCCCCCGCGCCGTGCAGGAGCTGCCCGAACTTGCCCCCGTGTGCCATCCGCAGCACACGCATCTCGTTGCGGCCGTAACAGCAGTTCTCCAGCTGCATGCAGTGCCGGCGCGTGCGCTCGGAGAGGTTCACCAGCTCCCACAGCTGATCGAGCTGGAGCGCGATGGGGCATTCGACACCGACGTGCTTGCCGTTCAGCATCGCCGTCTTCGCCATCTCGAAGTGCCAGTCCCAGGGCGTCGCCGCGTACACGAAGTCCACGTCGCCGCGCTTGCAGAGATTCTCGAAGTCGTGATCGCCCTTGGTGTACGTCGCCGGGGCGGGCCGGCCCGCGGCCGTCACCTTGGCGGCTGCCCGCTCCGCCTTGTCCTTCACCGGGTCGCACACCGCGACCACGCGAACGCCCGGCACCGCCAGGAAGAGGTCGATCATGCTGCCACCGCGGTTGCCGAGGCCGATGATCCCGACGCGCACCGTGGAGCGCCTTTCGAACGGTACGCCGATCATCGTCGCGCCCTGCCGTGCGGGCGCCGCGCTCTGCGGCAGGTGCTCGTCCGCGGACGGCACGGCGTGTGCCGTCCCCGACCCCAGCGCGCCGAGTCCGAGACCGAGTCCGGCTCCCGTCACCCCCGCCGTGCGCAGGACGTCGCGTCGTGAACGGCCCTCCGGCTCCTGGGTGTGGAGAGGCAGGCTGTCGTCGTGCATCGGACCTCCAGGGTGGTGGGTGCGGTGCGTGGCAAACGCAAGCCACCCTGGAGGCGGTGAACGTGGGGCGCAAGAGCCCTGCGTGGTCGGAGAGTTGGACTTTCTTTACCGGGCCTTTGGACTCCCGTGGGCGGCGCGACCGGCACCCGCCGGCCGTGTCGCACGCTCCAGCTCCACGAGAACCGAGTAGTAGGTGCGGCCCGTGGCGTGATCCATGCCGACCTCGCACATCCGGTTCGCCGACAGATGCGCGTCGTAGGAGCGGGACGTGACCTCCGCGGCCTCCTTCGCCGTCGCCGACTCGGTCAACTCCTTGTGCAGCATGCCCCGGTCGCCCGCGAAGGCGCAGCAGCCCGCGTCGTCCGGGATCACGACCTCATCGGCACAGGCCTCGGCGACCGCCCTCAACTGGTCCACGTCACCGAGGTGCTCCATCGAGCAGGTGGGGTGCAGCACGGCCGAGCCGATCGTCCGCTCGACCGTGAGGTGCGGCAGCAGTTCCTCGGCCGCCCACACCAGCGAGTCGACGATGGTCAGCTCGGCGTGCAACGCGCGGTTGTCGTCGGTGAGATACGGCACCACCTCGTGCGCGATGCCGAGCGTGCACGAGGACGCGTCCACGACCAAGGGGAGACGGCCGCCCGCGGTCCAGCCCCAGGCCGCCTCGACGATCCGGTTCGCCATGATCGTGTTGCCCTCGTCGTAGCCCTTGGAGTGCCAGATCGTGGCACAGCACGTCCCGGCCACGTCGTCGGGGATCCAGACCGGCTTGCCCGCGCGTGCGGAGACCGCGACGACGGCCTGGGGGAGGGACACGTCGCCGGGAGTGCCGAAGATGCGGTTCACACAGGCCGGGTAGTACACGGCCGTGGCGCCCGCGCGTGCGGTGCGCGGCATCGTGCGGGCCGCCGCGGCGGGGATCTCCGGCAGCCACTCGGGGACGAGGTCGGGGCGGATCGCCTTGCGGGCGGCGGTGGTGACGCCCCTCAGCAGCCGGTCGCTGATCTTTCCCGCGGCTCCCACGGCCAGCCGGGCCGACGCCTCGACCGCCTTGAAGTTCTTCGCGGTGAGCGCGGCCACCTTCTCCTCGCGCGGCGAGTGCCGAGCGTGCCGGAAGCCCTTCATGTAGGCGCCCGTGTCGATGCCGACGGGACAGGCCAGTTTGCAGGTGGAGTCCCCCGCGCAGGTGTCGACCGCGTCGTATCCGTAGGCCTCGATCAGCTCGTCCTCGACCGGCGAACCCGACGGCTGCCGCATCATCTCGCGGCGCAGCACGATCCGCTGCCGCGGTGTCGTGGTCAGGTCCTCGCTGGGGCAGGTGGATTCGCAGAAGCCGCACTCGATGCACGGATCCGCGATCAGCTCGACCTTCGGGATCGTCTTCAGGCCGCGCAGATGCGCCTTCGGATCGCGGTCGAGGACGATACGCGGCGCCAGCACCCCGTCCGGATCGATGACCTGCTTGGTGCGCCACATCAACTCCGTCGCCCTGGGGCCCCATTCGAGCTCCAGGAAGGGTGCGATGTTGCGGCCCGTGGCGTGCTCGGCCTTCAGGGATCCGTCGAACCTCTCCACGGTGAGCGTGCAGAAGTCGTCCATGAAGGCCGCGTACCGGTCCACGTCCGCCGGCTTCCCCGCGTCGAACGCCAGCAGGAAGTGCAGGTTCCCGTGCGCGGCATGACCCGCCACGGCGGCGTCGAAGCCGTGCCGCGTCTGGAGTTCGAGCAGCGCCTCGCAGGCCTCCGCCAGGCGCCCGGGCGGCACGGCGAAGTCCTCCGTGATCAGCGTCGTACCGGAGGGACGCGAACCGCCGACCGCCGTCACGAACGCCTTGCGCGCCTTCCAGAAGCCCGAGATCGTCTTCGCGTCCCGCGTGAACTCATTGGTCACCGAGGCGACGGGCGCGACCAGATCCAGCCCGTCGAGCACCCGCGCGGCCTTCTCCTCGTACGCCGCCTGCTGCTCCTCGTCCGGCGCGCGGAACTCCACGAGCAGCGCCGTCGTCTCCTTCGGCAGCCGGGCCCAGTCCTGCGGCACGCCCTGCACGCTCACCGAGGCGCGCAGTGTGTTGCCGTCCATCAGCTCGACGGCCAGCGCCCCCGCCTCGTTGAAGACCGGCACCGCCGTGGCAGCCGCCGGAAGAGAAGGGAAGAACAGCAGCGCCGTCGACACCCTGCGGTCCAGCGGAAGCGTGTCGAAGACGACTTCGGAGATGAAACCGAACGTGCCCTCCGAGCCCACCATCAGGCCGCGCAGGATCTCGACCGGAGTCGAACCGTCCAGGAACGCGTCGAGCCGGTAGCCGTTCGTGTTCTTGATCTCGTACTTGGCGCGGATCCGCCGGGTCAGCTCGGTGTCCGCCTCGATCTCGCGCTTGATCGCCAGCAGGCCCTCGCAGAGCGCCGGCTCGGCCTGCGCGAGATCCGCGTCCGCCTGCGGGTCCGCGGTGTCGACGACCGTGCCCGACGGCAGGACGAAAGTCAGCGAGGCGAGCGTCCTGTACGAATTGCGCGTCGTGCCCGCCGTCATGCCCGAGGCGTTGTTCGCGACCACGCCGCCGACGGTGCAGGCGATCGCGCTCGCCGGGTCGGGGCCCAGGACCCGCCCGTGACGCGCGAGCGTGGCATTGGCGCGCACGATCGTGGTGCCCGGGCCGATACGGGCCCGCTCACCGGCGCCGAGCACCTCGACGCCCGCCCAGAACCGCCGCACGTCGACGAGGATGTCCTCGCCCTGTGCCTGCCCGTTCAACGACGTGCCCGCCGCGCGGAAGACGACCTCGCGGTCCTTGCCGTGTGCGTACGACAGCACCGCCGAGACGTCGTCGATGTCCTCGGCGACCACCACGACCTGCGGCACGAAGCGGTACGGGCTCGCGTCCGAGGCGTAGCGCACCAGGTCCGAGACCTTCGTCAGCACCTTGTCCGCACCGAGCAGCTCGGTGAGGTCCGTGCGCAGCGGCTCCGGCGTGCCGCCCGCCTGGCCGTCCGCGACCCGGTCGGGCGCCGGGTCGATCGGTCGGGACCCCGGACGCAGGGCTTCCGGCTTCGGCTCCAGCAGCGGCATGGCCTCTCCTTGCTCGGCGGACGGTCGGCGGTCCGCGGTGTCAGCAGTCCCGCTCGCGCGGGGCTTCGAACAGGGCGTTCAGCAAGACCGTCAGCTGGGCGCGCTGCTCCGTGTCCAATGGGGCCAGGATCTCCTCTGCCGCCGCTCGGCGCGCGCTGCGCAGCTCCCGCAGGGCGGCCCGGCCCCGCTCCGTGAGCTCGATCCGGATGACCCGCCGATTGGTGGGGTCCGGCACGCGGCGGACCAGCTCGCCCGCCTCCAGGCCGTCCACCACCGTGGTCACGGCGCGCGGCACCACCTCCAGGCGGTCGGCCAGATCGGCCATCCGGGGCGGCGTGTCGTAATGGACGAGGGCGCGCAGCAGGCGCGACTGGGCGGGAGTGATCCCGACCGGCTCCAGCTGGCGCTTCTGGATGCGGTGCAGGCGGCGGGTCAGCCGCAGCAGCTGTTCGGCGAGGAACCCGTCGGCGTCCGGGGTGTTCATGCCGGGAACATTACCAGGACTTTGTGCATTGTGAGTATAGGTAACAATGAGCTATGCTCCTCGAGTCGCTCATCATCGCAGAATCTAGGAGGCCCATGCCCCGCGACGACATCACCTGGACGCCGCCCCCCGATGCCGAGAGCTCGGGCCAGCCGCGACAGATCCGACGCATCCTGTCCCTCTTCCGCCCCTATCGCGGCCGCCTCGCCCTCGTCGGGCTGCTGGTCGGTGCCTCCTCCCTGGTCACCGTCGCGACGCCGTTCCTGCTCAAGGAGATCCTCGACGTCGCCATCCCGCAGGGCCGCACCGGGCTGCTCAGCCTGCTGGCCCTCGGCATGATCGTCAGTGCCGTCGTCACCAGCGCGTTCGGCGTGCTGCAGACGCTCATCAGCACCACCGTCGGCCAGCGCGTGATGCACGACCTGCGCACGGCCGTCTACGGCCGGTTGCAGAGCATGTCCCTCGCCTTCTTCACCAGGACCCGCACCGGCGAGGTCCAGTCCCGCATCGCCAATGACATCGGCGGCATGCAGGCGACCGTGACCTCCACGGCGACCTCTCTGGTCTCGAACCTGACAAGTGTCGTCGCCACGATCATCGCGATGGTCGCCCTCGACTGGCGCCTCACGGTCGTGTCCCTTCTTCTTCTGCCGGTCTTCGTGTGGATCAGCCGGAGGGTCGGCCGCGAGCGCAAGAAGATCGCCACCCAGCGCCAGAAGCAGATGGCCGCGATGGCCGCCACGGTCACCGAGTCGCTGTCCGTCAGCGGCATCCTGCTCGGCCGCACCATGGGGCGAGCAGACTCCCTCACCCAGTCCTTCGCCGACGAGTCGGACGGCCTGGTGGACCTCGAAGTCCGGTCGAACATGGCGGGCCGCTGGCGCATGGCGATCATCTCCATCGTCATGGCTGCCCTGCCCGCGGTCATCTACTGGACGGCCGGCATAGCCCTCCAGCTCGGTGGCCCCACGGTCTCCATCGGCACGCTCGTCGCGTTCGTCTCGCTCCAGCAGGGCCTGTTCCGGCCGACCGTGAGCCTGCTGCAGACCGGCGTCCAGATCCAGACCTCGCTCGCCCTGTTCCAGCGCATCTTCGAATACCTCGACCTGCCCGTCGACATCACGGAGCGGGCGGACGCGGTCCACCTCGACACCGTCAAGGGAGAGGTCCGTTTCGAGGACGTCGAGTTCCGCTACGACGTCGCGGACGACCGGCACGGCCCCGTCCTCGACGGCATCGACCTCACCGTTCCCGCGGGCGGCAGCCTCGCCGTCGTCGGTCCCACCGGCTCCGGCAAGTCCACGCTCAGCTATCTGGTGCCCCGGCTGTACGACGTCACGGGCGGCCGGGTCACGGTCGACGGCGTCGATGTGCGCGACCTGGACTTCGACACCCTCGCGCGGGCCATCGGCGTCGTCTCCCAGGAGACCTACCTGTTCCACGCCTCGGTCGCGGAGAACCTGCGGTTCGCCAAGCCCGACGCCACCGACGCGGAGCTGCACGCCGCCGCGCGCGCCGCTCAGATCCACGACCACATAGCCTCGCTGCCCGACGGCTACGACACCGTGGTCGGTGAGCGCGGGCACCGCTTCTCGGGCGGCGAGAAGCAGCGGCTGGCCATCGCCCGCACCATCCTGCGCGACCCGCCGATCCTCATCCTGGACGAGGCGACCAGCGCCCTCGACACCCGCACCGAGCACGCCGTGCAGGAGGCCATCGACGCCCTCTCGGCCGACCGCACCACGCTCACCATCGCGCACCGCCTGTCCACGGTCCGCGGCGCCGACCAGATCGTGGTCCTGGACTCCGGCCGCATAGCCGAGCGCGGCACCCACGACGAGCTGCTGGACCACGACGGCCGGTACGCGGCCCTGGTGCGGCGCGACGCTCAGCTGGAGAAGACGGCGGCGTGAAGCCGCAGCAACACCGGAGCCCCGTCGCGGGCACTGGCCCACCCGGGGGCGGTGCGGGTTCCGGAGTGAAGATATGCCGTAAATGCCCTGATGTGCGGGTTACCGTTCCCGCATGCTGAACGAGACTCCGCGACGGAGCACGATCCGACTCACGCGCAGAGGGCGCGTCGTCCTGCTGGCGACCGGGGCCGTCGCGGCGGCCACCGCGGTGGTGGTACCGCTGACCATGTCCGGCGGCGACCAGGGCAGCCCCCAGGCGCTGACCATTCCCGAGGGCTGGCGTTCGAGCCAGGTCTACGACGCCGTCGACAAGGCGCTCGGTGTACCGGCCGGCACCACCAAGAAGGCCGTGCCCAAGTCGGGCCTCAAGCTGCCGAGCGACGCGTCGGGCAACCCCGAGGGGTACCTCTTCCCGGCGACGTATCCCCTGGGCGACAAGTCGACACCGCAGTCCCTGCTCGCGTACATGGTCAACACGGCCAACAAGAAGTTCCAGGGGCCGAACTCCACGGCGGGGGCCCAGCCGAACACGGTGAGCCAGTACCAGACCGTCACCATCGCGAGCATCGTCGAGGCCGAAGCCGACAACAAGGAGGACATGGGCAAGGTCGCCCGCGTCATCTACAACCGGCTGAACCACGGCATGCCGCTGCAGATGGACTCCACGCTCAACTACGGTCTCGGCCGTTCCACGCTGACGACCACCGAGAAGGACACCAAGAGCGACAGCCCGTACAACACCTACGCACGCATGGGCCTGCCGCCGTCACCGATCGGCAACCCCGGCGAGCAGGCGCTGAAGGCGGCCGCCGCCCCGCCCCAGGGCGACTGGCTGTACTTCGTCACGGTCAAGCCGGGCGACACCCGCTTCACGGCGGACTTCGCGGAGCAGCAGAAGAACGTCGCGGAGTTCAACAAGAACAAGGCGGCGGAGAAGAAGAACGGCTGAGGCCGCGGGCCCGCGGCCGGTACGGCGGGCGCGGCTGGACTTGCCGCGCCCTCGAGGCGGCTCAGGCCACGACCGCCGACTCCCGGGCCTCCCACCCTTCGTGCCCTTCCCGTCCTTTCCGCCCTTCCCGGTCCTCGGGGTCTTCCCCGTTCCTCGGGCTCTCCCGGTCGAGCAGCCGCTGGATCTCTCGTACCGCGGCGCGCCCCGCACGGTTCGCGCCGATCGTGCTCGCCGACGGCCCGTACCCCACCAGATGCACGCGCGGATCGAGCGCCGCGCGCGTCCCCGCCATCCGGATGCCGCCGCCGGGCTCGCGCAGTTTCAGCGGAGCCAGATGGTCGATCGCCGCGCGGAACCCGGTGCCCCAGAGGATCACATCGGCCGCGACCTCGCGTCCGTCGTCCCAGGCCACACCCGCCGGTGTGATCCGGTCGAACATCGGCAGCCGGTCCAGGACGCCGCTCGCCCGGGCCTCGCGGATCGCGTCGTTCACCGGCAGCCCGGTCACCGACACCACGCTCAGGGGCGTGAGTCCCTGCCGCACCCGCTCCTCGACCAGGGCGACCGCGGCGCGGCCCCGCTCCTCGTCGAAGGGGCCCTCACGGAAGACGGGCGGCCGCCGCGTCACCCAGGTCGTCGACGCCGCGAACGGGGCGATCTCCATCAGATGCTGGGTGCCGGACGCACCCCCGCCGACCACGACCACCCGCTGTCCCGCGAAGGCCTCGGGCCCCGGATACTGCGCGGTGTGCACCTGCCGCCCCAGGAACGTCTGCTGTCCCGGGTAGCGCGGCCAGAACGGTCGGTCCCAGGTTCCCGTCGCGTTGATCAGCGCGCGCGTCGACCACACCCCGTCCGAGGTCTCGACGAGCAGCCGTCCACCGGTCCCCTCGCGCACCTGCCGCACGTCGACGGGCCTCCGCACCCGCAGCCCGAAGGTCTTCTCGTACGTGTCGAAGTAGTCGGCGATGACCTCCGACGACGGCCGCGCCGGATCGGCGCCGGTCAGCTCCATGCCCGGCAGCGAATGCATCCCGTGCACCTTGCCGTACGTGAGCGAGGGCCAGCGGAACTGCCAGGCACCGCCCGGCCGGGGCGCGTGATCGAGGACCACGAAGTCCCGCTCCGGCTCGAAGCCGACCCGCCGCAGATGGAAGGCGGCGGACAGACCCGCCTGCCCCGCGCCGATGACCACGACGTCGACCTGTCGCGCAGCCTCGGTGCCGGCGGGCGCCTCTCGTACTCCGATCTCGTTCACATTTCTACCAACTCGGCCGGGGCCCGGGATCTTCCCGGGCCCCGGCCGGCAGCGCTGCCCGGCTCAGCGCCCGCCGGCCACCAGCAGCGGTGATCCACCACCGGCAGCCACCGGGGCCACGAGCCCACGGGCCACCAGCTCGGGGATGACGCCCTCCCCGAACCAGTACGCCTCCTCCAGATGCGGATAGCCGGAGAGCACGAAGTGCTCGATGCCGAGCGCGTGGTACTCCTCGATCCGGTCGGCGACCTCGGCGTGGCTGCCGACGAGCGCCGTCCCCGCGCCGCCGCGCACGAGACCGACCCCGGCCCACAGATTGGGCGAGATCTCCAGGCCCTCCCGCTTGCCGCCGTGCAGCGCGAGCATGCGCTGCTGCCCCACCGACTCGCTGCGCCCGAGCGCGGTCTGCGCCGCCGCGACCGTCTCGGGGGAGAGGTCGTCGAGCAGCCGGTCGGCGGTGGTCCACGCGTCGCGCGCCGAGTCGCGGGTGATCGTGTGCAGCCGGATCCCGAACCGCACGGTCCGCCCCTCCCGCTCGGCGAGCGACCGGATCCAGTCGACCTTCTCCTTCACCTGCTCCGGCGGCTCGCCCCACGTCAGGTAGACGTCCGTGTGGCGCGCCGCGACCGGCCCGGCCGCGGCCGACGAACCACCGAAGAAGATCTGCGGCACGGGCTCGGGCGGCAGGGCCGAGTAGCCGGCGTCGATCCGGTAGTGCTCGCCCGCAAAGTCGTACGGGGACTGGGCCTTCCCGCCCCACACGCCGCGCACGACGGAGAGGAACTCGTCGGTGCGGGCATAGCGGTGGTCGTGGTCGAGGTGATCGCCGTAGCGACGCTGCTCGGCCGAGTCGCCACCGGTGACGACATTGAGCAACAGCCGCCCCTGGGTGAGGCGTTGGTACGTCGATGCCATCTGCGCGGCGAGCACCGGGGAGATCACGCCGGGCCGGAACGCGACGAGGAACTTGAGCCGGCGTGTGTGCTGGGCGAGCGCCACGGTCGTCAGCCAGGCGTCCTCGCACCAGGTTCCGGTCGGTGTGAGGACCGCCTCGAAGCCCAACTGCTCCGCTGCCTTGGCGATTTGGATCAGATAGTCGAGGCTGGGCGGCCGTACCCCGGTGACCGCGCCGGACGGCGTGTCGCCGAGCGCCCCACCGCTGAACGCGTGCCGGTCGACCAGGCTCCGTCCGTCGCCACCGGTCGGCAGGAACCAGTGCAGGGAAACGGTCATGGTCAGGACTCCTTGGCGTAGGTGCGCGGCGCGGTGCTGGAGGCGGGCAGATCACCGTTGAACCGCGTGTCGACGAAGTCCGCGAAGTCGACCTTGCGCGGAATCAGCTTCAACTTCGTGAAGGCGTCCGCTATTTGCTGCTCCGAGGCGATGACGTCCTGGTCGATGGCGACGGTGACGCGGGTACCGTTCGTCCGCTTCACCGCGTCGAGCGCGACGTCGTACGGCAGCCCGGTGTCCTTCGCCCAGACCTTCGCCCACTCCTCGGGGTGCTTGTAGACCCAGTCCTGGGCGCGCCGCAGCCGCCCCAGGTAGTCCTTGATGGCCGCGGACTTCTTCTTGTCGGCGAGGGCGGTCGGCGAGGCCACCTGGAAGGCCAGTCCGTTGGTGACCCCGTCGCCGTCCGTGAGCACCCGGCCCTGCTTCGCACGCAGCACCTGCGAGGTGTACGGGTCCCAGACCGCCCACGCGTCGACCTTGCCGCCGGTGAACGCGGCCAGCGCGTCCGCCGGCTGGAGGTACTTGACCTTCACGTCCCCGAACCCGAGACCGGCCTTCTTCAGGGAGGCGACCAGCTGGTAGTGCGCGGACGACCCCTGCGCCACCGCGATCGATTTCCCCTTCAGCTCGGACGGCGAACGAAGCGCCGAGTCCTTCGGTACGAGGATGGTGTCGCCCTTCGCGGTGCCGTGACTGGCCGACACCACCTTGATCTTCGAATCGGCGCCGGCCGCGAAGACGGGCGGGGTGTTGCCGACTCCGCCGATGTCCACGGCCTTGGCGTTGACGGCTTCGAGCAACGGTGGGCCGGAGGTGAAGGTGGACCAGCGGATCTTGTAGTCGAGGTCGTCGAGCTCGCCTGCGGCGCGCAGAACCGCCTCCGAACCGCCCTTCTGGTCACCGACGTTGAGCGTGAGCGAGCCCTTGCCGTCCGTGCCGCCACCGCCCGCGCCCGCGGTGGACGTGGTGGCGGACGAGGAGCCGGAGCAGGCGGCGAGGAGCAGGGCGAGCGGGGTGAGCAGGGCGGGGAGGGGAAGGAGGCGTCGCATCGTTGAAGTCCGTTCGGGGAGGTGAGGTCGGGGAGGAAGGGAGAGGAGGTGGGATCAGGTCGCGGGTTGCTTCGCGACCGGCGTGGAGGGGGCGTTCGGCCTACGGTGCTCGTCGCCGGAACCGCCGTCGTGGATGTCGCCGCCGACGATGTCGCTGTTGCGGGTGTCGCTGTCGTGGGTGCCGTCCTCGACACCGAGTCGCCGGAGCAGCTCCGCCCGCAGTTCGGCGAAGCGGGGGTCGCCGATGTCGCGCGGCCGGTCCAGATCGATGCGGGTCTCGTACGCGATGACGCCGTCGTCCATCACGAGCACCCGGTCGGCGAGGAGCACCGCCTCCTCGACATCGTGGGTGACCAGCAGGACGGCGCAGCCCCGCCGCTGCCACAACTCGCCGACCAGGCGCTGCGCCGTGATCCGGGTGAGCGCGTCCAGCGCCCCGAACGGCTCGTCCAGGAGCAGCAGTTCGGGCTCGCGCACGAGGGCGCGGGCGAGTGAGGCGCGCTGGGCCTCGCCGCCGGAGAGGGTCTTCGGCCAGGCGTTCGTCCGGTGCGCGAGACCGACCTCCTCCAGCGCCTTTTCGGCGACGTCCCGGCCCGGGGAGCCCGGCAGGCCGAGCAGGACGTTGCGCCACACCCGCTTCCACGGCATCAGACGGGGAGCCTGGAAGGCCACGGCCTTGCGGCGCGGCACCAGGACGGTGCCGTCGATGTCCCGGTCGAGACCGGCCAGAATCCGCAGCAGGGTCGACTTGCCGCATCCGCTCCGCCCGAGCAGAACGACGAACTCGCCCTCCTGGACGTCGAGATCGAGGTTGTCGATGACGGCCCGCCCGTCGAAGGCGCGGGTGAGCCCTGCGACCCGCACGGCGGAGCGGGTGGTGGCGGCGGTGGGCGGGGTCACCGGCCGGTGAACGTCGGTCGCCATTGCAGCAGCAGCCTTTCGAGGGTTCGGACGACGAAATCGGCGAGCAGGCCGAGGAACGCGTAGACGATCAGGCAGACGACGATGACGTCGGTCCGCAGGAAGTCCCGTGCCTGCACCATCAGGAAGCCGATGCCGGCGTCGGCGTTGATCTGCTCGGCGAAGACGAGCGCGAGCCAGGAGATGCCGAGCGAGTAGCGCAGCCCGGTCATGGCGCCGGGCAGCGCGCCCGGCAGCACGACGTGGCGCACGAGTCCCCAGCGGCTCAGCCCCAAGGACTCGCCCGCTTCGACGAGTTGGGAGTCGACGCCGCGAATTCCCGCGTAGACGTTGAGGTACAGCGGGAACGACACGCCCAGCGTGATGATGGCGATCTTCGGGGCCTCGCCGATCCCGAACCAGATGATGAACAGCGGGATGAGCCCCACGAAGGGCACGGTCCGCAGCATCTGCACGCTCGCGTCGACCAGGTCCTCGCCGATCCGGAACAGTCCCGAGACCAGAGCGAGCCCGACCCCGACGACGACGCCGAACAGCAGCCCGAGGGCGACGCGTTGCAGCGAGACGCCCATGGCGGTGGGCAGCGAACCGTCGGCGAACAGATCACGGGCGACACCGGCGATGGTGCCGGGCGCGGCCAGCACCTCGGACGTCAACACCCCTGTAGAGCTGAGGAGTTGCCACAGGGCGAGCAGAAGAAGAGGGCCGGAGGTGCGACGCAGCCACCGCGGCACACGGGTGCGGCGGGCGGAGGACGGAACGATCGGCACCAGTTCCAGCGCGGGCGCGGCATCGGTGGACGGAGCCGGTTCCACGTCGCCGGACGTGCCGGATATGTCGCTGGGTGGATTCTGGGGCGGGGCATGACTGATGCTCATGGCACTCCAGGGCAGGGGAGGGGGCGCTCCGGCAGTGGCCGCAGCGGCGCGGGGCGCGCTTCAGCGACGCGTCGGCGCATGCGTGCACCGAAGCGGAACGAGCGGAAAGGAGAGACCTAAGGTGAGAAGAAGGGCGTCAGCAGCCGCGGCGACACGCGGCGGAGGCCACCCGCAGCAGGTCGATGTGACCGCGCGTGGTGAGCAGGGCTGAACGCAACATGCGCCAGAACGTAGCCACATGTCGACGTACCGTCAATGCTGTCTCGCTGTGTGGACTCCGGTCCCAGGTGCCGGGATCCGGGCGACGGCGTTCCGTCGCTCGACGGCCCCGGTGGGCGACAATGGCACGTATGCCCGATGCCTTTACGACCCAGGTCCTCGACGTCACCACCGGATCCGCCGAGCGGATCGTCGACCTCACCCGCGACTGCGCGTCCTTCCTGCGGGACGTCGCCGGCGGCCGCGACGGCCTGCTGAACATCTTCGTTCCGCACGCCACCGCGGGCATCGCCGTCATCGAGACGGGTGCGGGCAGCGACAACGACCTCCTCGCGGCCCTGCACACCCTGCTCCCCTCCGACGACCGCTGGCAGCACCGCCACGGCAGCCCCGGCCACGGCCGCGACCACGTCCTCCCGGCGATCGTGCCGCCGCACGCGACGCTGCCGGTGATCGGCGGAGAACTGGAACTGGGGACGTGGCAGTCGGTGTGCCTGGTGGACACCAACATCTCGAATCCCGACCGTCAGGTCCGGTTGAGCTTCCTGGGATGACCGAGATCATCGCTCAGGGTGTGGCCGCGCCTCTTCGCGGGAGCGTCAGCGGGAGGACGTACGGCGGTTGATCCCGCGAGAAACGGACGCGCGGCACACGGTGCGATCACCGTGTGCCGCGCGTTCACGTCAGAAGGTCAGTTTCCAGCTGTCGATGTAGCCGGTGTCCTGCGCTGCCACGTCCTGGACCCGCAGCTTCCACGTCCCGTTGGCGGTCTCGCTCGACGCGTTGACCGTGTAGGTGGCGATCACGTTGTCCGCGGAGTCGCTGGAGCTGGAGCTCTTGAGCCGGTACGCGGAGCCGTCGGGGGCGAGCAGGTCGACGACCAGGTCACCGCGGTAGGTGTGCTTGATGTCGACGCTCACCTTGAGTGTGGCGGGCGCGTTGCCGGTGCGGCCGGTGACGGAGACGGGCGACGTCACGGCCGCCCCGTTGTCAGGTACGGCCACGTCCGCGGTGTTCTCGAAGACCGTGCCGGAGGGCGGCGGAGTGGTCGCGGCGGACAGGCCCCAGACGGCGTAGGCGATCGCGTCGCTGTTCCGGTCGAGCGCCGTGTCGTTGATGTTGGCCGAGGTGTCGCAGGACGCGTGGTAGCACCGGTCGAAGGCCAGGCCGGAGGTGCCGCCCCACTTCTGGGCCTGGGCTGCGGTCTTGATGTAGTCGGCGCCGGAGAAGAGACCGCCGACGGGTATGCCGGCGTTCTTGAACGGCGCGTGGTCGGAGCGGCCGTCGCCCTCCGTCTCGATCTCGGTCGGTACCGAGATGCCGGCGTAGTAGTCCTTGAACGTCTGCTCGATCGTCGGGTCGTCGTCGTACACGAAGTAGCCGGGGTTGGGCGAGCCGATCATGTCGAAGTTCAGATATCCGGTGATCTTCGCGCGGTCGGCCGTAGCGAGGCGGTTGACGTAGTACGTCGATCCGACCATGCCGAGCTCCTCCGCTCCCCACCAGGCGAAGCGCAGGTGTTTCGACGGCTGGTAGCCGGCCCGGGAGACGGCGAGGGCGGTCTCCAGGGTCGCGGCCGACCCGGAGCCGTTGTCGTTGATCCCCGGACCGGCCGTGACGGAGTCGAGGTGCGCGCCGGTCATCAGGACCTGGCTCGCGTCGCCGCCGGGCCAGTCGGCGATCAGGTTGTACCCGGTGGACCCGCTGGAGGTGAACGTCTGGAGCGTGGTGGTGAATCCGGCGGCGTCCAGCTTGGCCTTCACGTAGTCGATGGAGGCCTTGTAGCCGGCCCTGCCGTGGGCGCGGTTGCCGCCGTTGGCGGTGGCGATGGACTGGAGCTGGGCGAGGTGCGCCTTGACGTTGGCGACCGGGATGTCCGGGGCCGCGAGGACGGCGGCGGACGACGGGGCGGTGGACGGGGCCGCGGATGCAGGGACGGTGGGAGCGAGGAGGGCGGCGAGTGCGAAGGAGGCCGCTGCTGCCACCGTCGTGGGTCTGGGGAAGGAGAGAGTCATGTGGGGGCTCCGGGTTCCGTACGCGCGAAGGGATCGGGTGTGGAACTGGCCGTGCGCCCCTCCCCGCGGCGGGCGGGAAGGGGCGCGGTGCGTGCCCGATCGTGGACTCTTGACGGCGCACCGTCAAGACGGCATCCGGGCGGTCGTGTCCGCTCAGCGGACGCGGCCGATATCAGCCCACCAGGGCGTCGGCCGGGGCGACCGAGCCGAGCTTGTCGACCGCCTGGTAGTACGTCCAGGCCAGGGCCTTGCAGGAGGTGGCGCTGGCGCCGGAGTAGGTGGCGCAGACCCGCTTGAGGTCCTCGTACAGCATGGTGTCGAGACGCGCCTTGTTGGCGGAGAAGGTGCCCGCGGCCTTGTAGTTGCGGTAGCCGAAGTCGTGGCGCGCGCAGGCCGTCTTGAACGGGAAGCCCAAGGGGTTGTCCGGCGAGGTGGAACAGTAGTCCGTGGACCAGTCGAATCCGTAGGCGCTCCAGGCGCTCTGGTTCTGGCGCGCGGCGTTCCAGCTGTTGTAGCTGGACGCGCTGGTCTGCGTCCAGGAGCTGAGTACCTGCGGTTTGTCCGCCGGAGCCGCCGAGGCGGGCGAGGCCGCCAGGATCGCTGCGGTGAGAGCGGCGGCGGGAACGGCCATCAGGCCGAGGAGTCTGGAACGCATGACGGTGACCTCCGTGGACGACACGAATGCGGGTGCCATGGGGCGGGCGTTCACCCCGGGCAGAGGCATGATGCATCGTCATCAGCCGTCCCACTAGAGGGCGTTGACCTCATCCATCATGTGCGAACCGTCTGTCTCGCGTGCGGGCCCGGCGCCGTGCTGCGCCGGGCCCGCACATGTCTCGCGAGGGCAGGAGCCGTCAGTAGATGTTGGCCGCGACCTCCGCGTCGTCGCTCCGGCCCGCGTTGATCTGGGCGCGCAGCGCGATCTCGTCGTACACGCGGACCTCCTTGACGATGCGGCCGCCTTGGATCAGGAACTGCGAGACGCCCAGCACCGTGACGGGCCGGCCGGTGGGCGGTCCGAAGGCGGGGATGCCGCAGTACGTTCCGTGCATGGTCCACGTCACGGCCACGCGCAGGCCCGCGTACCGCTCGGCGTGGTGGGTCTGGACGTCCCGCACGGCGAAGCGGGCGTCGGGGAAGGGGCCGACCATCTCCAGCAGATCGGCCTGGTAGCGCTCCGGGCGGATGACCGTGCGGTCGCCGATGGTGTGCAGGAAGAGGTCCCGCGCCATGAAGTCGTTGACCTTGTTCAGCCGGCGCTGCGACCAGACCTGGTCGATGAAGTCGAGGACCATCTCGCACTCCGGGCGGAAGTCGTCCGGGCGCGGACCGCTGACGCCCTCCGCGAGGACGTCCTTCGGCGGCTCCTCGGTCATCGACCCGGTGTAGCCCTGGAACTGGAGGCCGCGCGCGGCCTCGTCCGGGTCGATGCCCTTCTGGAGGCAGTCCGCCAGGTCGTCGCGCACCACCCACTCCTCGACCATGCGGCCGCGCCGGTAGAGGCAGTTGGCGACCGTGCGCTTGCGGACACGGATGTTGCGGCCGTCCACGAGGTGCTCGTCGGCGGAGAAGACCAGGTGCGAGCTGAGGAACGCGTCGTCTCCGCGCGCCTCCCACACCACGTCCTCGGCCTGCCCGATGTGGCCCGGAGTGGAGGCCATCCGCATCGTGCTGCCCTCGATGACGCCGTCGCGCCCGACGACCGTGCCGAGACTGGCGTGAACGATGGAGTCGGGCTCGTAGTTGTCGACGATGTGGGCGATGTCGCGCTTGACCCAGATGCGGTCGGTCACCTCGCGGATGAAGTCGTCCGGGTCCTCGTAGGGGAGGTATGCGACGGGGTCCAGAGCCATGGTGCTTCCGTTCCAATGCGGTGTGAATGCGTATGTAGCGATGGGCTGATGGGGGATGGGCGGGAGAGGAGGTGCCGACCGCGGATCAGGCGGGCCGCGGTGTGTCCTGGCGGGGGAACTTGTCCGCACCCAGCCGGCTCCGGTACGTCTCCGTCATGAAGCCGGTCACCACGACGAGCGCCAGGACGGCGCCGACGGCCAGATAGGCCCACACGGCGTAGATCGAACCGAAGGTGTCGACCAGCAGCGTCGCCACGAACGGGGTGATCCCCATGAAGATGGAGAACGAGCTGTTGTACGCGATGGCGCTCGCGCTGAACCGGGTACGGGTGGCGAAGAGTTCCGCCGCGCAGACCGTGATGATGCCCGTGAGGAAGAACTCCGGCACCAGGTAGATGAGTTGGCTGGCCACGGCGGCGCCGAAGGTGCCCCGGTCTCCCACCCAGAAGGCGAGCGGGACGAGGACGATGCAGGCCGCGGCGCCCGTGATGAGCATCGGCTTGCGTCCGACGCGGTCCGAGAGCTTGCCGGCCAGCGGCAGCAGCGGGATGAGGACGGCGATCGAGATCGCGTTGGAGGCCAGGCCCATCCAGCGGGGCAGGCCGAGCGTGTTCGTCAGGTACTGCGGATAGAACGTCACCCAGGTATAGGACAGGATCGCGCACATGATCGAGATTCCGCAGTAGACCAGGATGGGACGCCACTGCGAACGAAGGGCCTCGATCACCGGCGACTTGACGACATCGGTGCCGTCCTCGGTGGCCCGTACGAACTCCGGGCTCTCCGAGATGCGGCTGCGCATCCACAGGCCGATCAGGCTCAGCGGGATCGCCAGCAGGAACGGTATGCGCCAGCCCCACGAGTCGAGCGCGGGACCCTCGAACACCCAGCTGGTCAGCGCCGCGACACCCGCACCGGCGAGCGTGCCGACGAAGCAGCTGTTGGAGGCGTACGAGGTGTAGTACGCGCGCCGGTCGGGCTCGGCCCACTCGACGATGAACGCCACCGCGCCGACGTACTCACCGCCGGAGACGACCCCCTGGACCACGCGGAGCCCCAGGAGCAGGAGCGGCGCCAGAATGCCGACCTGGTGGTACGTGGGCAGGGCCGCGACGAGGGCGGTCGACGCACCCATGGCCACCAGGGTCCACAGCAGCGTCTTCCTGCGGCCCACTCGGTCGCCCCAGCGGCCCAGAACGGTCCCGCCGAGGGGACGGACCAGACACGCGATCGCGATGATCGCGTACGTGCCGAGCACCGCGACCGTCCTGTCGCTCTCGGGGAAGAACGCCGGAGCCATGATCGGCGCCATGTAGCCGTACAGGCCGTAGTCGAACTGCTCGACGAAGTTGCCGACGCTGCCCGCGCCGATGGCCCGGCAGATCGCACTCCGCTTCGCCGCCTCGTCGGGGGCGGCTGCGGGGGCTGTGCGGGGTGGCGCTGCAGAGGACATGGCTGCTCCGATCGCGCGGTGGATGAGGGGATGTCCGAGGGATGCACGCGAGGCATGCATACGTATGAACTAGAGGTGAACGTTAAAGTTCCGGAAGTGGGGCGTCAAGAGGTGCGGGCGGGGCCGGCGAAAGGGGTGTCACAGCGGCGACGGACCGGGCGGCCCGGATGGTCCTGAAGGTCGCGAAGGCTCCGACGGCCGGGCGAGGGCGCCCATGGTGTCCATCAGCACCTGCGCCATGTTGAAGACGATCATCCGGGCTCCGGCCTCCTCGGCGGCCCGCGCCGCATCGAGGCCAGGGACGATCGTCATCACCGTCCGCCCGTTCGCGGCGGTGGCCCGGTGCGCCTGCTCGACCAGGCCGTTCGCGACCTCCGGGCCGGGGAAGCCGCAGTCCGCCGCCAGATCGGCAGGGCCCACCAGGACCGCGTCCACGCCCTCGGTGCCGGCGATCGCGTCGGCGCCCGCGCAGGCGCGCCGCGTCTCGATCATCGCCACGACCAACGTCTCGCGGGACGCGGCCACATGTTCGGCCGCGGTGACCGTGCCGAACCGTCCCGACCTGCTGTACGTGGCGAAGCCCCGCTCGCCCCAGGGCGGGTAGTGGCTCGCGGCCACGGCCCGCCGGGCGTCCTCGGCGCCGTCCACGTGCGGGTGGACGAGGCCGGCCGCGCCCAGGTCCAGGCAGCGCAGCGCCAGCGCGGGCTCGGCCGTGCCGACGCGTACGAGCACGTCGACGCCGTGGGCCTCCGCCGCCGTGATGTGGTGCTGGAGCAGCGCCGTGTCCGCGGGCCCGTGCTCGCAGTCGATGAGCACGTAGTCCAGACCGGCTACGCCCGCCATCTCCACCAGCGTCTCCGAAGGCAGCCGCAGCAGGGCGCCACGCAGCGATTCGCCGTCCGCCAGACGCTGCTTGAGGCTGCGGCGCGGGGTGCGAGGGGCGCTCATCGTGCCACCATCCCCGCCGACAGGTCGATGTCGGCGCCGCACATGCCACGCATCCGCAGCATCGCGGTCACCGCCTGACCCACCTCGTCCTCGGTCACCATCCGTCCGAGCGCGGCACGCGACACGAAGGCCTCCTCGGCCTCGGCGTAGCTGCTGCCCGTGCGCTCGGCCTCGAGCCGGAAGTTGCGCTCCATGCGCGGGCCCGAAACCGGCCCGGGAGACAGGGAGTTGACCGTGACACCCTGCGGGCCCACTTCGCCCGCCAGCGTGGCCGTCAGGCCGATGACCGCCATCTTCGACGCGCAGTACGGTGTGCGCCGCAGCAGCGGTCGCTTGCCCGACACGGAGGCGATGTTGATGACATCGCCGGAGCCACGGCGTGTCATGGCGGGGAGGAACGCCCGGCACATCAGGAACACGCCGCGTACGTTCACGTCGAAGACCTCGTCCCACTCCTCGGGTGAGATGTCGGTCAGTGGTGCCACCGGACCGGCGATACCCGCGTTGTTGACCAGGATCGATATCTCCTCGTCCGCGAGAGCCGAGGCGAGTGCGTCGACGTCCGCGGGGCGGGACACGTCGCAGACCCGGGGGACGACCCAGGGACCGAGTGCGTCGGCGGTGCGCTTCAGGGTGTCCGCGTCGCGGCCGGTGATCACCACGCGGGCGCCGTCGGCCAGCAGGGACCGGGTGATGGCCCGGCCCAGGCCGCTGCCGCCCCCGGTGACGAGCGCGGTCCGCCCGGCGAGCGGCGCTTCGGTGCCGGAGGTCATGCGCCGGCCTCCCCGTTCCACGTCAGCTCCTTGTCGCCGTACTTCGCGGCCCGTACGTCACCGGAGCGCGCGTGTCCCTCGAAGAGCTCGACGCGGGCGGCGCGCCCGCACACCTCGCCGAGCAGCGCCGACGAGGCGGTGTCGGTGACTTCCTGGTGGGTGACCGTCTTGAGGTACTTGCCGACCCACAGGCCGCCCGTGTAGCGGGCGGCGCCGCGCGTGGGCAGGACGTGGTTGGTGCCGATGACCTTGTCGCCGTAGGAGACGCAGGTGCCCTCGCCGAGGAAGAGGGCGCCGTAGTCCCGCATCCTGTCCAGCGCCTGGCGCGGGTTCTCGGTCAGCACCTCCACGTGTTCGCTGGCGTAGGAGTCGGCGACCTCGAAGGCCTCGTCGAGGGTGTCGGTCACGACGATCTCGCCGTGGTCGCGCCAGGCCGGTTCGGCAAAGTCCTTCGTCGGCATGCCGGGCAGCAGCCGCTCGATGTGCCGCTCGACCTCGCGGCCCAGCTCCTCGGACGTGGTGACGAGCACGGCGGGGGAGTCCGGGCCGTGCTCGGCCTGGGACAGCAGGTCGACGGCGACCACGAAGGGGTCCGCGTGCTCGTCGGCGATCACCAGGATCTCCGTCGGCCCGGCGAACAGGTCGATGCCCACCTCGCCGAACAGCTGCCGCTTGGCCTCGGCCACGTACGCGTTGCCGGGGCCCGCCAGCATCGGCACGCTGCCGATGGTCTCGGTGCCCACGGCCAGCGCCGCGACGGCCTGGACGCCGCCGAGCAGGTAGATCTCGTCGGCCCCCGCCAGGTGCATCGCCGCGACCGTCGCGGCCGGGATCTCGCCGCGGATCGGCGGTGTGCAGGCCGCGACCCGGGGCACGCCCGCGACCTTGGCGGTCACGATGGTCATGTGGGCCGACGCGGTCAGCGGGTAGCGGCCGCCGGGCACGTACGCGCCGGCGGCGGAGACGGGCACGTGCCGGTGGCCGAGCCGTACGCCGGGCAGCGTCTCGATGTCGACGTCGAGCATCGAGTCCCGCTGGGCCTGCGCGAACGTACGCACCTGCTCCTGCACGAAGCGGATGTCGTCGAGGACCTGCTGCGGGACACCGGCGACGATGCGCTCGATCTCCTCCGGCGACAGGCGGAAGGACTCCGGGCTCCAGTTGTCGAACTTCTCCGAGTACTGGCGCACCGCCTCGTCACCGCGCTCGCGGATGTCGTCGAGGATGGCGCGCACCCGCTCGGCGACGTCCGCGCGGGCGGCGGTCACCTGAGCGGCGGGGACGGGGGACTTGAGGAATCGAGGCATGACGGCTCTCTTCAACTCGCTTCTGGATGGGACGTCTTGAGACGTTCAGGGGGCTGGGGCGGCGGCCGCCGCTGTGACCACGTCGCGCAACGCCGCGCTCACCGCGTCCGGTCGCTGCCACGGCACCAGGTGTCCGGCGTCCGGCAGTTCGCGCAGACGTGCATGGGGCAGGGCCTCGGCAATGGCGTGGTGGAAGGCGGGCGGGCACAGCGCGTCCCGGCTGCCCGAGAGGACGACGGAGGGGCAGCGAGCGGAACGCAGCGCCGTGAACGCGTCCCTCCGGGTGGCCTGGGCGGCCAGCTGGACGCGCCCGGCGGTGGGGCCGACGGCCTGGGCCATGCGGCGGTAGCGCTCGGCGCCCGCCGGGGTCGGCCGGCGGTCGGGGAACATGTCCGGCAGCGTGCGCTCGACCACGTCCGCGAACCGGCCGACCGCGATCAGTTCGTCCAACTCCTCCCAGGCGAAACGCTGTTCTGCGTTCGGCCCGGCGGCGTTCGTCGCCATCACGCACAGCCCCGCCACCCGCTCCGGCGCCCGCCGCAGCGCCTCGAACCCGACGATCGCCCCCAGGCTCAGCCCGACGAGGACGAACGGCCCGGCCACAGCATCCAGCACATCGTCCGCGAGCACGCCGATGTCCGGACGGGTCAGCGCGACATGGTGGACGTCGTGGCCCTCGGGGAAGGCGACCTCCGCCCACAGGCTCGCGTCGCAGAGCATGCCGGGCACCACGACCAGGGGCAGCGGCACGCCGGTCACCAGCGCCGCGCGGAGCGGGGCAGCAGCGCGTACGGGGCGACGTACCCGTTGTGGTCCAGGCCCAGGCCCGCGTCGGCGGCGGCCTTGAGGACCTCCTCGTCCCACTCCAGCCGGACGCGGCCGTCCCCGGAGTTGACCACCAGGAGGTCGCCCTCCTCGTCGCCGACGTTGCGCAGCGTGCGCCACGCGTCCTGCGGCACCGACAGCATGTCGCGCGGGCCGAGGCGCACCGCGACCTGGTCGGTGCGGTTGAGCGTGACCTCCCACTGACCGCTCTTGACGATCAGGGTCTGGGTCTCGTGCTGCCGGTGCTGCGAGACACCCTGGCCGGGCTCGGCGCGCAGCCAGGCGAGATTGTGGCCGTGCGGGTTGAACACGCGCGGCTCCTGGTGCGGGTCCTCGGTCATGCCGTAGCCGATGACGCAGCTCAGCCGCGCCCCGCCACCGGGCAGGGAGCTGTCGAGGAAGGGGTGCTCCGACCACACGAGATCGTCGGACCCGGCGACCCGGCGCCGCATCTCCTCGGGGCTGTAGTGCCGCAGCCGGTCGATGTGCTCCTGCGCCATGGGGGTGACCAGCTCGGACTCCGGCGGGAGGGTGTCCCCGGCGACGGTGTCGACGAGCTGGTTGTCGGCAGTGAGGTGCAGGCCGTGCTGCGCCGCCTCGCGCAGGACGGAGGGGCCCCAGATGATGCCGCCGGTCCTGTCCATGCCGAGCACGGTGAACAGCCAGCCGTCGTCCGGGCCCGTGTTGGTGAAGCCGCGGAAGATCCACGTGGGGACGGAGGCGATGTCCCCTGCC
The DNA here is from genome assembly GCF_040297005.1 of Streptomyces sp. NPDC001904. NCBI lineage: Bacteria > Bacillati > Actinomycetota > Actinomycetes > Kitasatosporales > Streptomycetaceae > Streptomyces > Streptomyces sp. NPDC001904. The sequence goes on along the minus strand of NZ_JBEOYI010000006.1, from coordinate 287,221 downwards.
TTCAGTGGCAGTTCACCCTCGGTGCCGTCGGCGCCCCAGCGCAGCAGGTACTCGCCGTCGGTGCAGATGAACACCTCGGCGGTGTAGTGCAGGTGCAGGTTGTTGGTGATGCCGTGCGGCATGGCGGCGGCACCGATGTTGTAGCCGTGCGGCAGTCGGAGATTGACGTGCTGGCCGGAGGACTGGGAGACGCCCGGCCCGATCATGGCGTAGTTCTCCTTCCGGTCCGAGCCGGGCGTGCGGCAGTCGATGAAGGCCTGGTTGCAGGAGACGAAGTCACTGCGGCGCACCGTGCGCTGCTCCAGCTCGGAAGTGGACACGACGACATCGGGCATGGGTGCTCCCTGGGCAACGAGAATCAGCAAGACTGGAATACGTATGCATTGCCATGACAGGTGTCGGAGGTGTGCCCTGTCAAGGGGGAGAACCTGATGAATCCCGCTCGGGAGGTCTGGGAATCCGGGAGCGACATACGTATACGGCGAGGGCGTACGTATACTGGCCGGGCCTGACGGCGGATTCTGGGCCCGGGCGGTACGCGGTGTCGACGAGGAGAGAGTCATGGCGATCACGAGTCACGACGTGGCGAGACTCGCGGGTGTCTCGCAGCCCACGGTGTCCCGCGCCCTGCGTGACGACCCCCGGGTCTCTCCGGCCACGCGCGAGAAGGTCAGGCGGGCCGCCCAGGCGCTCAACTACGTCCCCAGTGAAGCGGGCCGCACCCTGTCGACCCGGGCCACCCGGCGCGTCGGCGTCATCGTGACCGACATGACCAATCCGTTCTACCCGCATGTCGTCGCCCCGCTCCACGACGAGCTGCGGCAGCTCGGCTACCGGATGATGCTGCTCACCGAGCACTCCGACGAGGCGGTCGCCGAGGAGAAACTCCTGGACCAGTCCCTCGACGGCGTCGTCCTCGCCACGGCGACCACCGACTCGCGCCTGCCCGCCCTGCTGGAGCGGCGCGGCATGCCCTACGTCTTCTTGAACCGGGACACCGGCCAGGCCGGCGACTTCGCCTCCGTCGTCGACAACGAAGGCGGTGGACGCCTCGTCGCGAAGGAGCTCGTCGGCCTCGGCCACCGCCGGATCGCGGGCATCTTCGGGGCGTCCAACACCACGACGGGACGCGAGCGCGAGCTGGGCTTCCGGCTGGCCCTGGCCGACGCCGGTATCGGGTTGCCGGAGGACCGGGTGGTGCGTGGCGCGTTCGAGTACGAGACGGGGTACGCGGCGCTGCCCGCGCTCCTGGCGGCCGCGGAGCCGCCCACCGCAGTGTTCTGCGGCAACGACGTGGTCGCCATCGGCGTGCTCAACGCCGCGCTCAAGGCGGGCGTCAAGGTCCCCGACGACCTCACCGTCGTCGGCTTCGACGACCTGCCCATGGCGGCCTGGGAGGTGTTCCGGCTGACCACCGTCCGGCACGATCTGAGTGAACTCGCCTGCCAGGCGGCCAGGTTGCTGGTCCGCCGGATCGGCGGGGACGTCGATCCGGCGGGCGAACGGCTCGTCCTGCCGACCGAGTTCGTCCCGCGGGCCACCCACGCCGAGGCCCGCTGAACCGTCAGGTCCGGGTGGCTTCGCGGACGGGTCCGGACGTGGTGGCGGCCGCTGCGAGACGGCGCTGGCGCACCACCCCCACGGCGGCGAGGACGGCGGCGAGCCCGAGCGAGAGCCACAACTCGAGCCGGTGGCCCGGCAGTACGGCCATCAGTACCAGGACCCCGGCGATGAACGCGATGGTGGCGAGCGTCAGGTAGGGGAAGCCCCACATGCGTACCTCGGTCGGCCGGCCGTCCTTGCGGCGCACGGCGTACTGCGTCAGCGCGATGACCATGTACATCATCAGCGCGATCGCCCCGCTGGAGGCGATGAGGTACGAGAACACGTCCGGCAGCAGATAGTTGGCGATCACCGCGGCGATCCCGACGACGGTCGACGCGAGCACCGCGTTGCGGGGCACTCCGTGCGTCGAGGTGCGGGCGAAGGCGGCCGGGGCGTCACCCCGTCCGGCCAGTGAGAACAGCATCCGCGATGCCGTGTAGACGGCCGAGTTGAGGCAGCTGCACACGGCCACGACGAGCACCACGTCCATGATCCGCGCGGCTCCCGGGATGTTCATCCGGTCCAGGACGGCCTGGTAGGAGCCGGTCGCCAGGTCGTCGGCGTTCCAGGGCACGAGGCAGACCACGACGAGGATCGAACCGATGTAGAAGAGGCCCAGGCGCCAGACGACCGCGCGGATCGCCTTCTTGATGTTCTTGCGCGGCTCCTCGGACTCCGCGGCCGCGATGGTCACGATCTCGCTGCCCTGGAAGCTGAACATCGCCGTGAGCAGTCCGGCCAGGACCGCCGTGACACCCTTCGGGGCGAAGCCGCCGTGGCTCCACAGGTTCGACACCCCGTGCGTGTCGGACCCGGGCAGCAGCCCGAGCACGGCGAGCACCCCGAGGACCAGGAACGCCACGATCGCGACGACCTTGATCAGCGAGAACCAGTACTCGAACTCCCCGTAATTGCGCACCGCCAGCAGATTGCTGCCGGTCAGCACGAGGATCACCGCGAGGGCCGGGATCCAGCTGGGGACCGACGTGAGGCCCGAGACGACCTCCCCGGCGGCGATCGCCTCGATGGGGATGACGAGGATGTAGAACCACCAGTACAGGTACCCGATCGAGAAACCGGCCCAGCGGCCGAGCGCCCGGTCCGCGTACGTGGAGAACGAGCCCGTGTCGGGGTTGGCGACGGCCATCTCGCCGAGCATCTGCATGACGAGCACCACCAGGGCGGCGGCCAGCAGGAACGAGACGATCACCGCCGGACCCGCGGTGGCCACGGCGGCCGACGAGCCGACGAAGAGCCCGGCACCGATCACCCCGCCGATGGAGATCATCGTGATCTGGCGGCCCTTCAGGCCCTGCGTGAGCGTCGCGCCCGTGGCGGAGGACGGCTCTGTGTCGCCCGTGGCGGGAGACGACGGTGGGGAGGGATGTTGCATGGGAGGATCCTTGGCTCGTGTGCGACTGCTCGTGTGCGACTGCTCGCGTACGAGGGGGAGCCGCGCCGCGCCTGACCGAGGCGCATGCCCCCCAGGAGGGGTGGGCCGGGGACGGCCGTCGCCGGCCCCGGCCCGGTGGTGAACGCAGCGGTCAGAGCTGCTCGCGCAGCGCGCCGGGGACGGAGTCGAACGCGCCGGAGGTGCGGCCGATCCGGTCGATGCGCAGCGTCGCGGTCGCGCCGTGGGCCGCCAGGCCCTCGAAGGCGGAGATCCGCTCGACGGCCGGAGCCAGCGCGGCCGTGCCTTCCTTCGCGGCCCGCTGGTACGTCAGCGGCTTGAGGAAGCGCGAGACCGACAGACCGGCGTTGTAGCGCGCCGTCTTGCCCGTCGGCAGCACGTGGTTGGTGCCGGCGATGCCCTTGTCGGAGTACGCGACTGTGGACCACTGCCCGATGAACAGCGAACCGTAGTTGGTGAGGTTCTCCAGGTAGAAGTCGTCGTCCTCGGTGTGCACCTCGAGGTGCTCGGGGGCGATGACGTCCGCCACGGCGACGGCTGCGTCCCGGTCCTCCACCACGATCACGGAACCGAAGTCGCGCCAGGCGGGACCGGCGATGTCACGGGTGGTGAGGGTGGCGAGCTGGCGCTCCATCTCCGCGACGACGGCGAGGCCCGTCTCCTCGGACGTGGTGATCAGCGCGGCGGGGGAGTTGGGGCCGTGCTCGGCCTGACCCAGCAGGTCCGCCGCCACCCACTCCGGGTCGGCGGAGGCGTCGGCGATGACCGCGACCTCCGAGGGGCCGGCGAGGAGGTCGATGCCGACCTGGCCGAACAGCTGACGCTTGGCCTCCGTGACGAAGGCGTTCCCGGCGCCGACCAGCATGTCGACCGGGGCCTCGCCCAGCAGACCGAAGGCCATCGCGCCGAGCGCCTGGACGCCGCCGAGGGCGAAGACACGGTCGGCGCGCGACAGGTAGGCGCCGTACAGCACCGCGGGGTGAGCGCCGTGCTCACCCGACGGCGGGGTGCACGCCACGACCGTGGGCACGCCCGCCGTCTTGGCGACGTTGACCGTCATGAACGCGCTGGCGAGCAGCGGGAAGCGGCCGGCGGGCAGGTAGGCGCCGACGCGGGAGACGGGCACGTAGCGCTGGCCGCCCCGCACGCCGGGGGCCAGCTCGATCTCGAAGTCCGTCAGGTGCTCGCGCTGTGCGGCGGCGAAGCGGTGGGTGCGCTCGTAGCCCATCTCCAGGGCGGTGCGGACGTCCGCGGGCAGGGCGTCGCCCGACTTCTTCAACTCGGCTGCCGGAACCTCGAGTTCACCGGACCAGCCGTCCAGCTCCTGGGCGTAGGCGCGCACCGCGTCCATGCCCTTGCGCTCGATCTCCCCGAGCATCTCGGAGACGCGCTCGACGACCTTCGGGTCGCGCTGGGCGGGCGGACCGTCGACGGACGGCTTCTTGAGCCACTTGAGGGGAGGGAGGGCCTGTGCTTCGTCGTGCGTGATCTGCATGGCGAGGACGCTAGACGGGCTGCTGCCACAGGACTAGAGGGGCGATTCCTGTCCGATCCACAGGGTTTCCCTGTACGTGAGAGTGGGCTGCACGGGGAGCCGGTCAGAAGCCGCGTTCGGAGCGGATCTCGCGCAGGGTGTCCTCGGCGATGCGGACGAGTTCGCGGGTGGCGCGGGACAGCGGGTGCCCCCGGCGTCGTACCAGCGCGATGGTGTCGTAGAGGGGATCGGCGAAGGGAACGGTGCGCAGCCCCGCAGGGAAGGCCGGACTGTCGACCACCGCACGGCTGGCGATCGTGTCGCCGACCCCGGCCGCCACCAGCTTGAGCGCGGCCTCGATGTGTTCGAGCTCGATCAGCGGGTCGATGCGGACCCCGGCGAACTGGGAACGTTCCGCGAGCTGCCGCCGCGTCGGGTCCTGCCAGCCGTAGTGGGCGTCGTACAGGACGAGGGGCGCCCGGGCGAAGTCCTCGATGGTCACCGGCGTACGGGTGCGCTCCTCGCTGGCGCTGACGTAGTGCACCTCGTCGCGCAGCAGTGGCGTCACCTGCAGTTCCTCGTCGTCGATGGGGAGCACGACCAGGCCCGCCTCGATGCGTCCCGCCGCCACGGCGGCCGCCGTCTCCGCCGAGTTCTGCCCCACGAGCCGTACCCGCACCGACGGGTAGCGGGCGTGGAACATCTGGACCAGGTTGGACAGCAGGTAGTAGTCGGCGTTGCGCAGGACCCCGAAGGTGGCGGTGCCGCCGCCGAGCGAGCCGAGGGAGTGCACGGCGCGCGTGCCGCTGTCGGCGGCGTTCACGGACTGCTGGGCGTAGGGCAGCAGTTCCTGCCCCGCCGAGGTCAGTGTCAGGGTGCGGCTGCCGCGCGCGAACAGCTCGGCGTCGAGTTCCGCCTCCAGGCGGCGCACCAGTTCGGAGGCCGATGCCTGGGCGATGTCCATGGCCCGCGCCGCGGCGGTGAACGACCCGAGACGCTCCGCTTCGACGAAGGCCCTGAGCTGGTTGAGGGTCATGCGGCACAGGATATTCCTGTGGTTGTGGCAGGAAGCGCAGAGGTTGTCCTTCACTGCCTCGACGGCGAGTCGGGTGTTACCTTTGCCAGAGAAGTGACGACACCGTCGCTCATGGAGATGTCAGGAGGTGAGTTGCATGGTCGCTGTGGAGACCACCGCTGTCCGCGGTGCCCGGATCATCCTCACTTCCCGGGCCTCGGCCTGACTCACGCCTGCCTTCCCGCTCCTCCCGCGGAGGACTGGTTCCGGCATGCCTGCCATCCGGCGGGGCCCCCTGCCAAAGGGTCTCCACCGTGTCTCATCGACTCACTCCCCGTTCTCTCCATCCTCCTGGTCCTGCTGCGTCCGCGTGCGTCGTAGTCCCATCGGCCGTCCCGGTCCCGGTCCCGGCCGTGCCGTCCGTCGTCCGCGACGGGCGCTTCGACTCCTTCCGCCAGGCATGACAGAAAGGACTCAGGTCATGGACCTTCCCCGCATCTTCACCATCCGCGAGAGCGGCCACCGGATCCACAACCCGCTCACGGCGGCCAAGCTCGCCTCCCTGGGGGAATCGCTGCGCCTCGCCCCCGGCACCCGGATGCTCGACCTGGCCAGCGGCTCGGGCGAGATGCTCTGCACCTGGGCGCGGGACCTGGGCTTCACCGGGACCGGCGTCGACATCAGCACCCTCTTCACCGAGCAGGCCAAGGCCCGCGCCGCCGAACTCGGTGTCGGCGACCGGGTCGAGTTCCTGCACGGGGACGCCGCCGGTCACGTCGCGGACGAGCCGGTCGATCTGGCCGCCTGCATCGGCGCCACGTGGATCGGCGACGGCCTCGCCGGAACGATCGAGCTGCTCGAGCGGAGCCTTCGGCCCGGCGGCCTGATGCTGATCGGCGAGCCGTACTGGCGGCGGACCCCGCCGGACGAGCGGACCGCCGAGGACTGCCACGCCACGGCCGTCGCCGATTTCCTCGAACTCCCCGACCTGATCGGGCAGTTCCAGGGTCTGGGGTACGACGTCGTGGAAATGACGCTGGCCGACCAGGACAGCTGGGACCGGTACGCCGCCGCCCAGTGGCTCAGCATGCGCCGCTGGCTCGACGCGAACCCGGACGACGCCATGGCCCCCGAGGTACGGGAGGAACTCACCGACGAGCCCGCCCGCTACGCCCGCGCCACGCGTGAACACCTCGGCTGGGGCGTCTTCGCTCTCATGAAGCGCTGACGCACCCGTCCCGTGCGGGGCCCGGACACGACACCGGCCGGGCCCCGCACGGGACGGTACCGCCTACCATAGGTCGGCTCGGCCGCCGACCGTTCCGCCTGCGCGCGCAGGCCTGCCAGGTGCCGGGCAAGGGGGAAAGTACGTACATGAGGGGGGACAGTGGCTGACATGCCGTCCGGGGTGGTGCCGCCCCGCCCGACGCAACTGTCGTCGTGGCAACAGGCCGAGCTCAACGCGGCTCGCTGGATGCGGTACTGGGGGTACGGCGATGCCACCGCCGGTCCGGGCGGTCCGGACGGGGGCATCGATGTCCGCTCCGCCGGCGCTCTGGGCCAGGTCAAGTACCAGGCGGCCCAGGTCGGCCGCCCGGAGCTGCAGCGCTTCGTGGGAGCGCGGCCCTACGGATCGACCGCACAACTGATCTTCTTCACCGGCAGCGACTACGCGTCCACCGCCGTGGCCTACGCCAAAGAATGGAACATCGCTCTCTTCACGTACCGCCTCGACGGGACGATGACACCCGTCAACGAGCCGGCACGCCGTGTCCAGCGCGGCACCCCCGGGTCTGCGAGGCCCGCGGCCCCGACCGCCCGAAGCCCGCGACCGGCCGCGACACAGACGTTCTGGCAGCGGAACCGGCGGGTGATCGTGGGGGTCGTCCTCCTGATGGCGCCCCTGGGCTCGATCGGTGACGAGAAGACCTATACCGGGCCGCTGGTCGTGGACGTCCTGAAGTTCATCGGCATCCTCGTGCTCTTCTGGGCGCTCGGCGTGTTCCTGATCGCCACGCGGTTCGGGGTCCGCTTCGCCCTTCGCACGCGCCCCCTCAGGGTGAGCGTGAGTTCTCCGCGGGCGCCCGCGAACCGTGCTCACGTGCCGAGTCCCCGGCCCGCCGCCTCGCCGGACGCCCTGGTCGCCGAAGCCGCGGAGCTGCTGCGCGGCGGCAGCAAGCAGCACCACGTGGACAAGATCCTCAAAGACCGCGGTGTCGGATTCATGGAGCGCGGCCGCGTACTCACCGAGGCGAGGAAACGCACCAAGCGCTGAAGACGGCCCCGCTCCTCCGGCCGAGGGAGGAGCGGGGCGTCGGCACAGGGCGCTCTGTCAGTGGGCGAAGCCCCAGTCGAGGATCTTCGCGGCGTCGGCGAAGACCTCCTTGTCGGCCCCGACGATCGCGCCGACCAGCGTGCGGTTGTCCCGCTTCGCGGCGAAGACCAGGGAGTAGCCGGCCTCCGTGCCGCTGCCCGTCTTGATGCCCAGGGCGCCGTCGTAGCTGCTCAGCAGGTCGTTGGTGGTGACCCAGGTGTAGTAGCGGGTGTGGCCGTTGGCCGCGGGGGCCTCTGTCTCGAACTTCTTCGTCTTCACGATGTCGGCGAACACCGGCTGCAGCATCGCGCGCTGGCCCAGCTCGGCCAGATCACGGGCGGTGCTGCGGTTGTCGCCGTGCGAGATGCCGTCGAACGAGTCGAAGTGCGTGCCGGTCATGCCCAACTGCCGCGCCTCGGCGTTCATCCGGTTCTCGAAGTCGGCGATCCGCGCGTCCATGGTGTCCCCGGTGCCGAAGCCGTCGGCCAGGGCCATCGCGGCGTCTCCGCCGGACGGGATCAGCATGGCGTGCAGCAACTGGCGGGCGGTCAGCGTGTCCCCGGTCTGGAGGTCGGCGGTGCTGGCGCCGTTCTCCTGGACGTAGTCGCGGTACTCCTGCTTCACCGTGATCCGCCGGTCCAGCCACTCCGGGTGCCGGAGCACGACCAGCGCGGTCATGATCTTGGTGGTGCTGGCCATCGGCACACTCCGGTCGGCCTCGGCACCGGCCCACATCTCGCGCTCCTGGCTGCCGTCGCGGGCGTCCAGCAGGTAGGCGTTGGCGAGGGCGGTGTCCGGTACGTCCTGGGACCCGGATCTGGTCTCCGCCGCACTCCGGGTCCGGTCGGCGGACGCGGGCGTGTCGGTTCTCACCCGGTCGGTCTCGCCCGCGGAGTGCGTGACGGGCGCGGTGTCGGCCTGCGCGAGGCCGCCGGCGGCGATCGGCAGGACGGCGCCGCCGAACAGCGCGACCGTCGCGACGCGGGCTCCGGTGCGGTGCAGCCGGTTGGGGCGGGCGTGGCTACCCATAGGCGTCCCTTCTCCCGGCGTGGGAGACGCCGGCTCGTCACAAGGAAAAGATCAGTGCATACCGAACCTACTTGCGGGCCGACAGTGAAAGTCAAGATCGCCATGTCCCCACCGGGTAACAGGCGCCATGGTTCTGACGATCCGTGGAGATCGGGTGCGGACACCTGGCAGATCTCGTGCCGCCGCGCCGCCTGAGAGGATGCGGGCATGAAGACGATCTCCTTCCCCCGCACCGAGCTGCGCGCCTCGAACATCGTCCTGGGGCTGATGCGTATCGCCGAGCTCCCCGACGACCACGTCCGGGCGCTGTACGGCAGCGCCCGGGACGCCGGTATCAACACCTTCGACCACGCCGACATCTACGGCCCCACGCGTCACGCCTCGGAAGAGCGCTTCGGGCAGGCCGTCAAGCTCACCGCCGCCGAGCGGGAGTCGATCGTCATCCAGAGCAAGGTCGGTATCCGGCCCGGGTACTTCGACTTCTCCAAAGAGCACATCCTGCGCACCGTCGACGAGTCGCTGGCGGCCCTGCGCACCGACTACCTCGATCTGCTCCTGCTGCACCGGCCCGACACCCTCGTCGAGCCCGAGGAGGTGGCCGCGGCCTTCGACGAGCTGCAGGCGGCCGGCAAGGTCGTGAACTTCGGGGTCTCGAACCACACCCCGGGCCAGGTCGAACTCCTCAAGACCGCCGTACGGCAGCCCCTGGTCGCCAACCAGGTGCAGCTGAGCATCACCCACTGCCCGATGATCGCCTCCGGGATCGCGGCGAACATGGCCGGACTCGACCAGTCCGTCAGCCGGGACAACGGCCTGCTCGACTACTCCCGGCTCAACGGGATGACCCTCCAGGCCTGGTCCCCGTTCCAGAAGGGCTTCTTCGACGGCGTCTTCATCGGCGACCGTGAGACGTACGCCGAACTCAACGACGTACTCGACGAGTTGGCGGCCAAGTACGACGTGACGCCGACCGGTGTCGCCGTCGCCTGGATCACCCGGCACCCCGCCGGCATCCAGGTGGTCCTGGGCACCACCAACCCGGGCCGGGTGGCCGAGTCGGCGGCCGGCTCCGAGCTGCCGCTCACGCGTGAGGAGTGGTACCGGCTCTTCCGTGCGGCCGGACACACGCTCCCGTAGCCGGACGCGTCCCGCTCAGGTCAGGCCGGGGGCGTCCCAGACGGGGAACCACCGGCCGAGGTCCGGCTCCACGCGCAGATCGTCGGTGAGGGCGGCGCGAACCTCCAGCTCCAGGGAGTTGTCCCGCTTCTGTCCCTCCTTGGGGGCGAAGGGGTAGAAGGTGCCGCGCTTGTAGAGATAGACGAGCGCGACGGAGCGTCCCTGGCCGTCCGTGAAGCCGATCAGGGAGCAGAGCAGGTGCGGGCCGAAGCCGCTCTCCTCCAGCGAGGTGTTCACCGCGTGCAGGTCGTTGACCAGGCCCGCCACGTCGTCCGGCGTGTGGCGCACTTCGAGCCAGGTGTAGCCGAGACCGTCCTGGGTGAACGTCACGGGACCGTCGAGGAGTTCACCCATGTCCTCCTGGATGCGGGCGAACGCTCCGCCCTCGACGGTCGCGAAGCAGACGGACCCCGCTCCGGTCGGGGCGAGCGACGCCGCCGCCTGCAGGGTGATGGCGGCCGAGGGGAGGGCGAAGAGCTGGTCGAGGTCGGGGCGGACCGGTTTGCTCCGGCCGAGGATGGCGTCGAGGAATCCCATACGGCGTCCTGATGTCCTTCCGGTGATGCCTGGTCTCCTGCTCGCGTCGCCTACGGGCGGCCGAGCTGTGCCGAGATGCGGCCCAGCTGGTCGAGGCGCTGTTCGAGCGTGGGGTGCGAGGACAGCAGCTGGTTGAAGCTCTCCTTGTTGAACGCGGGGGCGAAGAAGAAGGCGTTGAACGGCTCGGCCTTGCGCAGGTCCCGGGTCGGGATCTGCGCCATCTGGCCGGTCACCTTGGTCAGCGCCGACGCGAGGGCGGACGGACGGCCCGTCAGCAGCGCGGCCGCCCGGTCGGCGGACAGCTCGCGATAGCGCGACAGCAGCCGGGTGAGCAGGAAGCTCACGGCGTAGACGGCGGCGCTGACGGCGGTGACGATCAGGACGGCCGCGGCCGCGTTGTTGTCGCGGTTGCTGCGGCCCACGCCGCTCCACAGGGCGGACCGGGTGATCAGCCCGGCCAGCACGCCGAGGAACGAGGCGATGGTCATCACGGCGACGTCGCGGTGCGCCACGTGCGACAGCTCGTGGGCCAGAACGCCCTCCAGCTCCTCCGGTTCGAGCCGGCGGAGCAGGCCGGTCGTGGCGCACACCATCGAGTTCTTCCGATTGCGGCCGGTCGCGAACGCGTTCGGCACGTCCGAGTCCGCGACGGCGACCCGCGGCTTGGGCATGTCCGCCAGCGCACACAGCCGGTCCACGGCGGCGTGCAGCTCCGGTGCCTGCTCCGCGGTGACCTCGCGGGCGCCCATGCTGAAGGCGGCGATGCGGTCGCTGAACCAGAACTGGGCGATGAACAGCGCACCGGCGAACAGCAGGATCACCACCCACGCGCCCTTGAGCAGGACGACGAGCACCCCGACGATCACGACGTACAGCAGGCCGATGAAGAACATCGTCGTGACCATGCGTGAGGTCAGCCCCCGGTCGGGGGCGAAGCGGGTCTGCGCCATGGCTCCTCCTGGTCTCCGGGTTCAATTCTCCCCCTTCATCCCTGTTGGCGACATAAACAGTCCGGGATGAAACGCCCATGTGGAGGAGAGCGAGCCGGCGGGTGCCGCGGATGCCGCGGACCCTCCCGGCGAGCAGCCGCCCAGGGCAGACCCGGCACCGCGCCCCCGTGCTACCGTGATCTGTTTACCGCCGCGCCCTCCTCGGTTCGGTCCCCTCAGAGGAAGGCTCCCCGTGAGCGAATCAGCACGTGCCGACTCCACCCCCACACCCGCGCTGCCGCCCGTGGCGTCCTTCGCGGAGCTGGGGCTGCCGGCCGAGGTGCTGCGCACGCTCGACGAACACGGGGTGAGCGAGCCGTTCCCCATCCAGGCGGCCGCGCTGCCGAACGCGCTCGCGGGCCGGGACGTGCTCGGCCGAGGGCGCACCGGATCCGGCAAGACGCTCGCCTTCGGCCTGGGACTGCTCGCCCGTCTCGCCGGTCGGCGCGCCCAGCCCAAGCAGCCGCTCGCCCTCGTCCTGGTGCCCACCAGGGAACTGGCGCAGCAGGTCGGCGAGGCGCTCACCCCGTACGCGCACGTGCTGAAGCTGCGCCTGGCGACCGTCGTCGGCGGTGTCTCCATCGGCCGGCAGTCCGCCGCGCTGCGGGAGGGCGCCGAGATCGTGATCGCGACCCCCGGCCGGCTGCACGACCTGATCCAGCGCAAGGACTGCCGCCTGGACCGGGTCGGCATCACCGTCCTGGACGAGGCCGACCAGATGTGCGACATGGGGTTCCTGCCGCAGGTCACCGAGATCCTGGACCAGGTGCGTCCCGGCGGGCAGCGGATGCTCTTCTCGGCCACCCTCGACCGCGACGTCGACTCGCTGGTCGCCCGCTATCTGCACGACCCCGCCGTCCACGAGGTCGACCTGTCGGCCGGAGCGGGCGACGCGATCGCGCACCACGTCCTGCTCGTGCACGGCCCCGACCGGTACGCCGTGGCCACCGAGATCGCGGCCCGCGACGGCCGCGTCCTGCTGTTCCTCGACACCAAGCACCAGGTCGACCAGCTCACCCGCCATCTGCGGGCCAGCGGGGTGGCCGCCGCGGGCCTGCACAGCGGCAAGGCGCAGCCGCAGCGCACCCGGACCCTGGCGCAGTTCAAGAACGGACAGGTCACCGCCCTGGTGGCCACCAATGTCGCGGCACGCGGCCTGCACATCGACGACCTCGACCTGGTGGTCAGCGTGTCCCCGGCCACCGACCCGAAGGACTATCTGCACCGGGCGGGCCGCACGGCCCGCGCCGGCCGCTCCGGCACGGTCGTCAGCCTGGTCCTCTCGGGCGAGCGCCGGGAGGCGGACCGGGTCATGGCGGAGGCCGGCGTCCGCCCCACGACCACCAAGGTGCGCTCCGGCGAGGCCGAACTGAGCCGCATCACGGGCGCCCGCAAGCCCTCCGGCGTCCCCCTCGACGGCGGGCCCGCCGCGGCCCGGCCCAAGAACCACAACGCGCCGTTCCGGGGCCTGGGCAGCAGCAAGGACCAGGGCGCGTCGGGTTCCGGCTCCGGCGGCAAATCCCGCAAGTCGAGCGAGGCGCGCAAGCTGGCGGAGGCCCGCAAGGCGGCCCGGGTGCGGCGCGGCGGCTGACGCGCGACACGGCGGGCCGCCCTCGCTCACCCGCCGGCAGAGACCCGGCCGGGACGCGCGGGACGGGCCCGCTCAGCCCAGCCGGGCGAGCAGCTCCGCGGCGAGCGGCGCCGAGGAGGCCGGGTTCTGGCCGGTGACGAGGTTGCGGTCGGTGACCACCTTCGGCGCCCACGGCTCGCCGACGAGGACCCGTACACCGGCGTCGGTGAGGCGGTCCTGGAGGAGCCACTTCGCCCGGTCCGCGAGCCCGGCCTGCGTCTCCTCCTCGTTGGTGAACGCGGCGACCTCGTAGCCCCGGAACGTGTTCGTGCCGTCCTCGCGCGTCGCGGCGAGCAGCGCGGCCGGGCCGTGACAGACGACGCCGAGCGGCTTGCCGGAGTCGAGCGCGGCCGTCAGCAGCGCACCGGAGTCGGCGTCGACGGCGAGATCCTCCATGGGCCCGTGGCCGCCGGGGTAGAAGACGGCGGCGTAGTCGTCCAGGTCCACCTCCTCCAGCTTCAGCGGGGACTGAAGCTCGGTCATCGTGTCGAGGGTGCGCGCGATGCGGTCGGCGCCCTCCTGGCCGCCGTTCATCTCCGGTGCGAGGCTGCCGCGGTCCACGGTGGGCACGACCCCGCCGGGGGTGGCGACGACGACCTCGTGGCCCGCGGCCTTGAACGCCGCGTACGGGGCGGCGGCCTCCTCGGCCCAGAAGCCGGTGGGGTGCGGGGTGCCGTCGGCGAGGGTCCAGTGGTCGGCGCCGGTGACGACGAAAAGAATCTTCGACATGGGGGTCAGCTCCGTGTTCCGCGAGGGGTTACGAGGATCAGTGACCTCGACCGTAGAACCGATCCGCTCCGAGGATCCACCGGAGACCCGCATGCGGGGGAGTCACGGTCCCGGCCCGGACTATGCCGCGTTCCGAGGACCGTCGCCGAGCCGGGCCCTGCGGCGCATCTTGGGCGGCCACTTGCGGGTGTCGCGCGGCTCCACGTACGGCTCCTGCCCCTCCGGCAGGCCGCCGGAGATGGCGCGCTGCCGGGCCAGCTCCGCGTCGAACTCCAGGCCGAGCAGGATCGCCAGGTTCGACAGCCACAGCCAGACCAGGAAGATGATGACGCCGGCCAGCGTGCCGTACGTCTTGTTGTACGAGCTGAACCCCGCCACGTACAGGGCGAACGCGCCGGAGGCCAGCAGCCACAGCAGCACCGCGACCACGCTGCCCGGGCTCAGCCAGCGGAAGCCCCCGCCACGGACGTTGGGCGCCCGCCAGAACAGCAGCGCCACCATCAGCGCCACGAGGACGAGCAGCACCGGCCACTTCGCGATGTTCCAGGTGGTGACCGCGGCGTCCCCGGCGCCGATCGCCTCCCCGGCCCGGCGCGCCAGAGGCCCCGTGAACACGACGATCGCCGCGCTGACCGCGAGCAGCACCATCAGCGCCACCGTCAGCGCCAGCCGCAGCGGGGTCACCTTCCACACCGGGCGGCCCTCCGGGAGGTCGTACACGGCATTGGCGGTGCGGATGAACGCCCCGACGTAACCGGACGCCGACCAGACGGCCGCCACCAGGCTCACCACCGCGACGACACCGCTCGAGCCACCGGCGCCCTGGAGCTCCACCACGGCATTGCCCAGCAGATCCCGTACCGGGCCCGGGGCGAGATGGCGCAGGTTGTCGAGGACGCTCCTGGTCGCCGTCTCGCCGATGACGCCGAGCCCGGAGATCAGCACCAGCAGTGCCGGGAACAGCGACAGCACCCCGTAGTAGGTGAGGGAGGCCGCCTTGTCGGGCAGATCGTCGTCGAGGAACTCCTTGGCCGTGCGGCGCACCACGGTCCACCACGAGCGGGCGGGCAGATCGGTCGGGGCGCGCGCCTCCCGCGACCCCGACCGATCGTCCCGCGCCTCATCGCTGTTCCGCTCACGGGTCATGGCGCCTCCTCGGGGCTGCTGCTGCCGTTCTGCGCTCCGGGTGCCCGCGACGGCGCCGGGTAGGCGTCGGCCAGGCCCCCAGGCGCCCCCGGTAGGGTCACCGTCATGGCGGACTGGGAAATAAGGCCTGCTCAAGCGGCCGATGTCGAAGCGATCGTCGAGCTGCGGGCCGTGGTGATGCGCCCTGATCTGGAGCGGCTCGGCCGGTTCGATCCGCACCGGGTGCGGCAGCGGTTCCGGGACGGTTTCGTGCCCGCGTACGCCTGGGTGATCGAGGTCGGCGGCGCGTTCGCCGGGAGCGTCGCGCTGCGCCCGGCCGAGGACTGCCGCTGGCTGGAGCACTTCTTCCTCGTGCCGCACCTCCAGGGCAGCGGCATCGGCACGGCCGTCCTGACCCACCTCCTCGACCGCTGCGACCGGGAGGGCGTCCTGGTCCGGCTGAACGTGTTGCAGGGCAGCCAGGCACAACGCCTGTACGAGCGGCTCGGATTCACCGTCGAGTCCGAGGACCCGGTGGACGTCTACATGCTGCGCCGCACACCGGACTAGGGCCGTCAGCGCCGTATGTGGACGCCGAGCCCGGTGCGGCCGGGTGCGCGGTCCGGCCGCAGCACCAGGCTGTCGTCGTAGGCGCCGCCCGCCTCGGTGCGGTACGCCAGGGGTTCCTCATCGGGCAATGTACGCAGGCGCTCGCGCAGCGCGGCGGAGGTCCGGGCCGCTTCCGCCGTGTCCTGCCGGTCGGCGCCGTACACCACGAACGGCGCGAGCGGCGCCATGCCCGTGTACCAGAACGTGCCGTGCAGCAGCGGGAACAGCACCTCGTCCACCTGCCCGTGGATCCCGCGCAGCCCGAACCCGGACGGCCGGGCGCCGACCGACGTGACGACCAGCGCCCGCTTCCCGGCCAGGCCGCCGTCGCCGTAGCGGCGGGTGCGCCCGTCCGGCGCCTTCACCCCGAACCCGAGACCCTGCACCAGGACCCGGTCGAACCACCCCTTGAGGATGGCCGGCGGCCCGAACCACCACAGGGGGAAGTGCAGGACCACCACGTCGGCCCGTGCCAGCTTCGCGATCTCACCGCGGATGTCGGCACTCAACTCACCGCTCGTGTAAGCGCGTTCCTGCGCGGCCCCGACGAAGAGCCGCTCCCCGGCGGCGGGCGGGGAGCCGAAGTCGTCGGCGTCGAGCACCGCCTTCCACTTCATGGCGTACAGATCGGAGACCTCGTACGGGTGCCCGAGTCCGTCGAGGGTGCGGAGGGCGTCGGTCATCAAGGAGCCGTTGAGGGAGCGCTGTTCGGGATGGGCGAAGACCCAGAGGATGTTCATGCCTCCGATCGTGCGCGCCCGCCCCGGATCCCCTCAGTGGCCGGACGGCCATGAACCAGAAGAATCTGGCCAGGCTCCCTGACCCTCACTGCTCGTCCGGTGCGCGGCGCAGGACCACCTGCCGCTCCAGCTCCTGCCGCACGGGAGCGGGGAGCAGGCCGGTGCGGGGGTAGTCGACGAGGAGCTCGGCCAGGCGGGCCGTCGTGACGCCGGTGCGTGCGGAGACCTCGTGCAGGGCGTCCCGGGCCTCGGCGGGTGTCATCCGGCCCATCGTGAGGATCACGCCGACGGCCTGGTCGATCCCCGCGTGCGAGGACATCGAGCGGCGCAGGCGGGCGATCTCGTCCTCCATCCGCTCCACGAGACGCTCCGACGGCTCGGAGCCGTCGTCGGGGCCGAGACGGCCGTCACGGGCGTCGGGTTGCAAGGCGCTACCTCCGGGGAGCAAGGGGGCGTCGGGACGGACGGGAGGGGAGGAAGGGAACGGGAAAGAGGGAACGAAAGGAGAGCGGCGGTCAGCGGTCGGCCAGAGTCCGGTGCGGGGGCCGTCCGTAGGTGTCCCGGTAGAGCGTCGCGAAGCGGCCGGGGTGGTAGAAGCCCCAGCGGGCGGCGACGCCCGTCACCGTCACGTCCGTCGTCGGATCGGCGCTCCGCAGCTCGGCGTGCGCCCGCTCCAGACGGACCCGGCGCAGATGCGCGAGCGGCGTCGTGTCCAGATGGCGGCGGAACGCGTACTGCAGCGCCCGGATGCCGACATGGGCCGCGGCGGCGATCTGCGCCACGGTGAGCGCCTCGTGCGCGTGCTCGTCGATGTGGGCGAGGGCGCGGCGCAGCGTGGCCGAATGCGCGTCGTGGCGGTCCGTTCCGGTGGGCTCGGTGAACGCCGTGTTCGGGAAGGCGGCCAGCACGCTCGCGGCCAGGTGCTGGGCGGCCGTCGACACGATCAACGGCTCGGCGGCCATGGCCGGGTCGCCGAGCACGTGGTCGCGTACGTGGTTGACGGTCCGGCGCAGATACGCGGCCGCGGCGGCGGAGGTCGGCCGGTGGTCGAGGAGCCGCACGGGACCGGGCGCGGACCGCGGACCGGTGGCCGCGACCTGCGTCAGCAGCTCGGGGTCGAGCATGGTGATGTTGTAACGGGCGGCGCAGATCCGCCCCCGGTAGGCGAGCTCGGGCGGGGCGAACGAGACGACGTCGCCGGGGCCGAAAGCGTCCTCGACATCCGCGAACGCGTGGTCCCGGATCGTGCCTTCGTGCACGAGGCACAGACAGATCTTCCGCAGCGGCGTCACGTCGTAGCTCATGTCGAAGTCGAGGTCGAGCTCGTCGACGGTCACGCCCGGCATCGCGTCCCGCCTGATCCGGGCGCGGCCGCTGTCCGCGCTGCCGTTGCCGATCCGCATCCGCGCGTAGTTGCGGGAGAGGAAATCCTCCGTCACCTCGAGGTCGCTGCTGTCGAAGTGCAGGGTGTCCATGCCGCCTCTCCTCGTGCTCCACCGGGCCGTCTCGGCAGGAGAATATGACCGCGGGACGCGCCACCGCCACGGAATCCCCTTGTCGGAGCCCTGCCCGCTTCGTTTTCTGGACAGTCCTGAACTGCTCGTTTCGTCTGGGGTGTCGTGCCGAGGGTCCACGCTGAGGAGAGTTGTGCCCGTGGCGTGAACGGCACCACGACGAGGCGCGGGGACGCGCCGGACAGGAACGGAGGCGCGCTGCAAGGTGACGCGTCAGGACGACCGGTGTCCGAAAATCACCGGGCTGCAGGACGAGATGCGTCAGCTGCAGCAGGCCATCGTCTCGCACAGTGTCGTCGACCAGGCGATCGGCGTGGTCATCGCGCTGGGCGGACTCACCCCGGAGCAGGGCTGGAGCGTGCTCAGAGAGGTCTCGCAGCACACGAACACGAAACTGCGGGAGATCGCCGAGCAGGTCGTCGCCTGGACCGCCGGCGGGGAACTGCCCGACGGCGCCCGGCAGGCCCTCGACGCGGCGCTGCTGCGCGCACGGGACGCGGACGGAGGACCGGAGGCGGCCGGATGATCCCGGGCCCGGCCGGTCGGCGGCCTCAGCCCAGCTGCCGTCGCATCAGCGTCAGATCGAGCCAGCGGCCGAACTTCGTGCCGACCTCCCGCACCGTCCCCGCGTGCGTGAAACCGTGCCGCTCGTGCAGCCGGACCGACGCCGCGTTCCCCGCCTCGATCCCGGCGATCATGACGTGCAGCCCCGCCGCCTCGGCCGACGCGACGAGCGTGCCGAGGAGGTCGGATCCGATACCGCGGCCGTGGTGGCCGTCGGCGACGTAGACCGAGTTCTCCACCGTGTGCCGGAACCCCGAGTAGTCCTTCCAGGGGCCGTAGACCCCGAACCCGACGACGTCCCCCTCGCTGTCGGCCACGTACGCGGACCCGCGCTCCAGATGCGCGCCGAGCCAGGCCGCGCCCTCCGCGCGGGACTGCGGTGTGTCCGTCCACAGGGCCGTGCCGTGCTCGATGGCGTGGTTGCGGATGCCGAGAACGGCATCCAGATCGGCTTCGCGCGCCGCGCGGACCTTCACGGACCCCGGCTGCGTCTCATATCGTAGATCCATGTCCAATATGATAGATCCCCTGGTGGAGCGGATCGGCGCCCGTATCCGCGCGGAGCGCGACCGGCGCGACTGGACCCTTGCGGAGCTCGCCGACGCCTCGGGCGTCTCGCGCGCCATGATCCACCGGATCGAGCGGGGCGAGAGCAATCCGACCGCCGTGGTGCTCGGCAAGCTCTCGGCCGCGTTCCGGCTGAGCGTGGCCACGCTGCTCGACCCGGATGGGACGGCGGAGGCCGAGCGCGTCCGGCGGGCCGAGGCGGCCCCGCGCTGGCTCGACCCCGAGACGGGGTACGCGCGGCGGCAGATCTCGGGCCCGGGCTTCCCCGCCGAGGTGGCCGAGGTCCGGCTGCCGGCCGGGGCCCGCGTGCCCTACCCCGCGGCCGCGTTCGCGTTCCACCGGCAGATCATCTGGGTCCTCGACGGCCGGCTCACCTTCCACGAGGGCGACTCGGTGCACGAGCTGACCGCGGGCGACACGGTCGAACTGGGCTCCCCGGCGCCGTGCGTCTTCGTCAATTCCACGCCCGACGAATGCCGCTACGCGGTCGTGCTGGTCCGGGACGAGACTCCGTGAGCCTGCCCCGCGGCGGAGTCGCGCTCCTCGCCTGCACCGCGGGGATCGCGCTCGCCAACAACTACGCCGTCCAGCCCGCGCTCGGCGACATCGCCCACGACACCGGCACCTCGGCGGCCGCCGTCGGCCTCGTCACCACCGCCGCGCTCACCGGCTGCATCGCGGGTTTCGCCCTTCTCCTGCCGCTCGTCGACCGCGCGGCGCCGCGCCGCCTCGTCACCGGCCAGCTCCTGCTCCTCACCGCCGGGCTGCTGCTCGCGGCGGGCGCGGGCACCCTCGGACCGCTGCTCATCGCCTACGTCGTGGTGGGCGCGGGGGCGAGCGTCAGCGCGACGGCGTCGGCGATCGCGGGGCGCGGGGTGCCGGGGGAGCGGCGCGGTGCGGCCGTGGGGCTCGTCGCCGCCGGCATGTCCGCCGGGATCCTGCTCAGCCGGCTCGTCGGCGGGGCGCTCGCCGAGGCGGTCGGCTGGCGCGGGATGCTCCTCGTCGCCGCCGGGCTCGTGCTGGTCTGCGCGGGCGGCACGTGGTGGCGGCTGCCGGACGAGCGGCCCGCGCCGCGGGGCGGCTATCTGGCGACGCTCGCCGAACTGCCCGGGCTGCTTCGCCGGTATCGCACCCTGCGCCGGGCCGTCGTCCAGGGCAGCCTGTGGTACTTCGCCTTTAGCCTGGTCTGGGTGGCGCTCACGGTGCGGCTCGCCCAGCCCCCGTACGATCTCGACGCCGCCGCGATCGGGCTCTACAGCCTCGCCGGGGCGCTGGGGTTCGCCGCGCTTCCGGTGGCCGGGCGGCTCGGTGACCGGTACTCGCCGCGGGCGGTGATCTGCGTGAGCATGGGAGTCGCCGCGGCCGGGGCGGGGATGCTGTGCGCGGGACTCGGGCGGCCGGTGCTCACCGGAGCGGGGCTCGCGCTGCTCGACGCGGGGTGCTTCACCGCGCAGGCCGCCAATCAGGCGCGGATCCTCGGGGTCGACCCGCGGCGGAGCGGGAGTCTCAGCGGGGTGTATCTGCTGCTGTACTTCTGCGCCGGAGCGGTGGGCTCCGCCGTGGCCGCGCCCCTGGTGGCCCGGGCCGGGTGGGGTGCGGCGGCCGGGGCGGTGCTGGGTGCGCTGGTGCTGGCCGGGGGGTTGGCGCTGGGGTGGCGGGACGCGTCGGCGCCTGCCGGGTCCTCGGTCCGTTCGGCGGGTGCGGGCCGGTGGGGCTTCTCGCGCAGTTCCCCGCGCCCCTGAAGGCGGGCTTCGCTCGCTTCAGGGGCGCGGGGAACCGACAGCCCGCTGCGTCACTGCTGAGCGCGACGGGCCGCCTCGTCGGCGTGCTTCTTCTTGATGCGGACGTTCTCCTTGCGGACGTCGGCCTGCGTGGCGCGCTCCTGCTGGAGCCACTCGGGGTTCTCGCTCTTCAGCGCCTCGATCTGCTCCGTCGTGAGGGCTTCGGTGACGCCGCCACGGGCCAGGCCCGCGATGGAGACGCCCAGCTTCTGTGCGACGACCGGGCGCGGGTGCGGGCCGTCGGCGCGGAGCGTGACGAGCCACTGCGGCGGGTCGGACTCCAGCGCGGCCAGTTCGGCGCGCGAGACGACGCCGTCCCGGAACTCGGCGGGCGTGGCATCGAGGTACACACCCAGCTTCTTCGCCGCGGTCGCGGGCTTCATCGTCTGGGTGCTCTGCTGCGAACTCATGAGGTCAAGGGTATCGAGCCGAACGGAGAGCCCCGACCACGCCGGGTAGCCTGGCGAGGTGACAGGCACGGAAGAAACCCCCGCACCGCCCGCGGCCCCCGGGTTCAGGCTCGCGTACGTTCCCGGAGCCACCCCCGCCAAGTGGGTGCGGATCTGGCGCGAGCGGCTGCCCGGCGTCCCGCTGGAGCTGGTCCCCGTGCCCGCCGCCGAGGTGGCCGACGTGCTGCGGGCCGGTGCCGCCGACGCCGGACTGGTGCGGCTGCCCGTGGACCGTACGTTCTTCAGCGCGATCCCCCTGTACACGGAGACGACCGTCGTGATGGTCCCCAAGGACCACGCTGTGGCCGCCGTCGAGGAGGTCACCCTGGCCGACCTCGCCGACGAGATCGTCCAGCACCCGCTCGACGACGTACTGGAGTGGGCGGAGCGCCCGCCGGGGCAGCCCGCCTTCGAGCGGCCGGCCACCACCGCCGACGCCGTCGAGCTGGTCGCGGCGGGCGTGGGCCTGCTCGTCGTGCCGCAGTCCCTGGCCCGGCTGCACCACCGCCGCGACCTCACCTACCGCACGGTCACGGACGCGCCGGGCTCCGACGTCGCGCTGGCCTGGCCGGAGGAGCGGACCACCGACGAGGTCGAGGACCTCATCGGCATCGTGCGCGGCCGCACGGTCAACAGCTCCCGGGGCCGCGCCCAGACCTCCGCCGAACGACCCGCCAAGAAGGCCGCCGCGCCGGGCAGGGGCGGCACCGGCAGACAGCAGCAGAAGACGACCGGCGGCGGCCGCCGACAAGGCGGAAAGGCCCAGGGCGGCAAGGCCCAGGGCGGAAAGCCGCAGAGCGGCAAGCGGGGCAAGCCCCGCAAGCGGTCCTAGGGCACGCCGGAGGCGGCGTCAGCGCGGCGCACCGGCGCGCAGCCCGTCCGTCACCAGGTCGAGCAGCCGGCCCGCGCGGGACTGCCAGTCGCCCCGCGGGTCGATCTGCCACAGGCCCGCTATCGCCAGCATGAAGTCGTCGGTGCTCACGCCGGGCCGGATCGTGCCCGCCTCCTCGTTCGCCGCCAGCAGGAGCGTGACGGCGTCCGTCAGCAGCCCGTGGGCGATGCTCTTGAAGGCGCCGGGGGCGGCCGTCGCCTCCCGCAGCGCGTTCGCCAGACCCGCCTTGGCCATCGCGTACTGGGCGAGCCGGTCCATCCACTCCCGCAGCGCCACCTCCGGCGGCCGGGTGCACAGCAACTGGGCGGCGGTGTCGGCGACCTGCTGCACCTCGTACCGGTACACCTCCAGGACCAGCGCCTCCCGGCTCGGGAAGTTGCGGTAGAACGTGCCCTGGCCCACGCCCGCCTTCTTCGCGATCGCGCTCAGCGGCGCGTCGGCCGATCTGGTCAGCTCGGTGAGGGCGACCTCCAGGATGCGCTCGCGGTTGCGCTGGGCGTCCGAGCGCAGCGGTGCCTGCTTGTCCGGGTGACGCACGCGTCCTCCTTCGGCCGTGGCTCGGAAACGTCCTTGCTGGGCGGACAGTTGTCCACTACGGTCGATGACCATAGAACGGACAGGTGTCCACTTAGGTTCACCATAGTGTCCCGCGACGCATCCCCACACCGAGGCGTCTCACCGAGACGTACGTCCACCGCCGCCCCCTCCTGCGTACAGCGCCGATTCTCCTCGCACCAGAGCAACGAAACTGCGAAAGAAGGCTGTTCATGGCTCCGGCCGACAACTCCGCGTCCAGCACGATCACTCTGCACGTCAACGGGGAGAAGCACACCCTGCCCGTCGATCACCGCACCACCCTGCTCGACGCCCTGCGCGAGCGGCTCGATCTCACCGGCACCAAGAAGGGCTGCGACCAGGGGCAGTGCGGAGCCTGCACGGTGCTCGTGGACGGGCGCCGCGCGGTGTCCTGTCTGCAGCTCGCGGTCGCCGCCGAAGGGCGCGAGATCACCACCATCGAGGGCGTCGCCGAGGGCGACCGGCTGCACCCGGTGCAGGAGGCCTTCCTCGAGCTCGACGGATACCAGTGCGGCTACTGCACCCCCGGCCAGATCTGCTCCGCGCTCGCCGTCCTGGAGGAGCACGCGGCGGGTTGGCCCAGCGCGGCCACCGGCGACGTGCGGCCCGAGGCCGGTCCGCCGCCGCTGACCCCGGAGGAGATCAGGGAACGGATGAGCGGGAACCTGTGCCGCTGCGGCGCCTACGGATCGATCGTGCGCGCGGTCGAGCAGGCCGCCCGGACCACGTCGGCGCAGCCGGTCACCGAAGCGAAGGAGCAGCTGGCATGAGGGAGTTCGGCTACGAGCGGGCGCTCGACGTGTCCGGCGCCGTGGCGGTGCTCGGCGCCGACCCCGAGGCGCGGTTCCTCGGCGGCGGCACGAACCTCGTCGACCTGATGAAGGCCGGGATCGAGCGTCCCGCGCGTCTGGTCGACGTACGGGAACTGCCCCTGGACCGGATCGAGTCCACCCCCGACGGCGGCCTGCGGATCGGGGCGACCGTCACCAACAGCGACCTCGCCGCCCACCCCGAGGTGCGCCGGCGCTGTCCCGCGCTCAGCCAGGCCGTCCTGGCCGGCGCCTCCGGACAGCTGCGGAACATGGCCACCGTCGGCGGCAATCTGCTCCAGCGCACCCGCTGCGGCTACTTCACGGACGTCAGCAAGGCGTGCAACAAGCGAGTGCCGGGCAGCGGCTGCCCCGCCGTCGAGGGCGAGCACCGCAACGCCGCCGTGTTCGGCGCGAGCGAGCACTGCGTGGCCGTGCACCCGTCCGACATGGGCGTCGCGCTCGCCGCCTTCGACGCGGTCGTCACGTACGAAACCGCCGAGGGTCCCGGGGAGTTGGCGCTCGCCGACTTCTACCTGGCCGTCGGCGACACCCCGCACCTGGAGACCGCCCTGCCGGCCGGCGCGCTCATCACCGGAGTGGTCCTGCCGCCCGCGCCCGTCGCCGCCCGCTCCCGCTACCGCAAGGTGCGCGAACGCGCTTCCTACGCCTTCGCGATCGGCTCTGCGGCCGTCGCCCTCGACGTGCGCGACGGTGTCGTGCACGACGTGCGCCTCGCGTTCGGCGCGGTCGCCTCCCGGCCGTGGCGGGCCCGCGCCGCCGAGCGGGCGCTGCTCGGCCGACCCGCGACCGGCGAGGCGTTCGCCGCCGCGGCCGACGCCGAACTCGCGGCCGCGAGCCCGCTGCCGCAGAACGCGTACAAGGTGCCCCTGATGCGCAACCTCGTCGTGGCCATGCTCACCGAACTCGCTGAACTCCCCGAACCCGCCGCTGAACCCGCCGATTCCGACCAGGAGGCCGGCCGATGACCACCACTGCGACGACCAGCGGGCAGCGCTCGGTCGGGGCCGCGCGGACCCGCATCGAGGGCCTGGAGAAGGTCACCGGAACGGCCCGGTACGCGAGCGAGCTGCCGTTCACCGAACTCGCCCACGGCTGGCTGGTGCTGTCGACGGTGGCGCGCGGCCGGATCCGGGAGATCGGCGACGCGGCGGTCTCGGCGATGCCCGGGGTCCTCGCCGTCCTGAGCCATCGCAACGCACCGCGGGTGTCGACCGACTACGTCGGCCAGCTCGGCGCCCCCGACCCCATCCTCGGCGTCTTCCAGGACGACCGGGTGCCGCACGCGGGCTGGCCCGTCGCGCTCGTCGTCGCCGAGACGTCCGAGCAGGCCAGGGAGGCCGCCGAGGCGCTCACCGTCGAGTACGACACCGAGCCGCACGACAGCGTGTTCCGCGTCGACCACCCCGCCGCCTACGCGCCGGAGGGCCAGACCCAGAGCAAGGGCGACCTGGAGGCCGAACTCGCCGCGTCCGCCGTGGTCCTGGACGCCGCGTACACGACGCCCGAGCAGCACCACAGCGCCATGGAGCCGCACGCGTGCACCGCGCGCTGGGAGGACGGCCGCCTGGAGGTCGTCGACTCCAACCAGGGCAGCATGTGGGTCGCCGACGAACTGGCCAAGCTGTTCTCGCTCGACCTGTCGGCCGTGCGCGTCCGCTCCGAGCACGTCGGCGGCGCCTTCGGTTCCAAGGGCGTACGGCCCCACCACGTGGCCGCCGTGATGGCCGCGACCCAGCTCCAGCGCCCGGTCCGGGTCTCCATGACCCGCCGTCAGGTGTTCGCCGCCACCGGCTACCGCAGCCCGACGGCCCAGCGCGTGCGACTCGGCGCCGCCCCCGACGGACGGCTGCGCGCCTTCGGCCACGAGGCCACCAGCGTGACCTCGACGGTGAAGGAGTTCGTCGAGTCGAGCGCCGGGTACGGGCGTGCGATGTACGCGGCCGACGCGCACCACACCGCGCACCGCGTGGTGCCGGTGGACGTGCCGACGCCGACGTTCATGCGGGCCCCGGGCGAGGCGCCGGGCTCGTTCGCCGTGGAGTGCGCCCTCGACGAGCTTGCCGAGCAGCTCGGCATGGACCCGATCGCACTGCGCGTGCGCAACGAACCCGAGGTGGGCCCGGTCTCGGGCCTGCCGTTCAGCAGCCGCAACCTGCTGGCCTGCTTCGACGAGGGCGCGCGCCGCTTCGGCTGGGCGGAGCGCGACCCGCGGCCCCGCACCCGCCGCGAGGGCCGGCTGCTGATCGGCACCGGCGTCGCCGCGTCGACCTTCCCGTCCGGCGTCGCCCCGTCCACCGCGTCGGTCACCGCCGAACAGGACGGCACCTTCACGGTCCGGATCACCGCCTCCGACGTCGGCACGGGCGCCCGCACGGCCCTGTCCTCGATCGCCGCCGACGAGCTGGACGTGACCCCCGACCGGGTCCATGTCCGCATCGCCGACAGCGACTTCGGTCCTGCCTGGGTCTCCGGCGGCTCGATGGGCACCCGCTCCTGGGGCTGGGCCGTCATGGCGGCCGCCCGCGAACTGCGCGCGACGCTGCCGCTCGCGCCGGGGGAGATCCCCGAGGGCGGCATCACGGTCCGCACGGACACCGCGGGGCTCGTGGCCGAGCTGGCGCAGAAGGAACGGCACTCGTTCGGCGCCCAGTTCGCCGAGGTCGCGGTCGACGTCACCACCGGCGAGGTGCGGGTGCGCCGGCTCCTCGGGGTATTCGCCGCGGGCCGCATCATCAACCCGCTCACCGCGCGCAGTCAGTTGACGGGCGGCATGACCTGGGGCATCTCCATGGCGCTGCACGAGGAGGCGGTGCGCGACGAGGCGTCCGGCGGACACGTCGGCGCGGACTTCGCGGGCTACCACTTCGCGGCGAACGCCGACATCCCCGCCATCGAGGCCGACTGGGTCGACGACCCGGACCCGACCGACCCCGTCGGCATCAAGGGCATCGGCGAGATCGGCATCGTCGGCACCGCCGCCGCCATCGCCAACGCGGTGTGGCACGCGACCGGCGTCCGCCACCGCGACCTGCCGCTGCGCCCCGACCGGATCCTGGCCGGTGAGGCGCGCAGGGAGACCGGCCGGGAAGCGGACCGGGAAGGGCCGCATGCTTGACCTGGCCGCCGAACTGACCGAATGGGTCGCCCAGGGACGGGAGTTCGCCGTCGCCACCGTCGTCTCGGTGAGCGGCAGCGCACCCCGTCCGCCGGGCGCCGCCCTCGCCGTCGACACCGCCGGCGAGGTCATCGGCTCGGTCTCCGGAGGCTGTGTCGAGGGCGCCGTCTACGAGCTGTGCGAGCAGGCCCTCGCGGACGGCGTGCCGGTCCGGGAGAGCTTCGGGTACAGCGACGACGACGCGTTCGCCGTGGGCCTGTCCTGCGGCGGCGTCGTCGAGGTCCACGTCGTCCCCGTACGCGCCGGTGCTCCCGCCCGTACGACGGTGGAGGCCGCCCTCGCGCTCGCGGCGCGCGGCGAGGCGGTGGCCCTGGCCCGGGTCCTCGACGGGCCCGCACCGCTCGCCGACTCCGGCGGGCTGCTGCTCGTGCGCCCCGACGGCTCGGCCGAGGGCTCCCTCGGCTCGGCCGACGACGCCGGGCTCGCCGCGCAGGCCCGGGCCCTGCTCGACCTGGGGCGCACCGGTGTCTGCGCGGTCCCGGAGAGCTCGGCGCGCTGCGGCGCGGACGTCACCCTGTTCGTCGAGTCGAGCGTGCCGCCCGCGCGGATGATCGTGTTCGGCGCGGTGGACTTCGCCGGGGCGCTGGTGCGCGTGGGCAAGCTGCTCGGGTTCCATGTGACCCTGTGCGACGCGCGCCCGGTGTTCGCGACGCGGGCCCGCTTCCCGGAGGCCGACGAGGTCGTCGTCGAGTGGCCCGACCGCTATCTGCGGGCCACGGCGACCGACGAGCGGACGGTGCTGTGCGTCCTGACGCACGACGCCAAGTTCGATGTGCCGCTGCTGGAGGTGGCACTGCGGCTGCCCGTGGCGTACGTGGGCGCGATGGGCTCCCGGCGCACCCACGCGGACCGGTCGCAGCGCCTGCGCGAGGCGGGCGTGACCCCGCGGGAGCTGTCCCGCCTGCGCTCACCGATCGGCCTCGACCTCGGCGGCCGCACGCCCGAGGAGACCGCGGTGTCCATCGGCGCGGAGATCGTGGCGGTGCGCCGGGGCGGGAGCGGGGCCCCGCTGGTCGCGGGGCAGGGGTCGATCCACGCGGAGTGAGGGGGCGGTCCCGAACGGCACGGAACGGCGCGCGGGCCCGGGACGGGTCAGGCGCCGACCGTGCCGTCGACGCCCTCGCGCAGGAAGTCGGCGTGGCCGTTGTGCCGGCCGTACTCCAGGAGCACGTGCACCAGCACCATCCGCAGCGACACGTCCTCGCCCCAGCGCGGCTGATGCCCGGCGACGTCCAGGGACGCGGCCTCCCGCTCGATCCGCCGGGAGGTCTCCACCTCGGCCTGCCAGGCGGTGAACGCCTCGGCCCGGGTCGACCCGCTCGCGTCGTACGCCGCCTGGAAGTCGATCTCGTCGGACCAGACCATCGGCGCGTCGTGGTCCTCGAACACCCGCCGGAACCATGCGCGCTCCACCTCGGCCATGTGCCGCACCAGACCGAGCAGCGACAGCGTGGACGGCGGCATCGACCGCTGCCGCAGCTCCTCGTCGGTCAGGCCCTCGCACTTCATGGCGAGGGTCGCGCGGTGGTAGTCGAGGAAGGCGCGCAGCGTGTCGCGTTCCGTCCCGAAGTGCGGGGGTCCTACCCGGGTGTCGGTGGTCATGGGATGTCCTTCGTGGTGAGAACGGACGGCGTGCGCGCGTCCGGTGACCGTACCGAACTCGGTGATCATGAGGGGGGAGGGGGCTGGTACCGTGCGGGCGGCCGAGGAGAGGGGTAGGCGACGATGCTGGCGTCGGAGGTGGCGCGGGCGGTGCCCGCGGCCAGGGCGATCGCCGCGTCACTCGGCCTGCAGGCCGACGACGCGGTCGTGCTCCAGAACTCCAACAAGCTCACGCTGCGGCTGATCCCGGGCGACGTCCTGGCCCGGGTGGCACCGGCGGCGGACCACATCGCCCGGTTCGAGGTCGAGCTGGCACAGCGGCTCACCGAGGCCGGCTGTCCGGTGGCCGCCCTCGACCCCAGGGTGACGCCGGACGTCCATGAACGGGACGGCTTCGCGGTCACCCTGTGGACCCACTACACGGCGGTGGCACCGGCGGAGGTCGGGGAGGCCGCGTACGCGGACGCGCTGAAGCGACTCCACACCGGCATGCGCCGACTCGACGTCCCCGCACCGCACTTCACCGAGCGGGTCGCGAAGGCCCGGAGTCTCGTCGCCGACCGCGACCGCACGCCCGCGCTCGGCGACGCCGACCGGCGACTGCTCGGCGCCACCCTGGACGACCGGTGCCGGGCGATCGCCGAGCGCGGCGGCGCCGAGCAGCTGCTGCACGGCGAGCCGCACCCGGGCAACCTCCTCGCCACCCGGCACGGCCCGCTCTTCATCGACCTGGAGACGGTGTGCCGGGGGCCGGTCGAGTTCGACCTCGCCCATGCCCCCGACGACGTCGCCGGGCACTACCCGGGCGCCGATCCCGGCCTGCTGCACGACTGCCGGATCCTGGTGCTCGCGATCATCACGGCGTGGCGCTTCGACCGGGACGACCAGTTGCCGGACGGGCGCGCACTGGGCGCGCGGTGGCTGGACCGGATCCGGGCGGAGCCCTCGCGCGGGCGCTCGGGGCCCGGCGCGAGGGCATAGGCGGGCTCTGCCGGTCCTCTGGGCCGGCCGGCCTCTCTTCGCCTTCTACCGGGCGAAGTTGGCGGCGATGCGCTGCTGGATGTAGTCGGCAGCGGTGATCGGCGGATAGCGGCGCTCGGGCCCCTCGATCACCACGTCACGGTCGGCCTGCGCGAAGAACGCGATGCTGTGCCGAGCCGACCGGTCGTCGCCGGGTCCCGGCGACTTCACCCGGTGGAAGTTGGACGGCAGCCGGTCGTCGCTCCACCGCATCAGCATGTCGCCGATGTTGCAGGTGATGACGGCGTCGGCCGGCTCCACCGGAGTCCACTCCTGCGCCTCGGCCTCCTTGCCCGGGCACACCTGGAGACCGCCCTGCCCGGCACGCTGGAACAGCAGCGTCAGACAGTCGAAGTCGGTGTGCGCGCCCGCCCGCCACACGTCGCCGGGAATCTCGGCGTCCTCGGGAACGGCGAAGTAGTGCAGCATCCGCAGGGTCGACTGGTACTGGGCGCTCTCGGGGGCGTGGGCCCGCGCGAAGAACCCCTCGGGCAGCCCCAGCCGGTCGGCGAAGCAGCCCAGGACGCGCATCGCGAGGTCCCGGCACCGGGCCTCGAAGGCGAGGGTGCGCTCCCGGAAGCCGGGCAGCACGTCGTCGGGCCACAGGCCGTCCATGTGCGGCCGGGTCACCTGGTACGACTCCTTCTGGTCCGGTGTCCCGACCGACGGCCGGACCTGGGTCATCGACTCCCAGCCGGAGTTGAGCCCCTTCTTCAGTCCGTGCCGCGCCTTGGTGTCCTCCGGCAGGGCGAAGAACCCCGCGGCGTCGGCGAACGCCCCGTCCACGAGGGGCTGTTCGATGCCGTGGTTCACGAGCTGGAAGAAGCCGATGTCGGTCGCGGCCGTCCACAGCTCGTCGGTGATCTCGGCCCGGCGGGCGTCGAAGTCGGTGAGGTCGATCCGGCGGATCTCCCGGTCGGACGTCTCCGTCCCGGTCCCGCCCATCCGGGTCTCCTTGTCCAGCTCGGCCAACTGGTATGTGGTGTCGGTCATCGCGGCTTGCGCTCCTGAGGAGTGAGGTCCCACGGGATGCAGTCACCGCCCCTGCGATCCCCACCGCGGACGCACAGAGGTCCGCGGGCACGGTCACGGCGGACCCGTCCGGGCCCGGCGCCGTGGGCTGGCACGGTCCCCGGTGACCCGGGGCCGTACGCGATGACCTCACCCTGCCGGGCCCGTGTTTCGTCGCGGGATCCCGCGGTTACGCGGCCGTAAAGGTGAGCCCGGCGGCCAACTCGCCCGCGGACAGCCGCACATGCTCGCCGTCCTGGACCAGCACCTCGCCGCCGACCAGCACGGCCGCCACGGTCCTGCTGCCCGCGCAGGTCAGCAGGGTGGCCCCCGGATCACGGACGGGGAGGCAGGCGTAGTCCCGGTCGAAGCGGTGCAGCACCAGATCCGCCTGCATGCCCACCCGCACCCCGTCGGGCCGCTCCTCCAGACCGAGGACGCGGTTGGCACCGTTCGCGGCCAGCGCGAACATCTCGGGGAACCCCAGCAGATCGGCCTTGCGGTGCGCGGCCCGCTGCAGATACGCGCCGATGCGCAGCGCCTCCAGCATGTCCTGCGTGTCGTTGCTCGCGGCCCCGTCCACCCCCAGCCCGACCCGCAGCCCCGCCTCCAGCATCTCCGGCACCGGGGCGATGCCCGAGCCGAGCCGCATGTTGGAGAGCGGGTTGTACGAGACGCCGACCCCGTTGCGCGCCAGGGCCGCCCGGCCCGCCGCGTCCAGCTCCACGCAGTGCACGGCCAGCAGCCGCTCCCACAGAAACCCGGCCCGCTCCAGATACTCGACGGCGCCGGCCCCCGCGTGCTCGCGGCACATCACGTCGTCGGTCGTCGTCTCCAACAGGTGCAGGGAGACGGGCAGTTCGCGTTCGTCGGCGAACGCGCGCACCGCCGCCATGCCCTCCGGCGTCAGACACCGCGGATTGGGCACGGCCACCCCGACCGCCACCCGGCTGCCGCGCGCGGCCCCGATCAGCTCGTCCGTGTGCGCCAGCGCCTCCTTCAGCGGCTGCATCAGACGCGGATCGAAGCCCCACTTGCGGCTGCCGTCGGCCCGGTCGGCGACCCCGCGGCAGAGCACGGCCCGCACGCCGCTGTCCCGCAGCGCCCGCAGCACCGCGTCGTGCACCTCGGGGGAGGGATGCGGCCACATGTGCTCGACGAGCGTGGTCGTCCCGCTGCGCAGGGCCTCGGACGCGGCGGCGGCAGCGGTCCAGTACGCCCGCTCGGGCGTCAGCCGGACCGCCTCCTCGCCGACGGCGCTCAGCCACGACAGCAGCGGCAGCCCCTCGCCGATGCCGCGCAGCCCGGCCTGGAATAGATGGGTGTGCGTGTTGACGAGACCAGGAGTCAGATGGGCGCCGGATCCGTCCAGCACCCGCTCCCCGTGCGGCAGTTCGCCCTTCGGCACGAGGGCGTGGACACGGCCGTCGACGAGGTGGACGTCCGTCCCCGCGTGCCAGGCCCCGCCGCTGAAGACGGTGACGTCGGTGATCGTGTCGGGGCTCATCGCGCGGTTTCCTTCCGGAGGCGGAGCGGGCGGCCGGGGGTGTGGTGGAACAGCAGGTTGAGGAGGAAGGCGACGATCCCGGTGACGGCGATGCCGCTGTCCAGGACCGTGCGCGCATACGTGGGCAGCGGCGCGTAGAAGTCGGGCGCGCCGACCGGGATCATGCCGAGCCCGAACGCCAGCGCCACGGTCAGCAGATTGCGGGAGTCGGCGAGGTCGGCCTTGGAGACGATCCGCAGTCCGACCGCGCCGACCGTGCCGAACATGACGAGCGACACCCCGCCGAGCACCGCCCCCGGCACGGCCGCGACGGCCGCGCCGAGCACCGGGACGAAGGCGAGGACGACCATCAGCGCCCCCGACAGCGCGACGACGTGACGGCTCATCACCCGCGTCACGCTGACCAGGCCCACCGACTGCCCGAACGTCACGATCGGGAACGAGGACAGGGCGCCCGAGACCACCGTCGCGGCACCGTCCGCGCGCAGCGCCCGCACCACGGTCGGCGCGTCGTCCCCGCGCCCCACGATCTGGCCGACGGCAAGGGTGTCACCGACCGACTCGACCATGTTCACCAGCTGCACGACGAGCATCGCGGCGATGGCGGGCACCACGAAGGTGGGCGCCCCGAACGCGGCGGGTTCGGGGACCGAGACGGCGTCCGCGCCGGTCACTCCCGAGCCGTCGAACAGGCCCAGCGGCACGGCCAGCACGGTTCCTGCGGCCATCGCGACGAGCACCGAGAACCGGGCGACGGCGGGTGGCGCGAGCCGTTCGACGAGCACGACCAGGACGACGGTGACGGCGGCGAGCGCGAGCCCCTTCCCACCGCTCTCGCCGCCGCTGACGAGCCCGGCCGCGGAGGGCACGAGCGAGAACCCGATGACCGCGATGACCGTCCCCGTGACCAGCGGCGGGAACAGATGCAGACAGCGCCCGAACCACGGCGCCACCGCCAGCGTCACCAGACCCGACACGATGGTCGCGCCGAACACCGCGGCGAGCCCGTGCTCCTGCCCGATGAGCACCGCCGGGGTGATGGCCGTGAACGTCGACCCCATCACCAGGGGCAGCCGCGCCCCGGCGAGGCCCTTGAGCCCCAGCGACTGGAGCAGGGTCGCGAGGCCGCTCACCAGCAGATTGGCGCTGATGAGCAGCCGTATCCGGTCCTCGGGCAGGTGCAGCGCGGTGCCCACCAGCAGCGGCATCGTGGCCATGCCCGCGTACGCGACGAGCAGATGCTGCAGGCTGAGTGGGATCAGCCGGCGCAGCGGCGGCCGTACGTCCACGGGGTGCGGGCCCTGCGCGGGTGCGACGGCATCGGTGTCGGCGGGGGCGGCGGCGCGCGCGGAGACAGCCATCGTTCCTCCCTGAAAGCTCGGTGGAAGACGGCTGGTTAGCGCCCGGGACGGTGAACCACCGGACGCGCACCGGCCGTTGCAGCCATGACCGGTGTGCGGGAGACGGTAGGCAGCGGGTGTTTCGGACGCGTTGCCGTCAGGAAACCGCCGCCGACCGCACCCCCCGCCGGTGTCCGGGGCCCGGCCTCACTGATTGGTCCAGACCCATTGACGAAAGGTCTGGACCTCCTTAACGTGCGACATGCTCGCGACACCCCACCGCTGTCCAGCGAGAACCCGGGAGCCCCCCATGTCACTGCGCCCTCGTACGCCCCGACTCCTCGCCGCCGCCCTCACCGCGGCCGCGACCGTCACCACCCTCCTCGTCACCGCGCCGGCCGCCCCCGCCGCCGACACCTGCGCCACGAAACCGAGACCGTCCGGCAAGGTCCTCCAGGGCTACTGGGAGAACTGGGACGGCGCCGCCAACGGCGTCCACCCGCCGTTCGGCTGGACCCCCATCACCGACCCAGCGATCGTCCAGCACGGCTACAACGTCATCAACGCCGCCTTCCCCGTGATCCGCTCCGACGGCACGGCGCTGTGGGAGGACGGCATGGACACGGGCGTGAAGGTCGCGACCCCGGCCGAGATGTGTCAGGCCAAGGCCGCGGGCCAGACGATCCTGATGTCGATCGGCGGCGCGACGGCCGGGATCGACCTCAACTCCACGGCGGTCGCCGACCGTTTCGTCGACACGATCGTGCCGATCCTGAAGCAGTACAACTTCGACGGCATCGACATCGACATCGAGACCGGCCTCACCGGCAGCGGCAGCATCTCCCAGCTGTCCACGTCCCAGTCCAACCTGATCCGCATCATCGACGGCATCCTGGCGCGGATGCCGTCCGGATTCGGCCTGACGATGGCCCCCGAGACCGCCTACGTCACCGGCGGCAGCGTCACCTACGGCTCGATCTGGGGCGCGTACCTCCCCGTCATCAAGAAGTACGCGGACAACGGCCGCCTGTGGTGGCTCAACATGCAGTACTACAACGGCAGCATGTACGGCTGCTCCGGCGACTCCTACTCCGCAGGCACGGTCGAGGGCTTCACCGCCCAGACGAGCTGCCTGAACCAGGGCCTCGTCATCCAGGGCACCACCATCAAGGTCCCCTACGACAAGCAGGTGCCCGGACTCCCCGCCCAAGCGGGCGCCGGCGGCGGCTACATGACGACCGGTCAGGTGGCGCAG
The DNA here is from genome assembly GCF_040297005.1 of Streptomyces sp. NPDC001904. Taxonomy (NCBI): domain Bacteria; kingdom Bacillati; phylum Actinomycetota; class Actinomycetes; order Kitasatosporales; family Streptomycetaceae; genus Streptomyces; species Streptomyces sp. NPDC001904. The sequence continues at coordinate 252,752 of NZ_JBEOYI010000006.1, read as the reverse complement.
GCGTGGAACACGTACGGCGGCGCGCTGAAGGGCCTGATGACCTGGTCCATCAACTGGGACGGCTCGAAGGGCTGGACCTTCGGCGACAACGTGAAGGGTCTCTAACCGCCGGTCCCCGCCGCCTCGTCCAGGCGCACGCGCCGCGCCATGACGGCGGCGGGGACGGCGACCGCCACCAGGACCGGCGCCGCGGCCAGGATCCCGAACCACAGGAAGAGGGCGAGATAGCCGTAGGCGCCGGAGCCCCCGTCCGTGTCCGCGTCGGCCTGCGAGACGAGGACGAGGCTGATCACGGCCGCGACGGCCATGACGCCCCCGAGGGTGAGCGCGAGCTGCGTGAGAAGGGTGGCCCGCCGCCGGTAGCCGTCACTGATCTCCCGGCGCCGCGGCGAGGTGTGACCCCACCGCGGACCGGGCCGCGGCGCGGGGCGCTGGGCCGGCCTCTGGTCAGACATGAGGCCCAGTTCTACTGTGCGCGGCCCCGCGACCGCCACTCGAACGGCGCTCCTGCACACCGCCTGATGCCCGGTCAACTCCCTTATGCGCCAACGGTATGCGCGGCCGGGACCGGGGCGGGTCAGGCGGAGACGGCGGCGCCCGTCGGGCCGTCGGCGTCCGGCGCCGGGTCCGCCGGGCCGAGCGGCTCGCCCTCCCACAGCACACACCGCCAGCCGGTCTCGGGGGAGCCGTCGAGGACGACGACGCCGGTGTTGGCCAGCGGGTGGGACGCCGAGTGGGCGACGTCGACATTGCCGGCACGGGCCGCGACCCAGGTGCGGATGGCCGCGCCGTGGCTGACCATCGCCACCGTCGCCGCCCCGGACCCGGCCGCCTCGGCGACGACGGCGTCGAAGCGGCCGAGGGCCTCGGTGCCGTTCTCCGCACCCGGCATCCGCCGCTCGACATCACCGGCCGCCCAGGCGAACGCGGTCGTCATGTAGAGGTCCGCGGCCTCGTCGTCGCCGCGCATCTCCAGCTCACCGGCGATCAGCTCCCGCAGCCCGTCGCGCACCACGGCCTCCAGGCCCCTGGCCTCGGCCAGCGGCGCGGCGGTGAGCTGGGTGCGCAGCAGCGTCGAGACGTACAGCGCGTCGATCTCCTCGCCCGCCAGGGCCTCGGGCAGCGCGGCGGCCTGCTCCTGCCCGAGCGGGGTCAGGCCGGGGCCGGGCGCCGTGGTGTCCAGAAGGTGCTTCAGGTTGGACGGGGTCTGGCCGTGGCGGATGAGGATCAGACGCATGTGGGGCGGGCCTCCAGGTCTCCGGGGATGTTCCAGTGCGATCTCTCCACTGTGCCATCCCCGGTGCCGCCCGGGCCCGCCCCCTGTCCCGCGGAGCAGGTGTTACTTGTCGCCCTCGCGCATCGGCACCCGCACCCCGCGCTCGTCGGCGACCTCGGCCGCGTGCTCGTAGCCGGCGTCGACGTGACGGATGACACCCATCGCCGGGTCGTTGGTGAGCACCCGCTCGATCTTGCGGGCGGCGAGCTCGGTGCCGTCGGCGACACAGACCTGACCGGCGTGGATGGAGCGGCCCATGCCGACGCCGCCACCGTGGTGCAGGGAGACCCAGGAGGCGCCCGACGCGGTGTTGACCAGGGCGTTCAGCAGCGGCCAGTCGGCGATCGCGTCCGAGCCGTCCTTCATGGCCTCGGTCTCGCGGTACGGGGAGGCCACGGAGCCCGAGTCGAGGTGGTCCCGGCCGATGGCCACGGGCGCCGACAGCTCGCCGCTCGCCACCATCTCGTTGAACTTCAGGCCCGCCAGGTGGCGCTCGCCGTAGCCCAGCCAGCAGATGCGGGCCGGCAGGCCCTCGAAGGAGATCCGCTCGGCGGCCATGTCCAGCCAGCGGTGCAGGTGCTTGTTCTCCGGGAACAGCTCCTTGATCGCCTTGTCCGTCTTCGCGATGTCCTCCGGGTCGCCGGACAGGGCGGCCCAGCGGAACGGGCCGAGCCCCTCCTCGAACAGCGGGCGGATGTGCGCGGGCACGAAGCCGGGGAAGTCGAAGGCGCGCTGGCAGCCGGCCTTGCGGGCCTCGTCGCGGATCGAGTTGCCGTAGTCGAAGACCTCCTTGCCCTGGTCGAGGAAGCCGACCATGGCCTCGACGTGCAGGCGCATCGACCGGCGGGCCTTCTCGGTGAAGCCGGCCGGGTCCGCCTCGCGCTCCTTGTCCCAGTCCTCGACCGAGATGCCGACGGGCAGGTACGCGAGCGGGTCGTGGGCCGAGGTCTGGTCGGTCACGATGTCGATCGGGGCGCCGCGGCGCAGCAGCTCCGGGAAGACCTCGGCGGCGTTGCCGACGACACCGATGGACAGGCCGCGGCGCTCGTCACGGGCCTTGACCGCCAGCTCCAGGGCGTGGTCCAGGTTGTCGGCCTTGACGTCCAGGTAGCGGGTGCCGATGCGGCGGTCGACGCGCGACTCGTCGACGTCGACGCAGATCGCGACGCCCTCGTTCATCGTCACGGCGAGCGGCTGGGCGCCGCCCATGCCGCCGAGACCGGCGGTCAGCGTGATCGTGCCGGCGAGGGTGCCGTCGAACTTCTTGCGGGCGACGGCACCGAAGGTCTCGTACGTGCCCTGGACGATCCCCTGCGACCCGATGTAGATCCACGATCCGGCCGTCATCTGGCCGTACATGGTCAGGCCCGCGGCCTCCAGCTTGCGGAACTCCTCCCAGTTGGCCCAGTCGCCCACGAGGTTGGAGTTGGCGAGGAGCACGCGCGGCGCCCACTCGTTCGTGCGCAGCACGCCGACCGGCTTGCCCGACTGCACCAGCAGCGTCTCGTCGTCCTTCAGCGTCTTCAGTGTGCGCACGATCGCGTCGTACGCCTCCCAGGAGCGGGCCGCCTTGCCGGTGCCGCCGTAGACGACGAGCTTGTCCGGGTGCTCGGCGACCTCCGCGTCGAGGTTGTTCATGAGCATCCGCAGGGCGCCCTCCTGCTGCCAGCCCAGGGTGGTGAGCTCGGTGCCGCGCGGGGCGCGTACGGGGCGGGGGGCGGAGCCGGTCATGAGACCTCCAGGAGAGCCGGTGTCCCCGACGGTACGGGGCACCGGCGGGGAACGGGTGGATCACCGCCCCGGACGGGGAACGGTTCGTGCTCTGCCATCACAGAAGACGGGGGAGACCCGGACCAGTGCGGCACCGCAGATGTCTCGGATCCGAGACTGCTTCGCCCCTGTGCCGTTCAGGCGGGGGAGTGGCCGAGCATCGCCGCGGTGAGCCGGGCCGCCGCGCGCCGCAGCCGGTCCACGATCTCCTCGACCGGGTGGCGCCCCGCCGCCCGCCGCCAGGTCGTGGACAACGCCGCGACGGGCTGCCCGAGGTGGTCGAAGGCGGGCACCGCGAGCGACCGCATCCCCTCGGTCACCAGCCCGACCTCCTCCGACCAGCCCCGCTCCCGCTCGTCGGCGAGGCCGCGGCGCAGCTCGGCGGGGGTGCGCGGACCCCGGCCCGTGCGGGTGATCAGCGGCCCCGAGGGGAAGAGCGCGCGGATCTGGGCGGGCGAGGAGTGGGCGAGCAGGGTGCGGCCGTTCGCCGTCAGGTGGGCGGGCAGCCGGACGCCCACGTCGGTCACGAGGTCCGGCGCGGGCTCGGGGGCGTGCGTGGCCGACGGCAGCTCCTTGAGCAGATAGACGCTCTCCGCCCCGTGCAGCACCCCGAGGTGCACGGGCTGGCCGAGCTGCTGCGCGAGCGTGCGCACGAGCGGGCGGGCCAGCCGCTCCAGCGGTTCGTGCCGCAGATAGGCGGAGCCGACCTCGAAGGCCGAGACGCCGAGCCCGTAGAGCTGCCCCTCCGGGATGTACGTGACGAATCCGCGGTCCACCAGCACGGTCAGGATGTGGTAGACGCTGGAGCGCGGGATGCCCAGGTCGGCGGCGAGCGCCGGGGCGCGCACCGGACCCGGCCTGCTGGACAGATGGAGCAGGATGTCCAGGGCGCGGCCGACGGCCGGGGAGGCGCTGGTGGGCATGGGGGCGGCACGGCCTTTCACGACGGGGCCTCACGACGGGGGCTGCCTGGCGCCGACCCTACGCCGGGCGGCGACGTTCGGGGAAACCACCGGTGGGCGGCGCGCCGGTCCGCGTAGCGTGCGGGCGTGGATCTCTTCTCACGTACCTGGACGGACCTGCTCACCGCGGTCGGGAACCTGGCGGACGAGGACTTCGCGCGGCCGTCCGGCTGCGCCGGCTGGCTCGTCCGCGACCTGGTCTGCCACCTCGTCATCGACGCGCAGGACGTACTGATCACCCTGGTCACCCCCGCGGACGCCGCACCGACCCGGGACGCGGTGACCTACTGGACCATCGACGACCACCGGCCGGGCGAGGACGACCCCCTCGCCGCGCTCACGGTCCGGCTCGCCGCCGCCTACGAGGACCCGGGCCTGCTCCGGTTCCACCTCGACGACGTCGGCTCCGCGGCCGGGCGCGCCGCGCGGCTCGCGGACCCGGCGCTGCGGGTCGCCACCCGCGACGAAGTGCTGACCGCGGGCGACTACCTCGACGCGTACGTGCTGGAGTGGACGCTGCACCACCTCGATCTGATCGCCGCGCTCCCCGACGCCGCCCGCCCCTCGGCCGAAGGGCTGCGCCGGGCGCGGGAGTTGCTGGAGGCGGTCGCGGGCGCGACGCTGCCCGCCGCGTTCTCCGACACGGACGCACTGCTGCTCGGCACCGGGCGCCGCGCGCCGGACGGGACGGAGCGGGCGGCGCTGGGGGAGGTGGCGGACCGGCTGCCGGTGGTGCTCGGATGAAGACATGGGGGCCTTCCCGAGCCGGAGACCGTGGCGGAGCCGGAGCCTCCGTGGCCGGTATCGGCGCCTCGTGTCGTTCCCAGGCATCAACTACGCGTGAAGATTGCCGGAATCCGGCAATGCGCGGAACCTCCGTACCGGGACAGGATGACCACGGCAGAAACGGGGGCCGGACCCCGGTGCCACGTCTCGGAAACGAGGCCGGCGCCGGGGCGGAGCCGAGCACGGGGTGAGGGGGGCGTAGGAATGGGGGAGTTCCTCACGGCCGGCTTCGGGACGGACGCGGGTATGCGCGCGGCGCGCCCGACGGACCGCATCGCTCCCGACGAACCCGGGCCGTCGCCGCACGGCCCCGGCGCGATCACTCACCCGGTCCCCGCGTAAGCGGTCCGGGCGTCGGCAGGGTGTGCGGCACGGCCGCCTCCGACCGCGTTCTCCCATCTTCCTCTCGGGGTGCCGTCCGCCCCCGGATCCAAAGGAACTCACCATGGATGCCACCACCATGGGCATCGGCGTGTCCGTCGTCGCTGTCCTGATCGTCCTCGTCGTCCTGCTGCTGGTGTTCACCAGACTGTTCCGCAAGGTGGAGCAGGGCAAGGCGCTCATCGTCTCCAAGATGCGCAAGGTGGACGTCACCTTCACCGGGCAGGTCGTGCTGCCCGTCCTGCACAAGGCCGAGGTCATGGACATCTCGGTGAAGGTCATCGAGATCACCAGGACCGGCCGCGACGGCCTGATCTGCCGGGACAACATCCGCGCCGACATCCGGATCTCGTTCTTCGTGAAGGTGAACAAGACCGTCGACGACGTCATCCGGGTCGCCCAGTCGGTCGGCACCGCGCGTGCCAGTGACGTGAAGACGCTCCAGGAGCTGTTCCACGCGAAGTTCTCCGAGGCGCTCAAGACCGTCGGCAAGGGCATGGACTTCACCGACCTCTACACCAAGCGCGAGGAACTCCGCTTCAAGATCATCGAGGTCATCGGCGTCGACCTGAGCGGCTACCACCTCGAGGACGCGGCGATCGACTACCTGGAGCAGACGCCGCTCAGCCAGCTCGACCCGCACAACGTCCTCGACGCCCAGGGCATCCGCAAGATCACCGAACTGACGGCGATCGAGCACGTCAAGACCAACGAGTTCCAGCGCACCGAGGAGAAGGAGATCACCCGGCAGAACGTCGACGCCCGGGAGACCATCCTCGAACTGGAGCGCCGCCAGGCCGACGCCGAGATCAAGCAGAAGCGGGAGATCGACACCGTGCGGGCCCGCGAGGAGGCCGAGACCGCGCGGGTGGTCGAGGAGGAGCGGCTGCGCGCCCAGGGGGCCTTCCTCGCCACCGAGGAGAAGCTCGGCGTGCAGCGCGAGAACCAGGCCCGCGAGGTCGCCGTCGCACAGAAGAACCGCGAGCGGGTCATCGCCGTCGAGAACGAGCGCATCGAGAAGGACCGCCTCCTCGAAGTCATCGCCCGGGAGCGCGAGACACAGCTGACGAAGATCGCCGCCGAGAAGGAGGTCGAGGCGGAGAAGCGGGAGATCGCCGAGGTCATCCGCGAGCGCGTCGCCGTCGACCGCACGGTCGCCGAGCAGGAGGAGTCCATCAAGAAGCTCCGCGCGATCGAGTCCGCCGAACGCGACCGGCAGGCCATCGTCATCGCCGCCGAGGCCGAGGCGCAGGAGAAGCTGGTCAAGGACATCAAGGCCGCGGAGGCCGCCGAACAGGCCGCCACGCACCGCGCCGCCGAACGCCTCACCCTCGCCGAGGCCGAGCTGAAGTCCGCCGACCTCCAGGCGCAGGCCAAGGTCAAGCTGGCCGCGGGCATCCAGGCCGAGACGGCGGCCGCCGGTCTCGCCGAGGTGCAGGTGCGCGACCAGGAGGCCGACGTCATCGAGAAGGCGGGGCGCGCAGAGGCCGAGGCGACCGGGGCGCGACTGCGTGCGGAGGCCGAGGGAGGCAGGGCCAAGGCGCTCGCGGAGGCGGAAGGCGGGCGGGCCAAGGCGCTCGCCGAGGCGGAGGCCATCGCCGCCAAGCTGAAGGCCGAGGCCCAGGGCATCAACGAGAAGGCCGCCGCGATGGCCGCCCTCGACGACGCCTCGCGCGGCCACGAGGAGTACCGGCTGCGCCTCCAGGCGGAGAAGGAGATCCGGCTCGCCGGGATCGATGTGCAGCGGCAGGTCGCCGAGGCGCAGGCCACGGTCCTCGCCACCGGCCTGGAGAGCGCCGACATCAGCATCGTGGGCGGCGAGTCCGTCTTCTTCGACCGGCTGATGTCCTCGATCGCGCTCGGCAAGGGCGTCGACTCCTTCGTCCAGCACTCCGACACCGCACAGGCCCTCGCCAGGCCGTGGCTGGACGGCTCGGCCAGCTTCACCGACGACCTGTCGAAGATCCTCGGCTCCGTCTCCACCGCCGACGTGCAGAACCTCACCGTCTCCGCGCTGCTGATGAAGATGATGCGCGACGGCGGTGAGCAGTCCGGACAGCTGCGTGAACTGCTCGACAAGGCGAGCCAGTTGGGCGTCGCCGACCTGCCCCTCGGCAAGCTGAACGGCGTGGCGCACGCCTGACCGCACAGACCGGCCGGGGCCGCCGCACGGGGGTCGGCGGTTCCGGCCGCACCATCGATCCGAGCGCGCATCACGCGATCCGATCGTGCATCACGCGATCCGAGAGTGCATCACGCAGGAAAGGACGCCACGCATGGAGACCGGCACGGCTCGGACGGCCGACGGCCCCGACGCGGGCACGTACGAGGTACTGCGCGACCGGCTCGCCGCGCAGGCCCGCGAACTGGCCTCCCGGGCGGAGGCGTTGAACGACCGGCGCGGCGCGGCGTTCGGCTCCACGGAGCTGACGCTCACCGGCAGCGGCACCGTCCGCACCGAAGCGCCGCGCCTGGCCCGCGACATCGTCGCCGTCGGCGGCGCCCTCCTCGTCGGCCTGCGCGACGTGCTCGGCACCGGAGCGCCCGGGGTCGGCGACATCTTCGCCCTGCACGCCCCCGACGGCGACCTGGCGCGGCTGCCCGAGGACGCCGTGCCCGGGCTGCTCGACGACCCGGCGTTCCGGACCGAGTTCGCCGCCCTCTTCCGCTACTACCGCGACGGCAGACTCCTCGAACTCCGGCTCCTCGAGAACAAGTTGCTCGCCGTCTTCCAGACCGGCGACAAGGCCGACGACATCCGCGTCCTGCGCTGGGAGCTCGACGGACGCGGCGGCGCCCGCTTCCTCGACGCACGCGGCGACCGCGACGACGTCCGGCCACCCGCCCACGACATCACCTGGCAGCCGACGACCCGCGAGGACCATGTCCTCGGCCGCCACCCGCACATCGCGATCCCCGGCGGCGAGCTGTACGTCTCCACGGTCGGCGGCAGCCTCACCGTCAAGACCGAGGACGACACCGAGAGCGGCGACGGCATCCACGCCGAACCCGTCGACGAACCCCTCCAGTCGCTCGCCGACGCCGCCGTCGCGCACGCCCGCGTCGGCCCGCTGGTCCTGCTGCGCGTCCGCCCCTACAAGGAGGCGGCCGACCGCCACCTCGTCTTCAACACCCTCACCAAGACCGTCGTCCGCCTCGACGGCATCGGGCAGGCCTGCCGGGTGCTCCCCGACGAGCAGGGCGTCGTCTTCCCCGGCGGCTACTGCCTGGCCACCGGCGCCCACAAGACCTTCGACGCCGTCGACACCACGGGCCTCGCCTACGAGCGCACCGTCCGCGCCCCCGGCGGCGAGGACGTCCTCTACGTCTTCCGGGCCCGCGCCGCCGGACGCACCCTGCTGCTGCCCTACCACCTCATCCGCAAGGAGATCGCCACCCCGCTCACCGGGCGCGGCCACGCCCTCCTCGACGACGGCACCCTGGTGCTGCTGCGCGACACCACCGGCACGGAGCCCGGCCGGGCCCACCCGGTGCAGAGCTGGGCGACCCCCTTCACCGCCGACACCCACGAGACCGCGAACGGCTCCGCCGACCCGGAACTGGCCCGGATCGGCAACGCCGACCTGGTGCGCGGTATCGCCGACTGCCTCTCCCTCGTCCATACCGTCCAGGAGGCCGCGGCCACCCCCACGGCCACCGCCTACGAAGCCCTGGCCGCCGCCTGCGAACGCGTCACCGACACCTTCCCCTGGCTCGCCGACGCCGGTGAACTCCGCTCACCCGTCGACGAGTTGCGGACCACGGCCGCCCGGATCGTCACCGAGTACGAGACCGTGCGCGCCCTCACCCGGCAGGCCGCCGACGCCTACGACGAGGCCGCCGCCCACCTCACCACCCTGGTCCGCCGGATCCGCGGCGAGGCACCCCGCAGCGCCCACGAATGGGTCGAGCGGCTCACCGAACTGCGCCGCGCCCAGGGCCGCCTGCTCACCCTCAAGGAGCTGCGGTACGCCGACGTCGAGCGCATCGATGCCCTCGCCGGACAGCTCGCCGCCGACATCGCCTCCGCCGGCGCCCGCGCCGTCGCCTTCCTCGCCCGGCCCGACGCCCTCGCCGCCCACCACGCCGACCTGGACCGGCTCACCGAACAGGCCGCACAGCTCGCCACCACCGCCGGGGCCGCGCCGCTCGCCGAGCGCGTCGCCGAACTCGCCGAGCAGCTCCAGACGGTCACCGACGTCGTCGGCGGTCTCGACATCGACGACGCGACCGTACGCGCCGACGTCCTGGAACGCATCGCCGAGGCCCTCGCCGGGGTCAACCGGGCCCGCGCCACCCTCGACGCCCGCCGCAGGGAACTCGCCGTCCACGAGGGACGCGCCGAGTTCGCCGCCGAGTTCTCGCTGCTCGGCCAGGCGGTCACCGGTGCCCTGGCCGCCGCCACGACCCCCGAGGCCTGCGACGACCAGCTCGCCCGCCTGCTGCTGCGCCTGGAGAACCTGGAGGGGCGCTTCGCGGACAGCGACGACTTCCTCGCCGACCTCGACGCCCGGCGCGTCGAGATCCACGAGGCGTTCGCCGCCCGCAAGCAGACCCTCGCCGACGACCGCGCCCGGCACACCGAACGCCTCGCCACCTCCGCACAGCGCATCCTGGAGACCGTCGCCCGGCGTCTGGCCGACCTCGGCTCCCTCGACGAGATCAGCACGTTCCTCGCCTCCGACCCGATGGTGGCCAAGGTCCGCCGCACCATCGAGGCCCTGCGCGAGCGCGAGGACCAGGTCCGCGCCGACGAACTCGACGGCCGCCTCGCCGTCGCCCGGCAGGACGCCCTGCGCGCCCTGCGCGACCGCACCGAGCTGTACGCCGACGGCGGCACCGCGCTCCGGCTCGGCCGGCACCGCATCGCCGTCAACACCCGGCTGCCCGAACTCGCCCTCGTCCCGCACGGCGACGACGGCATGGCCTACGCGCTCACCGGCACCGACTACCGCGCCCCCGTCGACGACCCGGCCTTCGCCGAACTCCGCGCCCACTGGGGCCAGTCGCTGGCCTCCGAGAACGCCGACGTCTACCGCGCCGAACACCTCGCCGCCCGCCTCCTCGCCGAGCGCGGCGCCGAGGACCTCCTCGCCCACGACGACCTGCCCGCCCTGGTCCGCGCGGCCGCCGAGGAGGCGTACGACGAGGGCTACGAACGCGGGGTCCACGACCACGACGCCACCGCGATCCTCACCGCGCTGCTGCGGCTGCACACCGGCGCCGGACTGCTCCGCCACAGCCCGGCCGTCCGCGCCGCCGCCCAGCTGTTCTGGGCGCACGCGACGACCGAGAGCCAGCGCGGCCAGTGGACCCGGCGGGCGGTGTCGCTGGCCCGCGCCCGCGACACGTTCGGCCTCGCGCCCGCCATCGACGACTGGTGCGCCGAACTCGCCGAGCGGATCGGGCCCGACGAGGCGCCCGCCCGCAACGAAGCCGCCTACCTCTTCGAAGAACTCACCACCGGCCCCGAGGGCTTCGTCACCGCGACCGGTGCCCGCACCTTCCTCGACAAGTTCCGCCACGCCGTCGACCGTTCGGCGTACGAGGACGATCTCGCCGCCGTCGGCGACCTCGGCGCGCGCCGCTCGCTCGTCGAGGCCTGGCTGACCGCGTACGCGACCGCGGTCGGCGACGACGCCGGTGAGCTGCCCGAGGCCGTCGCGCTCGAACTCTGCCCGGACCTCCCGCGCCACGACGCCGACGCACCGCTGACCGCCACCGTCGACGGGCTGCTCGGCACCCACCCGCGGATCAGCGGCCGGCGCCTCACCTTCCGCCTCGACGAACTCCTCGCCCGCACCCGCGACTTCCGCGAGCACGCCGTCCCCGGCTTCCGCGCCTACCAGCGGCTGCGCACCTCGCTCGTCGCCGCCGAACAGGACCGGCTGCGGCTCGCCGACCACCGCCCGCGCGTCCTGCCCACCTTCGTCCGCAGCCGCCTCGTCGACGAGGTGTACCTGCCGCTCATCGGCGACAGCCTCGCCAAACAACTCGGCACGGCAGGAGGCCTGTTGCTGCTGATCTCGCCGCCCGGCTACGGCAAGACGACCCTCGTGGAGTACGTCGCCGACCGGCTCGGCATGCTCCTCGTCAAGGTCGGCGGACCGGCCCTCGGCCACGACGTCACCTCCCTCGACCCCGCCGAGGCCCCGAACGTCACCGCCCGCCAGGAGATCGAGAAGGTCAACTTCGCGCTGGAGGCCGGCAACAACGTCCTGCTCTACCTCGACGACATCCAGCACACCTCGCCCGAACTGCTCCAGAAGTTCATCGCCCTGTGCGACGGGCAGCGCCGCATGGACGGCGTGTGGAACGGCGAGCCCCGCAGCCACGACCTGCGCGGCAAGCGGTTCGCCGTCTGCATGGCCGGCAACCCGTACACCGAATCGGGCCACCGCTTCCGCATCCCCGACATGCTCGCCAACCGCGCCGACGTGTGGAACCTCGGCGACGTGCTCACCGGCAAGGAGGAGGCCTTCGCGCTGAGCTTCGTCGAGAACGCGCTCACCGCCAACCCGCACCTCGCCCCGCTCGCCGGCCGCGACCGCGCCGACCTCGACGTCCTGCTGCGGCTCGCCGCGGACGACCCCACGGCCCGTGCCGGCCGGCTCGTCCACCCTTACGCCCCGGCCGAGACCGAGCGGATCGTCTCCGTCCTGCGCCACCTGCGCACGGCCCGCGACACGGTCCTCGCCGTCAACGCCGCCTACATCGCCTCGGCCGCCCAGTCCGACGACGCCCGCACCGAACCGCCCTTCCTGCTCCAGGGCTCGTACCGCAACATGAACAAGATCGCCGCCCGGATCGACCCCGCCATGAACGCCGCGGAACTCTCCGCCGTCCTCGACGACCACTACACCGGCGAGGCCCAGACCCTCACCTCCGGCGCCGAGGCGAACCTCCTCAAGCTCGCCGAGCTGCGCGGGCGGCTGAGCACCGAGCAGGCCGACCGCTGGGCCGAGTTGAAGGCCGCCCACGTCCGCGCGCGATCCCTCGGCGGCGCCGACGGCGACGACCCCGTCGTGCGCGCCGTCGCCGCCCTCGGCCTGCTCGCCGACCGGGTCGCCGCCGTCGAGTCCGCCATCACCCGGGCCGCCGACCCCCGCCGGCCCCCCGGGCCGACCGCACCACGTCACGCACACCGGCCGTGAACCGGCGAACCATGGGCCCCCGGGCGATCGTCTCCGTCGGCGATGCGTTAATGAGACGGAGCCGACACAGCACGACAGCGAGGGCGCCCATGGCCGATCACGACATACCCGACCACTTCCTGGACGGGTACGCGGCGCTGCTCGCCGACGCCTCCGCCACCGGCCGCCGTCTCACCCGCGACGAACTCGACCGGCGCCGCGCGCTCGGCGAACAGGCCGCCGACGCCGGATACGGGCTGCGCGCCCTGGTCGCCGCGCACCTCGGGGGCGCGCGCGTCGGCTGGCCCCCCGGCGCGGTCGCCCCGGCCAGCGTGATGCTCGCCGTCGAGCAGGCCGTCGACGCCTTCGCCGAGGGCTACGAGCGCGCCCAGCGCCAGGCCATGCGTCAGGAGGAGGCGGCCCGCCGCGAGTTCATCGACGACCTGCTCTACGGCCGCAGCGACATGGGCCAACTCGCCGAGCGCGCCGAACGGTTCGGACTCCGGCTCGCCTACGAGCACGCGGTCGCGGTGGCCGAGGGCGAGTTCGCCTACGACGAGGGCGACGCCGTGGCCCGCGGCGTGGAACAGGCGATGATCAGCCGGTTCGGCGACCGGGACATCCTGCTCACCACCAAGGACGGCCGCCTTGTCTGCGTCGCCCCCGGCGACCAGGACGAGATCCTCAGCTTCTTCGCCAAGCAGGCCTACGCCGCCACCGACGGCGGCCACGTCGCCATCGGCCGCCCCCAGCCGGGACCCGGCGGCGTCGTCCAGTCCTACGAGGAGGCCCTCAGCACCCTCGAACTCGCCGAGCGCCTGGAGTTCGACGACCCGGTGCTGCGCTCCGCCGACCTGCTCGTCTATCCGGTGCTCACGCGTGACCGGCAGGCGATGGCGGACCTCGTGCGGTCCACGCTCGGGCCGCTGCAGAGCGCCCGCGGGGGAGCCCAGCCGCTCATCGACACCCTCACCGCCTACTTCGACTCCGGCTGCGTCGCCGCCGAGGCGGCCCGCCGCCTGAAGCTGAGCGTGCGCGCGCTCACCTACCGGCTGGCCCGCATCCACAAACTGACCGGCGCCGACGCCACCGACCCCGTCTCCCGCTACACGCTCCAGACCGCGGTGATCGGGGCCCGGCTGCTCGACTGGCCGGCGCGCCCGCTGTGAGCGGCGCCCGCTAGACCGGCAGCAGCCGGCCCACCAGGGCGCTCAACTGGCGTGCGTTGCGGCACTCGTACATCTCGACGACGTCGCCGTACACCCCGGCCGCCGAGTCCCCGGTGTCCCACTGGGCGCGCGACTCCGGGTTGAGCCAGTAGGTGCGGCGGGCGGCGCGGACGATCCGGCGCAGCGCCGGCAGATTCGGGTCCTGCTGGTTGTTGCGGGCGTCGCCGAGGACGAACACGGAGGTGCGCGGGCCGACCGCGGCGCCGTAGCGCTCCACGAACTCGCCGAGCGCCGTGCCGTAGTCGCTGCTGCCGTGCCAGCCGGTCAGCGTCGCCTCCGCGGTGATCCGCCCGCTCAGCCCCTCCGGGTCGGCGGCGCCGTCCGCGATGAGCCCGGTCACCTCGTCCATGCGGTTGACGAAGGCGAACACCCGGACCTTGCTGAACTGGTCGTGCAGCGCCTGCACCAGCAGCATCGTGAAGTTCGCGAACCCCGCGACCGAACCGGACACGTCGCACAGCAGCACGAGTTCGGGACGCGCCGGACGCCGTCGGCGCAGCACCGGGTTCATGGGCACACCACCGGTCGACAGCGACCCGCGCAGCGTGCGCCGCAGGTCGATGCGGCCGCGGGACGCGCGCCGCCTGCGGGCCGCGAGCCGGGTGGCCAGCTTGCGGGCCAGCGGGTGCACGGTCCTGCGCAGCTCGGCGAGCTGCTCCTTGCCCGCGTACAGGAACACCGTGCGGTCCGGGGTCTGCACGGGCATCCGGCGCGCGACCTCGTCCCGGTCGCGGACCTCGGCGACCCGGCGCCGCGCCTCGTCGCGCACCCGGGCGCGGAACTCCTCGATGCGGCGCCGGATCTCGTCGGCCTCGATGCGGTCGGTGAACGCCCCCGCCTGCCCGCCGCCCGCCCGGATCCCCGCCATGATCTGCGCGAGCAGCGTCTGCGGGCGCAGCCGGTCCAGCGCCTGCTGCGAGGAGAAGCCCGAGCCGCCGTCGTAGCCCCCGAAGCCGTCCACCGCCTCCGCCGCGAGGGCGTCCAGCGCGGCCCGGTCGTTCGCGGCCAGCGCGTCCGCGAGCCGGGCGCGCAGGTCGTCGCGGTCGGCGGGCTCCGCCGGCCGGTCCGGCGCCCCGACCGTGCGCGGGAAGTACAGGTCGAAGACCGGGTCGAAGACGGCGCGCTGCCCCTGGTCGTGCAGCAGCGCCGCGGCCAGCCCCTCGCGCACGTGCTCACGGTCGGTGAGGCCGAGGGCGGCGACGGCGCGCGCGGCGTCCACGCTCTCGCCGGTGCCGATCCGCATCCCGTGCGCGCGCAGCGCCCGGACCAGGGAGGTGACGCGGTCCGCGGTGCTCACACGGCGTCCAGATCGAGCTTCGCCGCGGCCGTCTGCACGTCCTCCTGGTGCTTGAGGACGACGCCGAGCGAGGCCCGTACGACCTCCTCGTCGAGCCGGTCCGCGCCGAGCGCCAGCAGGGTGCGCGCCCAGTCGACCGTCTCCGCCACCGACGGCACCTTGCGCAGATCCATCGCGCGCAGCGCCCCCACGACCCGCACCAGCGACTCGGCGAGCACCGCGTCCAGCTCGGGCACCTTCAGCGCGACGATCCGCCGCTCCAGCTCCTCCTCGGGGAACCCGATGTGCAGGAACAGGCACCGGCGCCGCAGCGCCTCGGACAGCTCGCGCGACGCGTTCGAGGTGAGGACGACGAACGGGCGGCGCGTCGCCTCGATCGTGCCCAGCTCCGGCACCGTCACCTGGAAGTCGGAGAGCACTTCGAGGAGCAGCCCCTCGACCTCGACGTCCGCCTTGTCCATCTCGTCGATGAGCAGGACCTTGGCGTCGTCGCCGC
The DNA here is from genome assembly GCF_040297005.1 of Streptomyces sp. NPDC001904. Taxonomy (NCBI): domain Bacteria; kingdom Bacillati; phylum Actinomycetota; class Actinomycetes; order Kitasatosporales; family Streptomycetaceae; genus Streptomyces; species Streptomyces sp. NPDC001904. The sequence continues at coordinate 237,422 of NZ_JBEOYI010000006.1, read as the reverse complement.
GGATCGCCGTCAGCAGCGGGCGCGACAGCAGGAACTCCTCGCTGAAGATGTCGGTGCGCGTCCGGTCCCAGGTCTCGTCGCGCCCGGCGGTGATCCGCAGCAACTGCTTGGCGTGGTTCCACTCGTACAGGGCGCGGGACTCGTCGACGCCCTCGTAGCACTGGAGCCGGATCAGGCGCGCGTCGCTGATCGCGGCGACCGCCTTGGCCAGCTCGGTCTTGCCGACGCCGGCCGGGCCCTCCACGAGGAGCGGCTTGCCCAGTTTCGCTGCGAGGAAGACGGTGGTCGCCACCGCGGGGGAGGCCAGATAGCCGGTCTCGGCCAGACGGGCGGTGACATCGTCCACGGACGTGAACAACAGGGCCTCCAGAACGTGTGCGGCGCGGACTGCCAGCTGATCAGTTCGTTCAGCGCTCCACAATGACCCGGCGCGCTTCATGGCGAACGTCACGTCCCGCACCGCCTCCTGAGTCTTGAACAAGGACCGACTCGGCGAACCGTCCGTATCCTGGCCGCATGAGGCGCACTTCCTTTGCCGACTGGCCCTGCTCCATCGCCCGCACCATGGACCTCCTGGGCGACTGGTGGACGCCGCTCGTGCTGCGCGAGGCGTTCTACGGGATCACGCGCTTCGACGTCTTCCAGCAGGAACTCGGCATCGCCCGCACCACCCTCGCCGAGCGCCTGCGCCGCCTGGTCGACGAGGGCCTGATGGAGAAGCGCGCCTACGAGACGGCGCCGGTCCGCCACGACTACGTCCTCACCGACAAGGGCCGCGACTTCTTCGGTGTCCTCGCCGCTATGAACGCGTGGGGCAACCGCTGGCTGTCCGGCGAGGAGGGGGCGCCCGTCGTCTTCGAGCACGAGCGCTGCGGGCGGGTCGCGGAGGCCGCGGTGGTGTGCGGCGGCTGCGGCGAGCCGATGACGGCCGCCGACACCCGCCCGCGCATGGGCCCCGGCTACCCGGAGCGACTCGCCCGGCGCCCCGACATCGCGGCCCGCTTCACCCGCTGAACACACCCCGCCGAGGTGCCTGTCCCTCTTGACGTAGTCAGTCCATCTACGAAACTCTCGTGGTCAGGGCCTTCCCCTGAGGGCTGTCGTCCTGGGAACACAGAGAGGTGGTCACCATGGAGTGGACGGGTGCGCGCTACGCGGACACCCCGACCGTCGAGGTGCGGCGCGGGATCGCGGCACCGCCCGAGCGGGTGTGGGAGCTGGTCACGGACATCGGCCTGATGCCGCGCCTGAGCGACGAGCTGCAGGCCGCCGCATGGATGCCGGAGGCGAGCGGACCCGAGGTCGGCGCCCGGTTCGTCGGCCGCAACCGGCACCCGTCCTTCGGCGACTGGGAGACCACGTCGTACGTCGTCGAGTGCGCGCCCTGCCGGGTGTTCGCCTGGGCCGTCTCCGACCCCGAACGGCCCAGCGCCGTCTGGCGGTTCACGCTCGACACCCACGACGACGGATCCACCGGGCTCACCCAGTGGGTCCAGCTCGGTCCAGGCCGCTCCGGACTCTCGTACGCCATCGACCGGATGCCCGACAAGGAGCAGAAGATCGTCCACGTGCGGCTCAACGAGTTGGAGCGCGCCATGGGAGCCACGCTCGACGGGCTGAAGTCCCTCGCCGAAGGGGCCGGGACCCACTGATGCGCACCTCCACCACGATCGAGGCGTCCGGCGGGAACTGGCGCGAGACGGTCGACTTCGTGACCGAGGCCGAGAAGCTCGGCATGGACATCTGCTGGGTCGCCGAGGCGTGGGGCTCCGAAGCTCCTTCCCCGCTGGGCTACTTGGCTGCCCGCACCGAGCGCATGCTGCTCGGCTCCGGCATCATCCAGCTCGCCACCCGCACCCCGGCGGCCATCGCGCGGGCGGCGATCACCCTGTCGAACATCTCGGAGGGCCGCTTCCTGCTCGGCCTCGGCCCGTCGGGGCCGCAGGTGATCGAGGGGCTGCACGGGGTGCCGTTCGCGCGGCCGCTGACCCGCATGCGGGAGACCGTCGAGATCGTGCGGCTGGCGGCGAGCGGCGGGAAGATCGCCTACGACGGGCGGGAGTTCACCCTGCCGCTGCCCGGCGGTGACTCCCGGCCGATGCGGCTGTCGATGCGGGCCGAGCACGAACTGCCCATCTATCTCGCCACGTTGTCGCCGAAGATGCTGCGACTGACCGGGGAGGTGGCGGACGGCTGGCTCGGGACGAGTTTCGTTCCCGAAGGCGCCAAGGAGGCCTATTTCGACCACCTCGACGCCGGGCTGGCCGACGCGGGGCGCACCCGCTCCGACCTCGACATCTGCCAGGGCGCCGAGGTGAACTTCGCCGAGGACGAGGAGTCGCTGCGGGCCGTCGTCGCGAGCCGCAAGAAGGAACTCGCCTTCAGCCTCGGCGGCATGGGCTCCGCCTCGACCAACTTCTACAACCAGGCCTACAGCAGGCAGGGGTGGGGCGAGGTCGCGGCGGGTGTGCGGGAGCGGTGGCTGGCCGGTGACCGGGACGGGGCCGCCTCCCTGGTCACCGATGAGATGGTGCTCGCCACGACGCTCATCGGTACCGAGGACATGGTGCGGGCTCGGTTGAAGGTGTGGCGGGAGGCGGGGGTGGACACCGTGCGGCTGTATCCGGCGGGTGACACGCTGGCCGCCCGCCTCGACACCCTGGGCCGGGCCATCGCGATTGTGCGCGAGGTGGGTTGAGCGCGGCCGGTGACGGGGCTGTCGTTCGCCCGCGGGCCGGTGGCCGCTTCTCGCGCAGTTCCCCGCGCCCCTGAAGCGAGCTCCGCTCGCTCAGGGGAAGGCTGCGCGCAGCGCATGCCTTCAGGGGCGCGGGGAACTGCGCGACCAGCCCCCACCGGGCCGCGCGGAGACGGTGTCGTCAGCGTCGGCCGGCCACCCGGAGGACCCGCGGAGCGGAAGGCGTGCCGGGGTCGGCCCACCAGGCGCTGTCCCCTTCGATCCGCCGCAACAGAATTCCCTCCCGAATGGCCCAGGGGCAGATCGTGAGCCGGTGGATTCCCATGAGCTTCATCGCGGTGTGCCCCACCAGCGCCCCGGCCAGCGCCTGAGCGGCCCGGGGCGCCGAGATGCCGGGCAACTCGGCCCGCCGCGCCACGGGCAAGGCGGCGAGCTCCGTCACCGCCCCCCGCAGGGCGACCCGATGCAACTCCCGCCGCACGAAGGGCCCGTGCCTCCCCGGAGGGGCCCCGCACAGACGGGCCAGCTGAGTGAACGTCCGCGACGTGGCGGCCGCCGTGATGGGCCCCTCCCAGCGGATCCGGGCCGCGACATCCCTGAGCTGATGCCGCACATGCCGCCGCAGAGCCCGCAACTCCTCCTCGCCGGGCACCTCGGCGTCGTGCAGATGCTCACGGGTCAGCCGTCGCGCCCCGAGCGGCAGCGACACCGCGAAGTCCGGCAACCGGCCCCTGCCGAAGGCGACTTCGAGCGAACCGCCCCCGATGTCGAGCACCCCGAGCGGACCGGCCCGCCAGCCCATCCACCGCCGCGCCGCGAGGAACGTCAGCTCGGCCTCCACCTCGCCGGGCAGCACCCGGACACGTACCCCGGCACCCTGCTGCACGGCGTCCAGGACCTCGTCGCGGTTGGGCGCGTCGCGGACGATGGCCGTGGCGAACACGAACGGCTCGTCGCTGCCCCACCGTTCGGCCTCCGCGCACGACTCCGCGACCGCGTCCACGATCCGCCGCACGGCGCGCGGCCTGAGGCGGCGGTCACCGTCGACCTCCTCGGACAGCCGCAGCTGCCGTTTGGCCGTGTGGACCGGGAGCGGAGCCCCGTCCCTGGCGTCCGCGATCGCCAGCCGCACCGTGTTCGATCCGACATCCACCACACTGATTCGCATGATCGTCGAAGCCCCCCTCTTCCGGCGCAGATGATATCCGGGGTGCTCAGGTGTCGAGGGCGGAAAGGATCCAACTCCGGGACCGTTCCGGGTCGATGACGGCGTCGATCTCCAGTGCCGCGGCCGCGTTGACCGCCTTGCCGTGCTCGTACAGCTCGGCGACGCGCGCCTCGAAGGCCCGCTCCCGTTCGGCCGGATCGGCGATGGCCGCCAGCTCTCGCCGGTAGCCGAGCCGCACCGCGCCCTCCAGGCCCATCCCGCCGAACTCCCCGCTCGGCCACGCCGCCGTGGCCAGCGGCGCCTGGGTCGAGCCGCCCATCATGGCCATCGCGCCGAGCCCGTACGCCTTGCGCAGCACGAGGCAGACCAGCGGCACCGTCAGCCGCGCGCCCGCGACGAACAGCTCCGCGAACTGCCGTACCGTCGCCGTGCGTTCGGCGTCCGGCCCGACCATGAATCCCGGGGTGTCGCACAGCGAGACCACCGGCAGCCCGGACGCCTCGCACTGGCGCAGGAACCGGGCGGCCTTGTCGGCGGCGTCCCGGTCGATCGCCCCGCCCAGGTGGGACGGGTTGTTGGCGATCAGCCCGAGCGGCCGGCCCTCGATCCGCACCAGCGCCGTGATGATCCCGGCGCCGAAGCCGCGCCGCAGCTCGATGACGGATCCCGTGTCGGCGAGTCCGTCGATCGCGGCCCGGACGTCATAGGCGCGCCGCCGGTTCTCGGGCACGGCGTGCCGCAACATGCGCTGGTCCGGTGTCTCCCAGTCGCCGAGCGCACCGCCCTGGAAGTACGCGAGACAGGCGCGGGCCGCGCGGACGGCCTCTGCCTCGTCGGCGACCGGCAGGTCCACCACGCCGTTCGGCACCTGCACCGACAGCGGCCCGATCTCCTCCGGCCGGTACACCCCGAGCCCGCCGCCCTCGATCATCGCCGGGCCGCCCATGCCGATGTTCGCCTCCGGCGTCGCGATCACCACGTCGCAGCAGCCGAGCAGCGCCGCGTTGCCCGCGAAGCAGCGGCCCGACGCGATGCCGATCAGCGGCACCCGGCCGCTGAGCCGCGCCATCCGCTGGAACGTCGGCACGTTCAGACCCGCCACGACGGTGGTGTCGGTGTCACCGGGCCGCCCGCCGCCGCCCTCCGCGAACAGCACGACGGGCAGCCCGCGCTCCTCGGCGAGCTGCAGCATCCGGTCGGTCTTGCGGTGGTTGTTGTGCCCTTGCGTCCCGGCGAGCACCGTGTAGTCGTACGACATGACGACCGCGGCCGCGCCGCCGATCCGGGCGGTGCCGGTGACCATGCCGTCGGCGGGCGTCGTCCGGATCAGCTCCTCCAGCGGGCGGCGCCGCCGCTGGGCCGCCACGGCGAGCGCCCCGAACTCGGTGAACGAGCCCGGATCGCACAGCTCCTCGATGTTCTCCCGGGCGGTGCGCCGCCCGGCCGCGTGCCGCTTGGTGACGGCCTCGGGCCGGTTCTCGTCGAGCCCGAACGCGTGCCGGGCCCGCGCCTGCGCGAGGTCGGACCGGATCGCGTCGGGATCGAGGTCCGCCGCCGCCTCCCGCTCCTCGGGTCCGTCCTCCGTGACGTCGAGGAGCACCAGCTCGGTGCCCTCCACGACGGTGTCCCCGACCCCCGCCCGCACGGCCCGGACGACACCGGACCGCTCCGCGCGCACGACGTGCTCCATCTTCATCGCTTCCAGGACCAGCAACACCGCGCCGGACGCGACGGGACGGCCCGGCTCCACCTCGACGGAGGTGACCGTGCCGCTCATCGGCGCCGTGGTCGAGCCCGGCTCCGCGGCGGCCGTGTCCGGCAGCGCGCCGGCCGGCACCAGCTCGGGCAGACGGCGCTGGACGAAGCCCGTGTCGATGCCGCCCGCGGTGAACCCGGGATGCTCGAGAAGGGCGGCCAGCACGGGGATCGACGTCCGTACGCCGTCCACCGCGAAGTCGTCGAGGGCCCGCCCGGCCCGTGCGCAGGCCGCCGCGAAACCGCCCCGCGGCGCGTGCGCGACCACCTTCGCGAGCAGCGAGTCGTAGCGCGTCCCGAGCTCCGTGCCGGTGCGCGCGGCCGTGTCGACGCGGATCCCCGGGCCCGTCGGCACGTCGAAGCGGGTGATCCGGCCGGCCGACGCGCGCACCGAGCCGTCCGCGTCGGCCACCTCGGCGTTCACCCGCACCTGCACCGCGCATCCGCGCACCGGCGGCGGTACGTCGAGTCCGAGATCGGCGAGAGTGTCGCCCGCGGCGATGCGCAACTGCGCCGCGACGAGATCGACCCCCGTCACCTCCTCCGTCACCGTGTGCTCCACCTGGAGCCGCGGATTGGCCTCCATGAACACGAACTCCTCGCCCTTGACGAGGAATTCGACGGTGCCGAGCCCCTGGTAGCGGGCGGCGCGGGCGAGCCGGAGCGCGGCGTCGAGGAGCCGGTCCCGCACCGCCGGATCGAGCGCGGGCGCCGGAGCGACCTCGACCAGCTTCTGATGGCGGCGCTGCGCGCTGCAGTCCCGCTCCCACAGATGCCCCACCGAGCCCGCGCCGTCCGCCACGATCTGCACCTCGATGTGGCGGGCCCCCTCCCACAGCCGCTCCGCGTACAACTCGTCCCGCCCGAAGCCCTGTTGAGCCTCCGAACGGCAGCGCTCCCACGCATCGGGCAGCTCGTCGGCGGTCCGCACGACCCGCATCCCGCGACCGCCGCCACCGCCCACCGCCTTCACCATCACCGGCCCGTCCGCGAGAAGGGCCCGCACCTGATCCGGGGTCGCGGCGCCGTCGGTGCCCGGAAGGACCGGCACCCCGGCGCCGACGGCGAGCGCCCGGGCCCGCGCCTTGTCCCCGAACAACTCCAGCGCCTCCGGCGACGGACCGACGAACACGATGCCCGCGGCCGCGCACCGCCGCGCGAGCTCCGCCGACTCGCTCAGGAACCCGTACCCCGGATGCAGGAATCCGCAGCCCGACCCGCGGGCCGCCGCCACCAGCCCCGCCGCGTCCAGATAGCCGCCCGCGGGCAGCGCCACCACCTCGTCCGCACGCCGCACATGGGTGTCGTCCCCCGGCTCGTGCACGGCGACCGCGCGCAGCCCGAGATCGGCGGCGGCGCGCAGCACCCGGACGGCGATCTCGCCCCGGTTGGCGACGAGTACAGCGGCAGACCCCATGGGACCCTCCGAGAAGAAGCGGCGTGGACGGGTTCCGTCATGCTCATTGACACTGACGTCAACGTCAATACTCTGGCGCTGTGGCAGCACGCAAACGTCAGACAGCGCAGGAATGGGCGACCCGCACCGCCCGCGACCGCACGGACGCACCGGCCCGCGGCCGGCTTCTCGACGCGGCGGAGTCGGTGTTCGGGCGGCTCGGGTACGGGCCCGCGACCATCGCCGACATCACCGCCGAGGCCGAGGTGTCGCGGGCCGGGTTCTACGTGTACTTCGCGTCGAAGGACGAGGTGTTCCGGGTGCTCGCGCGGCGGGTGCGGGACGCCTTCCTCGCAGCTCAGGACGTGCCGGGCGTCGACACCGACGACGTGGCGGCGGTCGCCGAGGCGTCGACGGCCGCGTTCATCGCCGCCTATGCCCACCACCTGCCCCTGCTCGTCCTCCTGGAGCAGCAGGCCCGCACCGACGACGAGGTGCGCGCGCTGTGGGAGGAGATCCGGGAGCGGCCGGTGCGCCGCGCCGCCCGCTATGTGCGCCGGGTCGCGGCCGAGGGGCGGGCCCACCCCGTCGTCGACCCGCTCACCCTCTCCCGGGCCGTCGGCGGCATGAGCGTGGAGTTCGCCCGCACGGTGGCGGCGCGCCCGGCCTCGTACGACGCGGCGGTCCGCGACGTCACCACCATGTACCGGCACCTCCTCGGCATCGGGGCCCCAGACCGGCAGTAGCGAACGACAGCAGGGAGCCGCACCTTGTCCACCGGCATACCGATCGACGCGTACCTCGACGACCTCAGGACCCGGCAGGCGACGGCACGGCAGGGCCGCCAGCCCTCCGCCACCGCCCATCCCGCGGGCGAGCTGACCCTGCCCGCCCATGTCGCGCGCTGGGCCGGACTCCGGCCCGGGCGGCCCGCGCTCGTCACCGCCGAGGAGACGCTCACCTACCGCGAACTCGACGACCGGGCCGCCCGGTTGGCGGGCTGGCTGGCCGCGCACGGAGTACGCCCGGGTGACCGCGTCGGCGTCTTCCTGCCCAACGGCGCGCGGTTCGTCGTCGCCCTGCTCGCCGTGCTCGGCGCCGTGCACGTGCCGGTGAACCCGATGTTCCGCGCGGCCGAACTGCGCCACGAACTCCGCGACGCGGGCCCCGAGGTGATCGTCACGCGGGACGCGCTGCTGCCGGTCCTCGACGAGGTGCGGCACGAGACGCCCGTACGGACCGTGCTCGCCGACGCCGACTGGTCCGCCGCGACGGCCCACCCGCGCCACGAGCCGGTCGCCGACGACCTCGACGCACTCGCCGCCCTGAACTACACCGGAGGCACCACCGGCCTGCCCAAGGGCTGCGAGCACACCCAGCGGCACATGGTCTACACGGCCACCGCCATCGACAACGGCCGCATGCCCGACGCCGCCGAGCGGGGGCGCGGCATCGTCTCCGTCTGCTACCTGCCCGTCTTCTGGATCGCGGGCGAGAACCTCGGCATCCTCGCCCCGCTCGTCTCCGGCGGCACCAGCATCCTGCTCACCCGCTGGGACGCGGCCGAGGTGCTGCGCGCCATCGAGACGCACGGCGCGAGCACCATGGCCGGCACCGTCGAGAACTACCTGGAACTCCTGGACCACCCCGACCTCGCCCGCCGCGACCTGTCCACCCTCACCGCCCCGCTCACCGTCTCCTTCATCCGCAAGCTCACCCCGGCGCTGCGCGCCCGCTGGAAGGCGGCCGTCGGTCCGCGCAGCATCCTGCGCGAGGCCTCGTACGGCATGACGGAGACCCACACCAGCGACACCAACACCCTCGGCTTCCAGGACGGCGACCACGACCTGCTGAGCGACCCCGTCTTCTGCGGACTGCCCGTCCCCGGCACGGACTTCATGGTCGTCGACTTCGCCACCGGCACCCCGCTGCCGCTCGGCGAACGCGGCGAGATCGTGGTGCGCGGCCCGTCCGTGCTCACCCGCTACTGGAACGCGCCCGAGGCCACCGCGAGCGCACTGCGCGACGGCTGGCTGCACACCGGGGACATCGGCGTCCTCGACGAGGAGGGCGCCCTGCACTACCTCGGCCGCGACAAGGACATGATCAAGGTGAAAGGGATGAGCGTCTTCCCCACCGAGGTCGAGACGCTGCTCGCGCACCACCCCGACGTGGTGGCCGCCGCGGTCGTCGCCGTGCCCGACACCACGAGCGGGGAGCGGCCCTACGCGTTCGTGCGCACCGCTGCCGGCTCCCCGCTCACCGGCGACGAACTGCGGGAGTGGGCGGCCGCGACCATGGCCACGTACAAGGTCCCGGCCGTCGTCGAGGTCGTCGGCGAGCTGCCGCTCACCCCCACCGGAAAGATCAGGAAGACGGAGCTGACCGCTCGAGCCAGTCGTACGCGGCCCGCGCCGTGAATTCCTCCTGGCCGCCCTTGAACAGCAGGTCCGCCGCGGTGAACGCCGGATCGCCGGCCTGCGCCGCCACGTACGGCAGCGCGATGCAGCGCATTCCTGCCGCGTGCGCGGCGCGGGCGCCCGGCGCCGCGTCCTCCAGGACCACGCACCGGGCGGGTGCCACGCCGAGGCGGCGGGCCGCTTCCAGGAACACGTCGGGCGCGGGCTTGCCGTGCGGCACCTCGTCCGCCGAGACGTAGTGCGACAGCTGTGCGCCGAGGCCGGTGCCGGTGAGGATCGCCTCGATGGCCTCGGGCGACGATCCCGACGCCACGATCATCGGCACGCCGGCCGCGTGCAGCCGCTCCACGAACAGCCGCATCTGCGGGAAGACATGGGTGTCGGCGCGGGCGAGGTCGAGATAGCGGGCGTTCAGGTCGTCGAGCATCTCGGACGCGGGCGTCCCGATGCCGTACCGCCGCTTCCACAGGCCGATCGTCTCCAGGGTGGAGATGCCGACGTACGCCTCGTTGTCCGCCCACGTGTAGTCGGTGATGCCGTGACGGGCCAGGGTGCCGAGGGTCGCCCGGTAGTAGTTGGGCTCGCTGTCGACGAGCGTGCCGTCGAGGTCGAAGACGACGGCGGTGCCACCGAGGGGGCGGATGAGGTCGTTCATGCCTTCCAGCATGCAGGAAGGCGGTCCCGAGCGATCACTTGCGGTCCGCTGCCGCCGCCCTGCCGACCGCCTCGACCAGCGGCAGCAGCCGGTGCGGGACCCGCTCGCGCAGGGCCACCTCGGTGCGGGTGCGCACCACGCCGGGCAGCCGGTTGAGCTGCTGCACGACGTCCTCCAGGTGGGCGGCGTCCCGGGCCGCGACCCGGGCCAGGAGGTCGCCTCCGCCGGTGATCGAGTGCGCCTCGATGATCTCCGGGACGCCTGCCAGGCCGTCGGCGACATCGGCCAGGTGGCCCTGTGTCACCTCGATGTGCACGAAGGCGAGCACGGGGTGGCCGAGCGCGGCGGGGGAGAGGGCCGGGGCCGCGCCCGTGATCACACCGTCCCGCTCCAGCCGGTCGAGCCGGGCCTGGAGGGTGCCGCGGGCCACCCCGAGGATCCGGGCGTACTCGCGGACACTGGTGCGCGGCTGCTCCAGGAGGAGCCGCAGAATACGGGTGTCGAGCTGGTCCACGGCCATCGGGGGTGAGCTCCTTCGGGCGAACCGTCAGATCGGGTCGATCATGGCCGACTGTACCAATGGGTCAGTTCTCGGTCCCGTCGGCGGTCAGGGGGCCGATGGGCGTCCGTCGTGGCGGGCCAGTGGTCGCATGACGCCCGCCGGCCGTCCGGCACGACACGTCGGCTACCCGGTGCGCCCGCGCGTTCACCGCCCTTCGGCGACCGTCGTCTTCTACGTTGTCCGGATGAATCAGCACTCCACGGACCCGTCGTCCGTGTCTCTGCCGTCCGTCACCTCGACCCGCGAGGCCGTCGGCTGGTGGCGGGACGCGGTCATCTACCAGGTGTATCCGCGCAGTTTCGCCGACAGTGACGCCGATGGCACGGGTGATCTGGAGGGGATCCGGCGCCGGTTGCCGTACCTGAAGGAGTTGGGGGTGGACGCGGTGTGGCTGTCGCCGTTCTACGCCTCGCCGCAGGCGGACGGTGGCTACGACGTCGCGGACTACCGGGCGGTGGATCCGATGTACGGGACGTTGCTGGATGCTGATGCGGTGATCCGTGACGCGCACGGGCTGGGGCTGCGGATCATCGTGGATCTGGTGCCGAACCATTCGTCGGACCAGCACGAGTGGTTCAGGCGGGCGGTGGCGGAGGGTCCGGGGTCGCCGTTGCGGGACCGCTATCACTTCCGTCCGGGCAAGGGCGAGAGCGGTGAACTGCCGCCGAACGACTGGGAGTCGATCTTCGGTGGTCCGGCGTGGACGCGGTTGGCGGACGGGGAGTGGTATCTGCATCTGTTCGCGCCGGAGCAGCCGGATCTGAACTGGGAGCACCCGGCGGTCGCGGACGAGTTCCGGTCGATCCTCAGGTTCTGGCTCGACATGGGGGTGGATGGGTTCCGGATCGACGTGGCGCACGGCCTGGTGAAGGCGGAGGGGCTGCCCGATCTGGGCGGCGGCGATCAGTTGAAGTTGCTGGGCAACGATGTCATGCCGTTCTTCGACCAAGACGGTGTGCATGAGATCTACCGTTCGTGGCGGACGGTCCTGGACGAGTACGACGGGGAGCGGATCTTCGTAGCGGAGGCGTGGACGCCGACGGTGGAGCGCACGGCGAACTACGTCAGGCCCGACGAACTCCACCAGGCCTTCAACTTCCAGTATCTGAGCACGGCTTGGGACGCGGACGAACTCCGTACCGCCATCGACCGCTCCCTCGACGCGATGCGGCCCGTCGGCGCTCCCACCACGTGGGTCCTGTCGAACCACGACGTGACCCGGCACGCGACGCGGTACGCCAACCCGCCGGGTCTGGGTACGCAGATCCGCACGGCGGGTGATCGGGAGCTGGGGTTGCGGCGGGCGCGGGCGGCCACGCTGCTGATGCTGGCGCTGCCGGGGTCCGCGTACATCTACCAGGGGGAGGAGCTGGGGCTGCCGGACGTCACCGACCTGCCCGACGAGGTGCGTCAGGACCCGTCCTTCTTCCGGGCACAGGGCCAGGACGGGTTCCGGGACGGGTGCCGGGTGCCGATCCCGTGGACGCGGACCGGTCCCTCGTACGGGTTCGGTGAGGGTGGCAGCTGGCTGCCGCAGCCCGACAGCTGGGGCGAGCTGAGTGTCGAGGCGCAGACCGGTCAGGAGGGTTCCACGCTGGAGCTGTACCGGAGTGCGCTGTCTGTGCGACGCGAGCAGGCCGGACTGGGGGCGGGCGACAGCGTCACCTGGCACCAGGGCGTACCCGCCGGAGTGCTGCACTTCGAGCGCCCCGCCTTCGCCTGCACCGTCAACACCACCGGCGCCGCGGTCCGCATCACCGCACCCGGCACCGTGCTGCTCGCCTCCAGCCCGGTCACCGTCGAGGACGACACGATCGAACTGCCCGCCGACTGCACGGTCTGGTGGAGCAGGCCCTGAGCACACGACCGGCGGCACTCACCACGCCTTGACCCTGACACCGTGTGAGCCGGTGGAGTGGAGCCATCATGTTCAGCATCGGAGACTTCGCCCGCCACGGCCGCGTATCGGTCCGCATGTTGCGCCACTACGACGCACTGGGGCTGCTGCGCCCGGCCCGGGTCGACCCGGCCACCGGCTACCGCCACTACACCGCCGCCCAGCTCGCCCGGCTCAACCGCATCATCGCGCTCAAGGACCTCGGCCTCACCCTCCAACAGGTCGGGGCGATCCTCGACGAGAAGGTCGACGCCGGGGAACTGCGCGCCATGCTGCGGCTGCGCCGCGCCGACCTGGAGGCGGAGATGGCGGCGGCCGCGGCACGGCTGACCCAGGTGGAGGCGCGGCTCCGGTCCATCGAGAGCGAGGGACACATGCCCACCGAGGACGTCGTCGTCAAGAACCTGCCGCGGCTGTGCGTGGCCGAACTCACCGCCGTGGCACCCGACTTCGAACCGCCCAGCATCAGCGCGGTGATCCAGCCCCTGTACGACGAGCTGTTCCGCCGGCTCGACGCGGCCGGCATCCGACCGACCGGCCCCGGCATCGCCCGCTACGAGGACGCGCCCGGCGGCGGCATCGTCGTCCACGCGGGCGTCGAGGTGTCCGCCGAGCCCCGCGAGGAAGACGGCCTGCACATCCTCGACCTGCCGCCCGTGGAGCGCGCGGCGACGCTCGTGCACCGCGGCGCGATGGAGGGCGTGCTGCCCTCCGTGCAGAACCTCGCCCGCTGGATCGACGCCCACGGTGAGCGCTCCGCGGGATACCCGCGGGAGATCAACCTGGAGTGCCCGGCCGAGCGCGACGAGTGGGTGACGGAACTCCAGGAGCCGCTCGTCCGCGGGGCCGAGCAGGAGGTGGCGTAGGCGGCGTGCCCCGGGGCGCGGCTCCGGGGCCGCCCCCTTCTCCCGCTCGGCGAGCGCGGCCGGGGCTCACACGGTGAGGTGCTGCTGCGGGCCGGAGTCGTCGGCCGCCGCCTCGGGGGTGATGCCGTGCTGCTCTTCTTCGGGGCGGCCCTTTCTGGGCAGCAGGAAGGTGATCGCGAGGAAGGCCACGAGCAGGCACGCCTGGACGATCAGCGCGCGGTGGAAGCCGCCGGTGAAGTCGCCGGTCTCGGCCCGGGCGAAGAACACCGAGCCGAAGACCGCGACGCCGATGGAACCGCCGACGGCCTGGACCGCCGACAGGACACCGGAGGCGGATCCGATCTCGTCGTCGTCGACCGCGGCCAGGATGAAGCTGAACAGGGCGGCGATCACCATGCCGGCGCCGACGCCCGCCACCGCCACACCGGGAACGATGGCCCAGATCGAGAACGAGGCGGCGTCCAGGCCGTCGAGCTCGAACCACAGCACGGCCGCGCCGGCCAGCTGGACCAGCGGCCCGATCTGCAGCACCTTGCGGCCGATCCTGTCCGCGAGGAACGCGCCGCTGACCGCGCCGCCGATCGCGGTTCCCACCGCGAGGGGCAGGTTGCCCAGCCCCGCCTCACCGGCGGTGAAGTGCCGGCCGATCTGGAGGAACAGGGTCAGCACGAGCTGGGTGCCGATGAGCCCGCCGAAGAACAGGGCGATGCCGCCGAGCCCCACGGTGAAGGCCGGCTTGCGCAGCAGGCCCGGGGTCACCAGCGGCTCGCGGCCCGCGGCGGCCGTGCGGCGCTGCTGGAGGGCGAAGAGGGCGAAACCGATCACCGAGGCGGCCATGGACAGCCACGTCCACAACGGCCAGCCGTTCTCCTGCCCCTGGTTCAGCGGCAGCACCAGCAGAGCGCAGGAGATCACGACCAGGGCCGCGCCGGTCATGTCGACCCGTACCGCGCGGTCGCCCGCCTTCCTGGGCACGAACTTCGCGGCGACGATCAGTGCGGCGATGCCGATGGGCAGGTTGACCAGGAACACCGACCGCCAGCCCAGGCCGAAGAAGTCGCCCTCGATGAGGAAGCCGCCCAGGACCGGGCCGATGATGCCGCCCAGGCCGAGGACGGGACCGAAGATCGCGAAGACCTTGGTGAGCTCGGTGCCGGAGAAGTTCTCCCGCAGCAGGCCCAGGCCCTGGGGCAGCAGCATCGCTCCGGCGGCGCCCTGCAGCAGGCGGAAGGCGATCAGCGACCCGATGTTCGGCGCGACCGCGCACAGCAGGGAGCTCGAGGTGAAGGACGCAAGTCCCACCAGGAACATCCGGCGCCGTCCGTAGCGGTCGCCGAGCCGCCCGCCGAGCACGAGCCCGGCGCCCAGGGTGAGGGCGTAGCCGCCGATCACCCATTGCAGTCCGACGGAACCGGCGCCGAGGGACTTCTCCAGGTCCGGCCCGGCGACGTTGACGATCGAGGCGTCCAGGAGATCCATGATCTCCGCGACGATCATCACGGCCAGGATCAGCCATCGCCACCGGTAGGGCTCGGACGTCTCGGCAGGGTTGGGGGACGGATCACGCACGCCAGTTACCTCCACGGTGAAATAATTCCACGGTGAAGGTAAAGTCGTAGCGGTAGGTTGTCAAAGCGGTCTGCGTGGGCCGCGTGCCGGGAAAGAAGGGCGGAGGCGTGGAGGAAGCCGTGCGTGACGGTGTCGTGGAACAGCGTGAGCGGCTGATGGAGTCACTGAGGATCTACGGCGGCCACTACGCCGAGCTCAGTCGGCGCTTCGCCGCCTGGCTGGGTCTGCACTCCACGGATGCGACCGCGGTCCTGGAGATCGCCGCCGCCGAGGAGCGCGGCACGCCGTTGTCGCCGGCGCGGCTGAGCGAGCGCATCCCCCTGTCCACGGGCGCCACCACCGCCCTGCTGAACCGTCTGGAGGCGGCGGGGCACATCACGCGGGCCCGCGAGCACTCCGACCGGCGCGTCGTCACGCTGCGCAGCGGCGGGCACATCCAGGAGCGGGCGGACGAGTTCTTCGGCCCGCTCGCCCACCGCCTCGACGCCGCGATGTCGCACTACCCGCCCGAATTCCTGGAGCGGGTCGAGGCGTTCATGGCCGACCTGAACACCACCATGGACGGCCATCTCGCGGAACAGGACGCGGCGACACCGCGCTCCCCTCACGCCTCTGACGGGTGAACTCCCTCGGATGTTCTTTGGTGTCCGGGCGTGTCACTGGGCGGTGTCGGACAGCGTTTCCCGCTCGGGCAGTCGGCTGGGGTTGTCGCGGATGAGGTCGACCAGCCCGGGGAACCTGGCCTGAAGGTCCGCGGTTCGCAGCTGTGCCATGCGGCTGTTTCCGCGATCGACCTGCCTGATCAGGCCGGCTTCGCGCAGGATCCGGAAGTGGTGGCTGCGGGTCGATTTCGACACCGGAAGTCCGAAGGACGTGCAGTGGCGTTCGGTTCCGAGCGGTTCGCGCAC
Organism: Streptomyces sp. NPDC001904; assembly: GCF_040297005.1. Classification (NCBI taxonomy): domain Bacteria; kingdom Bacillati; phylum Actinomycetota; class Actinomycetes; order Kitasatosporales; family Streptomycetaceae; genus Streptomyces; species Streptomyces sp. NPDC001904. The sequence goes on along the minus strand of NZ_JBEOYI010000006.1, from coordinate 221,531 downwards.
GAGGGTGGAGATCACCTCGTAACGCAGGCTGTCGGCCAACGCCTGGAGGACGGTCCGGAAATCCATCTCGTCCACGTCGGGGTGACCTTCGGAGTCAGGCATGAGGGCGGCTCCCTTGCGCTGTGCGGGCGGCAGACTGCTTAGGTTCTACTTGCATCATACCTTGGAGTGTGCCAACTTAAGGTTCGAAAATTACCGAACCTAGGCGGGTCGGGGCTGCGACCCGCGCAGGGAGTGTTGAATGACCACGCACGCAGACCCGGACACCATCCCGGCCGGTCAGGAGTCCGGTGCTCCGCCCGGACAGAGGCTCACTCTTCTCGCGGTCCTGCTCGCCGTCTTCGTCGTGCCGATGTCGATCTCCGGAACCGCCGTGGCGCTGCCGGGCATCGGCGCCGACACCCACGCGTCACTGGCCCCGCTGCAGTGGGTGGTGAACGCCTTCAACGTCGCGTTCGCCTGCTTCACGCTCGTCTGGGGCTCGGTCGCCGACATCATCGGCAGGGCGCGGGCGTTCGCCGCCGGCGCCGCTGTCTTCGCGGTCGCCTCGCTGGCCAGCGCGCTCTCCGGCTCCGTCGTGCTGCTCGACGTGGCCCGCGCGCTCGCCGGCATCGGCGGAGCGGCCATCTTCTCGTGCGGCAGCGCGATCCTGTCCACCGTCTTCAGCGGAGCGGCCCGGGCCAAGGCGTTCGCGCTGTTCGGCACGGTCGCCGGCGTGGGGGTGGGCCTCGGCCCGTCGCTCTCCGGCCTGCTGGTCCAAGGGCTCGGCTGGCGCTGGGTGTTCGGGCTGCACGCACTCGCGCTGGCGCTGGTGCTGCTCGCCGTCCCGGTCATGTTCCGCACGCTGCGCGAACAGCCCGGCGGCGGCCGCGTCGACGTGCCCGGTTCGCTGCTGTTCGTCGTGGCGATGGGCCTGTTGATCACCGGCATCGTCCAGGGTTCGCAGTGGGGCTGGGCCAGTGCCGGCGTGCTCGGCCTGTTCGCGGCGGCGCTCGTGGTGCTCGCTGTCTTCGTCGTGGTCGAACGGCGTACCGCTCAGCCGATGCTGGACCTGAGCGTGGTGGCCAACCGGCGCTTCCTGGCCCTGTGCCTGGTGCCGGTCGCCGCCTCCTTCGGCTTCGTGACGCTGCTGACCTACCTGCCCAGCTACCTCACCGCCGTGCACGGCGAGAGCAGCGGCATGGCGGGTGTCCTGATGGTCCTGCTGACCCTGCCCGTCTTCCTCTGCCCGATGCTGGCGGCCAAGCTGGTCGCGCGCGGCATCGCCCCCATGACGGTGATCTACGCGAGCCTCGTCTGCCTGGTCCTGGGGGACGCGGCCCTCACCCTGTTCAGCCCGAGCGTGGCCCTCGGCGTGGTGGCCCTGCCGATGCTGATCACCGGTGCCGGTATGGGGCTGTCGGCCGGACTGGTCGACGGACAGGCACTGGAACTCGTACCGGAGGAGAAGGCCGGCATGGCCGCCGGTTTCCTCAACACGCTGCGTCTGGGCAGTGAAGCGGTCGCGGTGGCGATCTACGGAGCGCTGCTGGCGACGCTGCTCACCTCGAAGGTGCGCGACAGCATCGGCGACTTCCCCGGCGCCGGTGCGCCCTCCGAGGTGGCGGGCAAGGCGGCCGGCGGCGACTTCGCCGGTGCGGCCCAGCACGCCGCACCGGGAGTACGGCACGAGCTCACCGGGTTCCTCACCGACGCCTACGACGCGTCGTTCCACACCCTGCTGTGGATCCTCGGTGCGGTCTGCCTGGTGCTCTTCGCGGTCATCGGCGTCCTCGGCCGCCGGGGCCGGAACGAGGCGGCTGCGGCCGACGCCGCCCGGATCTGAGCCGGTACGAAACGACGAAGGAGCGTCACCAGGTGACCCGCACAACGCACCCTTTCGACGTCATCATCGCCGGCGGAGGACCGGTCGGCATGCTCCTCTCCACCGAGTTGGCGCTGCACGGGGTGCGCACCCTGGTCCTCGAACCGAACCCCCGGACCCTGGATCAGCCCAAGGCGGGCACCCTCCACGCCCGTACGGTGCAGTCGCTGACCCGGCGGGGGCATCTGCCGCTGCCGTCGGCCTGCCGGGTGGACCGCACGGTCACGTCCGCCTTCCACTTCGCGGGGATGCCCGGGCTCTCCATCACCGCGCCCGCCGTGGAGGGCCCGCCGATCGTCGGACGCACCCAGGCAGGCCTGGAGCGGCTGTTCGAGAAGCGGGCCCGCGGGCTCGGCGTGGAGGTCTGGCGGGAGCACGCGTTCACCGGCCTCGTCCAGGAGGAAGACGGTGTGACGGTCACGGCCACGGGCCCGGACGGCCGGTCCGTCCGGCTCCGCACCGGCTGGGTCGTGGGCGCGGACGGAGCGCGCAGCGCCGTACGGAGAGCGGCCGGATTCGAGAGCGACGAGTATCCGGCGACGCTGCGGGCGCTGCTCGGCGAGGTCCGGCTCGACGATCCCTACGCGGCGCCGCCGGGATGGCAGCGGACGGAGCGCGGCTGGACGGTCATCAACGTCAATCCCGGCGGCCCGAGCCGAGTCATCACCTTCGAGTTCACCGGCCCCGATCCCGACCGGCACGCGCCGCTGACGCTGCAAGAGCTCCATGACACCGCGAGCGGCATCGCGGGCCACGACATCCCGATGTCCGAGCTGACCTTCAGCAGCCGTTTCAGCGACTACAGCCGACTGGTGCGGCAGTACCGTTCCGGCCGTGTCCTCCTGGCCGGCGACGCCGCCCACGTGCACTTCCCGGTGGGCGGGCAGGGGTTGAATCTCGGGCTTCAGGACGCCTTCAACCTCGGTTGGAAGCTGGCCGCGGTGGTCCGCGAACAGGCCCACGAGGAGCTGCTCGACACGTACCACGCCGAGCGGCACCCGGCCGGCAGGGGCGTCGTCGACAACACGCGGGCCCAGCGTGACCTGATGCGGCCGGGCCCGGAGGCCGAGCCGCTGCGCACGCTCGTCCGGGGCATGCTGCGCTCGCCGGAGGCCTCCCGGCACCTCGGCGACATGATCAGCGCCCAGGACATCCTTGCCGGCACCGGGATGTCGGGATGCCGTGGGGAGTTCCTGCCCAACCTGCCGCTGCGCCGCGAGGGCGTCGACACCTGCGTCGCGGAACTGCTGTACGCCGGACGCCCGGTGCTGCTCGTGCCGTCGGCCGGCGCACCGGCGCTGGAGGCGGTGGCGGCCGAACGGGACGGCGTGCTTGACGTCGTGCGGGCGGACAGCGCGGACGGCGCCGTCGACCTGAGCACCTCGGCGCTGCTGCTGCGTCCCGACGGCTACCTCGCCTGGACCGGCACCGTCGAAGCAGTCGGCGAGGCGTCTCTCCGGCGCACTCTGAACCGGCTGCTGGGCACGCCGCTGGGCGGCGCGAGGGAGCCCGTGGCGGCCTCGGTGTCCGGAGAGTGAGAGCCGGCATCGCTTCGGTGGCGGACGCGCCCGCCACCGAAGCGATACCGGCGAGCACGCGGTCGAAAACACTGTGACCAGTACTTATGGCCGTCAAATACGCGAGGGGCGCCCTCTGTTACGACCGGTTCATGACACTGTGACATAAGCGGTGTTCTAAAAATATCGAACCTGTGTAGGATCAAAACCGAACCTAACCCCGTTCGAACACGGAGCGAATATGCTTGACACCATCCGCCCCGAGCTCTCCTATGCCTCCACCGTCCCGCGCGGGCTGGTGCACCGTGCCGCCGTCTGTGAAGTCTTCCTGACGGACACTCAGCGCCGGGACGAAGGCGAGTACTGGGTGGCCGCGCAACTCCCGCGGGTGCACAGCTACTACAGCGATCAGGCCGCAGGACCCGCGTCCTACGACCCGCTGTTGCTGCTGGAGGTCTTCCGGCAGACGTCCATCCTCGTCACCCACGCGCACATGGACGTGCCCCGTGACCAGAAGTTCAGCTTCAACACCGGTGATCTGCGGATCCTGGACAGCGAGGCGTTGCGCTTCGGTGACCGGCCCGCACACGCGCTGATCGACGTCGTCGTCACCCACCGCAAGTTCCGCGATGCCCAACTCGTCGGTGTCTCCCTGCGCATGCGGCTCAGCTTCGACGACCGGCAGGCCGCGTCGATGGACATGACCATCCAGTGGATGCCCGGCCACGCATGGGCGAAGCTGCGGGAGCGCAACCGCGCCACGCTGACCCTCCCGAACGCGATGCCGGAATCCGGCGGCAGCCTCCCGCCGAGCGCGGTCGGACGCGCGGCCGAGCAGAACGTGGTGCTCAGTGAGGCGGTCGTCCTCGGCCACGAGGTCGTCTCCAAGCTGCGCGTCGACCAGGGCCACCCGGCCCTCTTCGACCACCCGCTCGACCACATACCTGCCGCCCTGCTCTTCGAGGCGTACCGGCAGACCGGAGTCTTCGCCGCTCACGAGCTTCTCGGCCTGTCGCCGCTGCGGCTGTCGATGAGCCGCTGCAAGGTCGCCTTCAACCGCTTCGCGGAGCTCGAACTCCCCACCACCTGCCACGCGCAGCTCGTCGGGGACCCCGACGCCGACGCGATCACCCTGCGCATGGAGCTCCGCCAGCAGGAGACCGTCTCCACCGCGGACGTCACACTGGGCTGCGCCAGCGCCGTGGGCCGCGCGGTCCGGATTCCCGCTCAGCGCGCGAGCTGACACCGCCGCGCGCACCACTTCGCCGCGCGGCGTCGACCGCGCCGGCTCGAGGGCCTCTTCGCGCCCAGCTCCCCTTCCCGCGCACCCGGTACGGGCCGCCGCGGTGACTGCCGTGCCCGAAGTCCCGGCCCGCGTACGCCCATTCTCTTCACCCGTCACTGAGGACGCACATGTCTGCCCCGGCCACCTCTGTCATCTGGTTCGACTTCGGCGGAGTCCTGTCTCCGCCGCTGGAGGAGCTGTACGACGCCTACGAGACCAAGACCGGCATCACGCCCGAACAACTGCAAGGAGCGATGAAGGAAGTCGCCGCCGAACTGGACCTGCCGACGCTGGCACCCGTCGAACTCGGCACCATGAGCGAACCCGAGTGGGGCGCGGCCCTCGCGCGCGTGCTCGAAGACCGCCACCCCGGCATCGACCTCGGCCGCGCCCGGCTCACGTCCTTCGGCGAGCAGTGGTTCAGCGGGATCGAGGCGAACCAGTCGATGATCTGCGCCTTCCGGTACGCGCAGGCCAACGGCTTCCGCGCCGGCGTGCTCTCCAACAACGTCCTGGAGTGGGAGCCGCACTGGATGCGGATCATCGCGCCGCTCGGACCGGTCGATCTGCTGATCGACTCCTGCAAGGTCGGCGTGCGCAAACCCGACCCGAAAATCTTCGAACTCGCCGCCGACAGAGCCGGGGTGCGAGCCGAGGAGTGCCTGCTCATCGACGACCTCGAGGAGAACTGCGCGGCCGCCGCCGCGACGGGCTGGCGCACCGTGCACTTCCGCAACAACCACCAGGCGCTCACCGACCTCCAGCGCCTGACCGGCCTGCCCAGCATCTACTGACCCTGAGGGGAAGCCATGACGATCACGGACACTCACACCGGCGCGCGGATCGACACCATTCCCGGGCTCGATCCCGCCCCGTCCTACCAGCCGACCGCGGAGCGCTCGCCGGGCGGCCTGCCGCAGGTCCTGCTCCCGAGCGGCCACGCCGCCGTGCACCTGACCACGTACGCCGACGTCCACCGCGTCCTGGCGGACAGCAGTTTCGCCCGGACCGAGACCAACGTCGAGGACGGCCCGAGCTTCCTGCCCACCATCATGCCGCCCGAACTCCTGCTCAACCTGGACGTGCCGGACCACGCCCGGATGCGCGGAGTCGTGACGTCCGACTACAGCGCGGCCGGCGTGGAGCAACTGCGCCCCACCGTCGAGAAGGTCCTGGCCGAGCGCACGTCCGCGCTGCGCGCGCAGGAGCACCCCGACCTGTTCGCCACCGTGCTCGACCAACTGCCGGTCACCGTCAACTGTCATTTCCTCGGGCTGCCCGTCGCGGACATCGCCGCCTTCCGCCCCTACGCCCGCACGGTGCAGATGGCGCCCGACACGGACGTCCCGCACCTCCTGGACCACTTCTGGAAGGTCTACGGGTACGTCACCGACCTGGTCACCGGTGAACGTCCGGTGGAGCCGGGCGGCCTGATCGACCGGTTCAAGCGCGGACGGGACGCCGTGGAACCCCCGCTGAGCGACAAGGAACTGGTCGGACTGCTGCTCGGTTCGCTCCTCGGCGGCGACCAGAACATCCTCTCCGTCCTCGGCAAGGCCGTCTACGCACTGCTCGCCGTGCCGTCGTTGTGGGAACGCCTCGTCGCCGAACCGGCGATGGCGCCGCGCCTGACCGACGAGCTGATCCGGCTCATGCCGCTCGGCACCATCTCCACCTTCCCGCGCGTGGCCACCCGGACCGTCGCGGTCGGCGAGGGCGAGATACGAGCCGGTGACGTCGTCTACGCGGACGCGTTCGCCGCCAACCGCGACCCGCTGGCCTTCCCCGACCCCCTGCTGATCGACCCGGACCGCCAGGGCCGCCGACACCTGCAGTTCGGCTACGGCATGCACCACTGCATGGGAGCCGCGCTGGCGCGGATGGAGATCACGGCCGTGCTCACGCACCTGGCCACCGAGTTCCCGCGCCTGCGCCTGACGGCGGATCCGGCCACTCTCCCGTGGGACCAGGGCGTCCTGCTGCGCAGGCCCACCGCGCTGCCCGTCGCCTGGTAGACCGGCCCCCTCCTCCCTCGGCAGCCCAGACTGTGCAGTCTTAGTTGCGCAGTCTGGGCTGCCGATCTACGGTGGAGGCATGACCGAGAAGGAAGAACCCTCCGAGGCCGCCGTGCAGGCGGCCGCCGAGGTGTGGGTGGTGGTCGGACGCCTCCGCCGCAAGCTGCAGTCCCTGCTCGGGGGCCTGGACGGGGAGAGCGACCTCTCTCCGGCGCAGGCCTCCGTCCTCGCCCGCCTCGACAAGATCGGCCCCGCCTCCGCGAGCGACCTCGCCACGGTCGAGGGCGTGCGGCCGCAGTCCATGGCCAAGACCGTGATCGCCCTGGAGGAGGCCGGACTCGTCGAGCGTCACCCCGACCCCCACGACGGCCGCCGCCAGCTCGTCATGCTCACCGGGCCCGGCCTGGAGCGGCGCCAGGACGACCGGGAGGCCCGCCGGGCCTGGCTCGCCCGCGCCCTGGACGAGCACGGCACCGAGGAGCAGGTGCGCGCGGTGATCACCGCCATGCAGCTGCTGGACGAGGTGGCGCAGGCGTGACCGGTATAGCCGAGCGCCTCCACCGGGCCCGGACCGGCGACCCGGGCGGCTTCGACCGCCGGCTCGTCGCGCCGATGATCCTGGGCTCGGTCCTGAACCCGATCAACTCCTCGATGCTCGCGGTGGCGCTGGTCCCGATCGGCCACGCCTTCGGCGTCCCGCCGTCGCAGACCGCCTGGCTCGTCTCGGGCCTCTATCTCGCCACGGCCGTCGGCCAGCCGGTCATCGGCCGCCTCGTCGACACGTTCGGGCCGCGCCTGCTCTACCTGATGGGCACCGCCCTCGTCGGCGCCGCCGGACTGCTCGGCGTCCTCGCGCCGAGCCTGTGGGTGCTCGTCCTGTCCCGGGTCCTGCTCGGTTTCGGCACGTCCGCCGCGTACCCGGCCTCGATGTCCCTGCTGCGCACCGAGTCGGAGCGCACCGGACTGCGGAGCCCCAACGGCATCCTCGCCGCCCTCACCGCGTCCGGGCAGGTCATCGCCGTCGTCGGGCCCACGCTCGGCGGTGTCCTGATCGGCCTCGGCAGCTGGCACCTGATCTTCGCCATCAACGTGCCGCTGTCCGTGATCTGCCTGTTCCTCGGATTCCGCCGACTGCCCAAGGGTGCGCCGAAGGGGGCACCCGGGCGCACGGACGTGCCGGGCATGCTGCTGTTCGCCGCCGCGCTCACCGCGTTCATGCTGTTCCTGATGGAGCCGGACCCCGCGCACTGGTACCTGCCCGTCCTCGGACTCGCCGCCGGCGCCGCATTCGTCCGCCGCGAGCACGGCGTCGCCGAGCCCTTCATCGACCTGCACGTCCTGCGCGGCAACACCCCGCTCCTGGCCACCTACGGCCGCCAACTCCTCGCGTACACCACGTCGTACGCCTTCCTGTACGGCTACGGACAGTGGCTCCAGGAAGGGCGCGGGCTGAGCGCGTCGCAGGCCGGAATGCTCCTCCTGCCGATGTCCGCCATGGGCGTCGCCGTCACCGTCCTCACCGGCCGCCGCCGCGAGGTCCGCGGCAAGCTCGCCGTCGGAGCGGTCGTCCAACTCATCGGCTGTGCGGCCCTGTTGCCGCTGGGGGCCGACAGCCCCGTCTGGCTCCTGGCCGTCGTCGGCCTGCTCTTCGGCGTCCCTCAGGGGCTCATCGGGCTCGCCAACCAGAACGCGCTGTACGCACAGGCGGACCCGGCCCGGATGGGCTCGTCGTCCGGGCTGCTGCGCACCTTCACCTACCTCGGCGCCCTGCTCGCCTCCGCCGCCAACGCCGCGTTCTTCCGCGACGGCGCCACCAGCTCCGGGCTGCACGGCATGGCCTGGCTGCTGATCGGCGTGGCCGCGCTGTGCCTGGTGGCGAGCGTCGCCGACCGCTCGCTCGCCCGCGTCGGCCGCGACACCTGAGACCTTCTCCGCCACACCTCTGCAACAACCCCCCCTCATTGGAAAGCGAGTTCAGCATGCCCCTCACCACCCTCGACCCCCGCACCGCACTCGTCGTCGTGGACCTCCAGAACGGCGTGGTCGGCATTCCCGGCGCCCCGTACGCCACCTCCGACGTCGTGGAGCGCAGCGTGCGGCTCGCCGACGCCTTCCGCGCCGCCGGCCTCCCCGTCGTCCTCGTCCGCGTCTCCTTCGCCGCGGACGGCGGCGACATGGTCCCGGGCCGCACCGAGCAGGCACCGCGCGCCACGACCCCGCCCGACGGCTGGGACCGGATCGTCGACGTGCTCGCCGGACACCCCGAGGACATCACCGTCACCAAGCGGAACTGGTCCGCCTTCTACGGCACCGACCTCGACCTGCACCTGCGCCGCCGCGGCATCACCCAGGTCGTCGTGACCGGTGTCGCGACCAGCATCGGCGTGGAGTCCACCGCCCGCGCCGCCCACGAGCACGGCTACCACGTCACCCTCGCCACGGACGCCATGACCGACCTCGATCCGGAGGCGCACCGCGGCAGCGTCGAGCGGATCTTCCCGCGTCTGGGAGAAACCGGGACGACCGAGGACGTCCTGAAGCTTCTGGCGCACTAAGCGTTGGGTGATCACACACGCAAGACCCGTGCAGTATGGCGTTTTTCACCAAGTGATCTCCGGCCGGAATCTGTTGACCTGCTGAAAACCCCACCCGTAACGTCCAGTCCGCAGCGACGGAAGTTTCATTTCGTATAGCGGAACGGGAGGGGTCTTCGATGGCCACTGCTGAGCAACGGACCCCACCCTCGGCCCCGGAGCCCCTGACGGCGGGCGGCGTGGACATCAGTTCCCGCCTCTACCACCACGACCTGGCCCCCACCAGGACCCAGGGCCGCAGCTGGGGTGCGTACAACGTCTTCACCCTCTGGGGCAACGACGTGCACAGCCTCGGCAACTACGCCTTCGCCATCGGGCTCTTCGCGCTCGGCATGAGCGTGTGGGACATCCTCATCGCGTTCGCCATCGCCTCGGTGCTGCTGTTCGCGCTGCTCACCCTCTCCGGACGGATGGGACACCGCACCGGTGTCCCGTTCCCGGTGATGAGCCGGATCGCCTTCGGGGTGCGCGGCTCCCAACTGCCCGCCATCGTCAGGGGAGCCGTCGCCATCGCCTGGTTCGGCATCCAGACCTACCTGGCCTCCCAGGTGCTGCGCACCCTCCTCAAGGCACTCTGGCCGGGCGTGGCCACGTACGACACGAACTCCTTCCTCGGCCTGTCCACGCTCGGCTGGATCTCCTTCCTCGCCCTGTGGCTGGTGCAGGTCCTCATCGTCAGCTTCGGGATGCAGGTCATCCGCCGCTACATGGCGATCGCCGCACCCACCGTCCTCGTCACGATGCTGTCGCTCGCGGTGTGGATGTTCGTCAAGGCCGACGGGTCGATCGCGCTCAGCGGCGCCACCCACTTCACCGGCGGCGCCCAGTGGCTGCACATCTTCGAGGCCGCCGCGCTGTGGGTCGTCGTCTACGGCACGTTCGTCCTCAACTTCTGCGACTTCACCCGCTCCGCGACCTCCCAGCGGGCCATCGTGCGCGGCAACCTCATCGGAATCCCGGTGAACATGCTGTTCTTCGCCGCCATCGCCGCCGTGCTCAGCGGCGCCCAGTTCCGCCTCGACGGCGAGGTCATCACCAGCCCCACCGACATCGTGCGGACCATTCCCAGCACGGCCCTGCTCGCCCTGGCCTGCCTCGCCCTGCTGATGCTGACGGTCGCGGTGAACCTCCTCGCCAACTTCGTCGCCCCCGTGTACATGCTGGTCAACCTGTTCCCACGGCACCTCAACTTCCGCAGCGCGGGCATCGTGAGCGCCGTCGTGGGACTCGTCATCCTGCCGTGGAACCTGTACGACAGCCCGGTCGCCGTCACCTACTTCCTCGGCGGCCTCGGCGCCCTCCTCGGGCCCGTCTTCGGCGTCGTCATGGCCGACTACTGGCTGCTGCGCAAGGCCCAGATCAACGTTCCGCACCTGTACACCGAGGACCCGGCCGGCACCTACCACTACCGGCGCGGCGTCAACCCGAGGGCCATCGGCGCCTTCGTCCCGGCCGCGGGCTGCGCCGTGATCGTCGCCCTCGTCCCCTCCTTCTCCGGCATCTCGGGCTTCTCCTGGTTCATCGGCGCGCTGCTCGCCGCCGGGCTCTACTGGCTCGTGAGCGACCGCACGCAGACCTACGACCACGTCGACGGCGAACCGATCGCCGTCGCCGCCGAGTGACCGCCGCACCCCGGCGACCTTCTGGAGAACCCCCATGCGCATCCTCGTAGTGAACGTCAACACCACCGCATCGATGACGGAGAGCATCGGCCGGCAGGCCGAGGCCGTCGCCGCGCCCGGCACCGAAATAGTCCCGCTCACCCCCGACTTCGGCGCCGAGTCCTGCGAGGGCAACTACGAGAGCTATCTCGCCGCCGTCGCCGTCATGGAGAAGGTGCGCGCCTACCGCGAGCCGTACGACGCCGTCATCCAGGCCGGCTACGGCGAGCACGGCCGCGAGGGCCTCCAGGAACTCCTCGACGTGCCCGTCGTCGACATCACCGAAGCGGCCGCCAGCACCGCCCAGTTCCTCGGCCACAAGTACTCCGTCGTCACCACCCTCGACCGGGCCGTGCCACTCATCGAGGACCGGCTCAAGCTGGCGGGCCTCACCGACCGGCTCGCCTCGGTGCGGGCCAGCGGGCTGCCCGTGCTCGCCCTGGAGGAGGACCCGGACGCCGCCGTCGCCGCGATCGTCGAACAGGCCGCCGCCGCCGTCGAACTGGACCGCGCCGAGGTCATCTGCCTGGGCTGCGGCGGCATGGCGGGACTGACGGAACAGGTCGTCGCCCGCACCGGCGTCCCCGTCGTCGACGGGGTGGCCGCCGCCGTCACCATCGCCGAGTCCCTGGTACGCCTCGGCCTCAGCACGTCGAAGGTACGCACCTACGCGCCGCCGCGCCCCAAGGGGATCCGCAACTGGCCGCCGCGCGTGGGCTGACGACAGGGCACCGTCCGTCCCGGACCGCGTCAGGCCTGATCCGCCCGGTTCGGGGAGTGGCTGCGGCCGAGGAGTTCGGCCAGGCCCTGCCGGGTCGCGGCGAGGACCACCCGGTCCTGCGGGTGCAGCACATGGCCGGGATGCAGGTTCCACACCAGACCGGTGGGGCGGGGCGCGCTCTCGTCGTCCTCGGGGCCCGCGGACAGATCCGGGCGGCGCTCCGCCGGCTCCGTGGCGTCCAGCGCGAGCACCCGCCAGTGCCCCGGCCGGAACGATTCCGCGATGGTGCGCCCCGCCAACTGGGGATGTCCCGCCACCTCCAGGGCGGCGAACAGCAGCACGCTCCGCTCGACCGGGACGGCGCCCAGGATCTGACGTCCCATCATGGCCCCGGCGAAGGCGGGCGCGGCCAGCGTGGACACGCTGCGGCTGCGGGTCAGGGCGCGGGGGTGCGCGGCCCGCAGCGTGCGGTAGACGGCGGCGGCGAACGCGTCGTCGTACAGACGCAGCACCACCCGCAGATCGGGCTTGAGCGCACGGGCGGACAGCGCCGCCTCCAGGTTCGTGGTGTCGACGCTGGTCAGGGCGAGCAGCGCGGCCGCGCGATGGATCTTGGCCGCCTCCAGGACCCCGTCCGACGCCGCGTCACCGATCACCGTGGGCACGCGCATGCTCCGCGCCAGCGGGATTCCGCGCGCCTCCGGGTCGGCCTCCACGCACACCACGGGGATGCCGAGTTCACCGAGCCGGGACAGCACCCGGGTGCCGACCTTGCCGAGCCCGAGCAGCACGATGTGCCCGGACAGACCGCGCGGCGGTCGGCGCAGCGCGGCGGAGGTGCGGAAGGTACCGAGCGCCTCCAGCACGGCGGCCAGCAGCACCGGCAGCAGCAGCAACCCGGCGAGCCCGGTGAGGAGTTGCAGGACCTTGCGGGCCGTCGGCTCGCCGATGGCCGGGTCGTCGATGGCGAAAAGGTCCAGCAGGGTGAGATAGCCGGCGCGCAGCGGATGCATGTCGCCGGTGGCCCAGGTGGCGATCGCCAGACCGAGCACGCTGGCCGTCAGGCCGAACAGCGACCAGCGCAGCCGCCGTGAGAAGAACGAGCCGAACGGCATCCCGCGGGTGGCCGACGACCAGCTCGGCGCGGTCCGTTCGGCGGGGGCGATCGTCTCCAGGACGACGGTGCCGCGCCCGGTCGCGGCGGCCACGGTGGCGTCGTCGGGCAGCAGCCGCGGCCCGTCCCGGCCGTCGTCGGAGTCCGAACCCTCCGACCCCGCCGGGTCGTTGGTGGTCGCCGACAGCAGGGCGAGCGTGGCGAGCCCCGGATCGGGGACCTGGCCCGGCCCCGGCGGAGTGCGCTCGACGGCGCGCAGCAGCAGCCCGTCGGCCTGGACGATCTTGCTGGTCCCGGCGACGGCGGTGGCCGCCAGCGCGGGCGCGGCCGTGTCGGCGTCGGACAGCACCGTGGTCGAGTTGTCCAGGCTCTCCGGGTCGAGACCGGGCGTGGACAGCGCCGCGGCCTGGTCGAGCAGATCGGCGAGATGGCGGCCCAGGCTGCGGTTGTAGAGCCGGATCACCAGGCGCAACTGCGGGTTGAGCCGCCGGGCGACCAGCGCGGCCCGGATGTTGATCTCGTCGTCGTCGTGCACGAGCGCCAGCGCCCGTGCCTCGGTCACCCCCGCGTCCGCGAAGGCCTGTTCGTCGAGGACGGCCGCCTGCTGGACGCGCGGGGGCGCCGCCGGTTCGTCCGGGTCGGGCGTGCGGCCGAGCACCGACTGCATCCGGGCCAGCAGCGCGGCGGCACGGGCCCGGGCCGCCGGGGCGACGCGTCCGGCGACGCCGTCGCCCGGGGAGCCGGGGACGACCACGGTGACCTGCTCCCCGTACAGCTTGCGCAGCTCCGCGGCGAGCCGCTCGGCCAGCGCGTCGTCACCGCACACGATCATGTGGCCCCGGGACTGCGGGGCGGGAGGGCTCTGCGGGTGCTGCGTGTTCTGTGCGGACGATGTGTTCTGTGCGGACGGTGGGGGAGGAGGAGGCTGGTGGGGCACCGTGTTCATGGGATCAGTCAACCGGCTGGAGGGAAGAGGCGGCTACGTTTCCGAGGACCCGCGGCCCGAACCCTTCCCTGCGCACGCCCGATCGGTCACGATGATCTCCCATGACGACGATCCGGACAGCCGCCGACGAAGTGGCCGCTGCCCTGCCCGCCCGTACCCGCTGGGGGTTCGCCCTCGTCGCCCTCGACGGTATGGGGGGCTCGGGCAAGTCGACCCTGGCGGCCGCTCTCGCCGAGCGGTGCGGCGCCGCGGTCGTGCACGGTGACGACTTCTACCGGCCGATGGACCGGGAAGAACGAGCCGCGCTCACCCCCGCGGAGGGCTGCGACCGCTACTTCGACTGGCAGCGGCTGCGCGACGAGGTGCTGTTCCCGCTCGCATCGGGCCACGCCGCCCGGTACGGCCGCTACGACTGGGGGAGCGGTGAGCTCGCCCCCGAAGAGACACACACCGTTGCCCGAACGGGCATCGTCGTGATCGAGGGCGTCTACACGGCGCGCCCCGAACTCGCCGGGTTCTACGACCTTCTGGTGTACGTCGACACCCCGCCCGAGGAGTCCATGCGGCGGCTGCGCGAGCGCGGCCACGACCACGGGCCCCTCGACTGGGAGGCACGCTGGCGGGCGGCCGAGGAGCACTACGTGGCCGCCACCCGCCCGCGCGAGCGCGCCGATCTCGTCGTCGCCGGGTACTGAACGCCCGTACCCGTACGAGGACGTGTCCGCGTCAGCAGACGCTGTCGGTCGGCTTCGGGTTGCCGAGGCCGAACAGGGGGCGCAGGCGCAGTCCGGCCCAGGTGCCGACGAGGGCGATGCCGCCCCAGAGCCAGCCGTGCAGGGAGCCGGACGCGATCCCGGCCAGGTAGGCGCCGATGTTGCAGCCGCCGGCCAGACGCGCGCCGATGCCCATGAGGACACCGCCGACGACGGCCGCGAGCGCCGTGCGGGCGGGGATGCCGCGGTGCAGCTTCCACACCCCGCCGGCCGCCGCGGCGACGGCGGCGCCGACCATGATGCCGATGTCGGTGAGGCTGTTCTTGTCGGCGAGCACCGGCCCCGCCAACTGGGCGGAGCTGCCCGGCTGCTGCCAGAACGCCCAGGTCTCCGGGGAGGCGCCGAGCAGACCGGCCAGCTTCGAGCCCCACAGTGCGAACGCGCTGGTGATGCCCCAGGCGCCGCCCGACACGAGCAGTACACCGGCGCCCAGTACGGCGAGCACGACGGCACCGGCCGCGAGCGGCCAGGAACCCCGCACCGTGCGGGCGAGCGCGCCGCGCGCGGACGGCGGGGTGCCGATCGGCGGCGGGTTGCGGCGGGCCTGTACGGCGCGCGCGACGTACCAGACCACGGCGAGCGCCACGATCGTCACCGCCCAGGAGCCGAACCAGCCGACGTGGTCGGACAGCACGTAGGGATCGAACGCCGGAAGATCGCTCCAGAGCCCGAACTGCCAGGCCGCCAGCGTCGATCCGGTGATGAAGCCGAAGAGGGTGAGCACGATCGTGCTCTGTCCCGAACCGACGGCGAACAGGGTGCCGGAGGCGCAGGCGCCGCCCAGCTGCATGCCGACCGCGAAGAGGAACGCGCCGATCAGCAGGCCGACACCGATCGGGCCCGCGCTGGGCGCGGGCACCGATCCGAACAGCCCGCTGCCGGTGCCGATGATCAGCGCGAAGAGGGTCGCCGTGGTGCCGAGGAGCAGGGTGTGGGCGCGCAGCCCCGCGCCGTTGCCGACGGCCACCAGCTGCCGCCAGGCGGAGGTGAACCCGAACCGGGAGTGGAACAGGGCGAAGCCGAGCCCCGTGCCGAGCAGCAGCAGGACGCCCGGCTTGGCGCCGTGCCGGGCGAACACGTACGCGACGAGCGCGGCGCCGACGACACCGGCCACGGCGAGCGGCACGCGCCGCACCGGCGGGGCGGTCTCGGCGCCCGGCGCCGGAGCGGAGGTGGGAGCGGGGGAGAGCAGGCCGGCGCGGGGCGGCGCCCCGGCCGCGGGGGCGGTGGTCAAGGGAGGACTCCGGGGAGGCGGGAGGAAAGGACGGACCGGAAGAGGGCCGCGCGCACGGCGCGGCAGGGCGTCAGCGGCGACAGAGCGCGTCGTCGACGCTCCACGGCGTTGCCGCGAAGAGCGCGAGAGCCAGCTGACGGGCGGGTCCGAACATGTGCGCCACTCTAAGGACCGGAGCGGAAGGTGAGAATCCCGTCTCACATGACGGTCAGGGGCGCCCGGCTGACGGGACGCCCCTGACGGTTCGGGTGGCGGGACGGATCAGGCGGTCGCCCGCAGGTCCTTGCGCTGCTTGACGTACCCGCCCAGGGCCAGCGCGCCGACCAGGACCGCGGAGACGTACAGCTGGTCGCGGCCGCTGTCGGTGGTGGCCATCGCGACGAACACGCCGGCGATCGCCAGCAGGGCGACCCAGGTCAGGTACGGGAAGCCCCACATGGGCACGGTCAGCAGCTCGGGCGACTCGCGCTCCAGGCGGCGGCGCATCCGCAGCTGGGTGAGGCAGATGAAGACCCAGCCGACGAGGACGGCGACACCGGTGGTGTTCATCAGCCAGGTGAAGACGGTGTCGGGCCACCAGATGCCGGCGAAGACCGCGAAGAAGCCGAAGGCGCAGGAGGCGAGGACCGCGGCCATCGGGACACCGCGGGTCACCCTGACGATGAAGCGCGGCCCGAGGCCCCGGCTCACCAGCGAGTACGCCATGCGCGACGAGCCGTAGATGTTGGCGTTCATCGCGGACAGCAGGGCGACCAGGATGACGACCTGCATGATCGTGCCGGCCGCCGGGATCCCGAGCTGGTCGAGGACGGTGACGTACGGGCCGTCGGTGGCGACGGACGGCTTGTCCCAGGGAACCAGGACGACGACCAGGGCCATGGAGCCGACGTAGAAGAGGGCGATGCGCCAGACGGCGGTGCGCACGGCGCGGGCCACGTTCTCGCGGGGCTTGTCGGACTCGGCGGCGGCGATGGTGACGGTCTCCAGGCCGCCGTACGCGAACACAGCCGTCAGCAGACCGGCGATCAGCCCGGTGGTGCCGGTGGGGAAGAAGCCGCCGTCGCCGGTGAGGTTGGACGTGCCGGGGGCGTCGCCGAAGACACCGCAGATGCCGAGCACGCCGAGCACCAGGAAGGCGCAGATCGCGGTGACCTTGAGGGCGGAGAAGACGAACTCGAACTCGCCGAAGTTGCGCACGGCGAGGAGGTTGCTCGCGCAGAAGAACGCCATGAAGACGGCGACCCAGCCGTAGGCGGGCAGGAACGGCACCCAGCCGTGCATGATCTGCCCGGCCGCCGTGGCCTCCGCCGCCACGCCGCAGCACAGCATCGTCCAGTACGTCCAGCCGGAGGTGGCCCCGGCCCAGGCGCCGAGTTCCTTCTCCGCATGCACGGAGAAGGAGCCGGTGGCCGGGCGGGCCGCCGACATCTCGCCGAGCATCCGCATGATCAGCATGACGACCGCGCCCGCGGCGGCGAACAGCAGCACGACGGCGGGTCCCGCGGCGGCGATGCCCGCGCCGGAGCCGACGAAGAGTCCGGCGCCGATCACGCCACCGAGGGCGATCATGGAGAGGTGACGCTGCTTGAGCCCGTGCGAGAGCCCGGTCTCCGCACCCGGGTCGGGAGCTTCCTGGGCGTCCTGACGCCGGTCGGCGACGGATGTGGGGGTGCTGGTCAAGGTCGTACCTGTTCTGCGCTTGCCGGACCGTCCACGGTCCGCGGACACGGTTTCCGGTGGGCGGTCCGCGGCTGGTCGGCGGTCCGTCATGTGAGACGAGATCGGCCCAGTATGCGGGCACCGTCCGATGATCAAAACGCGGTGTTCGTTATTCGGACACCTTGCTCACGGGCTGTGCCGGGGCGACCTCAGTGGCTCCTGCTACCCGTGCGCGCCTGGCTCATGCGCCCGTCGGCCTCACGCTCCGCGAAGCGGTGCGGCGGGCTGGTACCCGAGCGGCCGTCCCGGTAGGACAGGGGCAGGGGCGTACGGCCCCGACCGTGACGAGGAGCGCCGCGCATGGACCACCAGGACTACTTCGACCTCGGCCACCACACCCGTCCCGTGACCACGACGTCCACCGCGGCGCAGACCTGGTTCGACCGCGGTCTGAACTGGACGTACGCCTTCAACCACGAGGAGGCCGTCCGCTGCTTCGAGGCGGCCGCGGCGGCCGACCCGGAGTGCGCCATGGCGGAGTGGGGACTGGCCTACGCACTCGGCCCGAACTACAACAAGCCCTGGGAGTTCTTCGACGCCCGGGAACTGGCCGAGACCGTGGAGCGGACGCACGCCGCCGTGCAGCGCGCCCTCGACAAGGCCCGGAGCACCGAGGTCGGCCCGGTCGAGCGGGAGCTGATCGAGGCGCTGCGGGCCCGCTATCCGCAGGCCGTCGCCGACTCCGCCGAGGAGTGTGCCGTCTGGAACACGGCATACGCCGACCGCATGCGCGCCGTACACCGGCTCGCCCCCGACGATCTCGACGTGGCGGCCCTCCACGCCGACGCGCTCATGAACCTCACGCCCTGGCAGCTGTGGGACATCCGCACCGGGCAGCCGGCGCCCGGCGCCCGGACCGTCGAGGCGCGCGAGGTCATCGAACGGGCCATGGCCGGACCCGCCGGTGCCCACCACCCCGGGCTGCTGCACGCGTACATCCACCTGATGGAGATGTCCCCGACCCCCGAGGTGGCCCTGCCGGCCGGTGACCGGCTGCGCGGCCTGGTGCCCGACGCGGGGCATCTGGAACACATGCCCTCGCACCTGGAAGTCCTGTGCGGCGACTACCGGCGGGTGCTCACCGACAATACGGCGGCGATCGCGGCCGACGAGAAGTACCGCGCGAGGGCGGGGGAGTTGAACTTCTACACCCTGTACCGGTGCCACAACCTCCACTTCAAGCTCTACGGCGCGATGTTCCTCGGCCGCCGGCAGGACGCGATGGACACGGTGCGGCGGCTCGAAGAGGCCGTCCCCGAAGAGCTGTTGCGCGTGCCGAGCCCGCCCATGGCCGACTGGCTCGAGGGGTTCGTCGCGATGCGGGTGCACGCCCTCGTCCGCTTCGGCCGCTGGACCGAACTGCTCGGCCTGCCGCTGCCCGACGACCCGAAGCTGTACTGCGTGACCACCGCCATGCTGCACTACGCGCGCGGCGTCGCCCTCGCGGCCACCGGCCGTGTCGAGGACGCCGAGGCCGAGCGGGACCTCTTCCGTGCCGCGCGCGCCCAGGTCCCCGAGACCCGCATGCTGTTCAACAACACCTGCGCCGACATCCTGGCGATCGCCGCGCAGATGCTCGACGGGGAACTCGCCGACCGCAAGGGGGACGTGGAGGAGGCGTTCGCGGCCCTGCGCCGCTCCGTGGAGCTGGACGACACCCTGCCCTACGACGAACCCTGGGGCTGGATGCAGCCGTCCCGCCACGCGCTCGGGGCGCTCCTGCTCGAACAGGGCCGGGTCGCGGAGGCCGAGGCCGTCTACCGTGCCGACCTGGGACTCGACGACACCGTGCCGCGTGCCCGGCAGCACCCCGGCAACGTCTGGGCGTTGCACGGCTTCCGCGAATGCCTGGTACGGCTCGGACGGGAGGGCGAAGCACGCATCGTCGCCCAGCAGTTGACGCTCGCGACCGCGCTGGCCGACGTGCCCGTCGAGGCGTCGTGCTTCTGCCGGACGACGGCCGTGACCGGCTGCTGCTCGGGGGAGGACTGACACTCGGGGGGACCGACCGGGCGGTGGCCCTCGCGATCCGGGCGGTGGCCTTCGCCGCTCAGGCGGTGACCTTCGCGATGAACGCCGCGACGTTCGCCACGGTCCGCTCGATCTTCTCCTCCGGCGTCAGCGTCTCGTGCATCCGGGCGCCGGCCCCCGCGTCCTTCAGGCCGCGCACGTAGAGCGAGCAGGCCAGATCGCTGCATATGTAGGCGCCCACCGAGTCGCCCTGCTTCCCGGCCTTGCCCGCCTTCGGCGCGACCAGCAGCGCGACCCCGCCCGTGTGCGTCGTGACGCACATCGAGCACATGCTGCGCCGTGTCTGCCAGGACATCGCCGACTGCGCGCCCCGCAAGGTGATGCCCCGCGGCCGCCCGTCGATCTCCGCCACCAGATAGGCGCGGTCCGGCGCCTGGAGGTCGCGCCAGCCGAAGAAGTCGAGGTCCTCCCACGGGTGCTCCGCCAGATCGCGCGGCACGGACAGGCGCTTCGCCTCGCCCTTGCTGCAGTTCACGAAGGAGCCGCGGATGTCTGTCTCGGTCAATGGCTTCATGAACACGAGGCTAAGTTGCCTAAAGGGTTTAGGCAAATGCATAATGGTCAAGGTTGAAGTGACAGATGGTTTCGGAAAGGGCGGCCATGGTGCGCGCAGGGCTCAACGCGGAACGGCTGGCCCGGGCCGGGGCAGAGCTGGCCGACGAGGTCGGCTTCGAGCAGGTGACCGTGTCGGCGCTCGCCCGGCGCTTCGACGTCAAGGTCGCGAGCCTGTACTCGCACGTGAAGAACTCGCACGACCTCAAGACCCGGATCGCGCTGATCGCCCTCCAGGAGATGGCCGACCGGGCTGCCGACGCCCTCGCGGGCCGGTCGGGCAAGGACGCCCTGACCGCCCTGGCGAACGTGTACCGCGACTACGCCCGTGAACACCCGGGCCGCTACGCCGCGGCGCAGTTCCGCCTCGATCCGGAGACCGCCGCCGCGAGCGCCGGCGTGCGGCACGCGCAGATGACCCGCGCCCTGCTGCGCGGCTACGACCTGACCGAACCCGACCAGACACACGCGGTCCGCCTGCTCGGCAGCGTCTTCCACGGCTACGTGAGCCTGGAGATGGGCGGCGGCTTCAGCCACAGCGCCCCCGACTCCGACGAGACCTGGACCCGAACCCTGGACGCGCTCGACGCCCTGCTGTGCAACTGGCCCGAGGAGAAGAAATGACCACCCCCCTGATCACCGTCCCGCTCACCGCCGACCTGCTGCGCGGCGCCCTCGACGTCGAGCGCACCCCCCTCGGTCTCCTGCCGCACCGGCTCCCCGCGTGGGCGCGCGCCCAGAACACCGACGGGCAGCTCGCCATGGCCGAGTCCCAGCCCTCGGGCGTCCGTCTCGCCTTCCGTACCCGCGCCACCGCGATCGAGCTGGACACGCTGCCGACCAAGCGCGTCTACGTCGGTGCCCTGCCCCGCGCCGAGGGACTGTACGACCTCGTCGTCGACGGCAGGCTCGCCGGACAGGACAGCGTGAGCGGCGGCCACACGCTCACCATCGACATGACCGAGGGCACCTTCGAGCGCACACCCGGGACGCCCGGCACGCTCCGCTTCACCGATCTCCCCGACACCCTGAAGGACGTGGAGATCTGGCTGCCGCACAACGAGACCACCGAACTCGTCGCCCTGCGCGCCGACGCCCCCGTCGAGGCCGCGCCCGCGCCGGACCGTCCCGTCTGGCTGCACCACGGCAGCTCCATCAGCCACGGCTCCGACGCCGCGAGCCCCACGACCACCTGGCCCGCGCTCGCCGCGTCCCGGGCCGGTGTCGAGCTGATCAACCTGGGCTTCGGCGGCGCCGCGCTGCTCGACCCGTTCACCGCGCGCGCCGTGCGCGACACCCCCGCCGACCTGATCAGCGTCAAGATCGGCATCAACATCGTCAACGCCGACGTGATGCGCATGCGCGCCTTAACCCCGGCCGTGCACGGCTTCCTCGACACGATCCGCGAGGGGCACCCGACGGCCCCGCTGCTCGTCGTCTCCCCGATCCTCTGCCCGGTCCACGAGGACACCCCCGGACCCAGCGCCCCCGATTTCGGTGACCCCGCCGACGGCCGCGTCACGTTCAAGGCGATGGGGGACCCCGCCGAGGTCGCCCTGGGGAAGCTCACCCTGCGCACCATCCGCGACGAGCTGGCCCGGATCGTCGAGCAGCGCGCGGCCGACGATCCGAACCTTCACTACGTGGACGGTCTCGACCTCTACGGCGAGGCCGACCACGCGGAGCTGCCCCTGCCGGACGACATCCACCCCGACGCGGCCACCCACCGGCGCATCGGTGAGCGCTTCGCGGACCTGGGGCTCGGGCCTCTGAGCGGGCGGGTTAGCATATGAGCGCCATCTAGCTCGAAAGAGATGATCGTGACTGTCAACGACGACTCGTTCACCAATTGGAAGCACCGCGAGGAGACCGCGGAGGCGATGATCCCGATCATCGGGAAGCTGCACCGCGAGCGGGACGTGAACGTCCTGCTGCACAGCCGCTCCTTGGTGAACAAGTCGGTGGTGAGCATTCTCAAGACCCACCGATTCGCCCGGCAGATAGCCGGCGCAGAGCTCTCGGTCACCGAGACGATGCCGTTCCTGCGGGCCCTGTCCGCCCTCGACCTGGGGCCCTCCCAGATCGACCTCGGCATGCTCGCCGCCACCTACAAGACGGACGAGCGCGGGCTGAGCGTCGAGGAGTTCACCGCCGAGGCCGTCGCCGGCGCCATCGGCACCGGTAGCGTCGAGCCGGGCGCCGGCCGCGACGTCGTCCTGTACGGCTTCGGCCGCATCGGCCGCCTCGTCGCCCGCCTGCTCATCGAGAAGGCCGGCTCCGGCAACGGCCTGCGGCTGCGCGCCGTCGTCGTCCGCGGCGGCGGCGAGTCGGACCTGGTCAAGCGGGCCTCGCTGCTGCGCCGCGACTCCATCCACGGCCCGTTCCAGGGCACGATCACCGTCGACGAGGCGAACAGCACCATCGTCGCCAACGGCAACGCGATCAAGGTGATCTACGCGAACGACCCGACCGAGGTCGACTACACCGCGTACGGCATCAACAACGCGATCCTCATCGACAACACCGGCAAGTGGCGCGACCGCGAGGGCCTCTCCACGCACCTGCGCCCGGGCATCGACAAGGTCGTCCTCACCGCCCCCGGCAAGGGCGACGTCCCGAACATCGTGCACGGCGTCAACCACGACACGATCAAGCCGGACGAGCAGATCCTGTCCTGCGCCTCCTGCACGACCAACGCGATCGTGCCGCCGCTGAAGGCGATGGCCGACGAGTACGGGGTGCTGCGCGGCCACGTCGAGACGGTCCACTCGTTCACCAACGACCAGAACCTGCTGGACAATTACCACAAGGCCGACCGCCGCGGCCGCTCCGCGCCGCTCAACATGGTGATCACCGAGACCGGCGCCGCCTCCGCCGTCGCCAAGGCGCTGCCGGACCTCAAGGCCCCCATCACCGGCAGCTCCATCCGGGTCCCCGTCCCCGACGTGTCGATCGCCATCCTCAGCCTGCGCCTGGGCCGCGAGACGACCCGCGAGGACGTCCTGGAGCACCTGCGCGACGTCTCGCTGACCTCGCCGCTCAAGCGTCAGATCGACTTCACCGACTCGCCAGACGCGGTCTCCAGCGACTTCATCGGCTCGCGTCACGCGTCGATCGTCGACGCGGGTGCCACCAAGGTCGACGGCGACAACGCGATCCTCTACCTCTGGTACGACAACGAGTTCGGCTACTCGTGCCAGGTGATCCGCGTCGTCCAGCACGTGTCCGGCGTCGAGTACCCGACGTTCCCGGTGCCCGTCGCCTGACGGACCGGCACCCGGGGGTGAACGTGCGCCGTACGCACCGCGCGTTCACCCCACCGGCCGCCGTTCGCCGTGCGGGATGTCCGATCAGGAGCCGTGACGCTCGCTCATGGGGCCGAACGTGCGGACTGCCTCGGCATCGGTGGTGACCGCTCGGACATAGTGTTCGGCCCAGGTGCGCGCGCCGGGAAACCCTGACTCACGGGCCACCCGGGCCACCGCCTCATCGATGTCGAACGCGGTGTGCCGCAGCTGCACTTGGCCTTCCGCCAGGAGGGCCCATGAGCCTCCGGCCCTCCCGTACGGCATGCCGATGCTCCCGGAGTTGACGACGAGGCGCTCGTCGACGAGACGCAGGAACGGCATGTGGGTGTGCCCGCAGACCACCGTCCGTACGTCGTCGGGGAGATCGGAGAAGACCTCCGCCCACCGGTCCAGAGGTGTGTCGACGAGCACGATCTCGTCGTCGCGACGGGGACTCCCGTGACAGAAGACGGTCCTGCCGAAACCGTCGACGTCCACGGTCACCGGGTGAGGAAGGTCCGCCAGGAAGCTCACGTCCTCCGGACGCAGCTGTTCGGCAGCCCAGAGGTCGATCTCCCACGCCTGGTCGGAGGCGAACTCACCCCGCGCCATCGCCACGAGCTCGCGGTCGGCGTTGCCGCGGACCAGAAGCGCCTTCTCCCCGAGCTCGCGGAGCCGGTCCAGAACCTCGACCGGCTGTGGCCCCGCCAGATGGTCCCCGGTGGCGACGATGAGCTCGGCCGCCATGACATCAGGCTCGCTCAGCACGGCGTCCAGCGCCGGCAGCACACCATGAATGTCGGACAACACAGCGACACGGGCAACCATGAGCGACCTCGCAACGTGGGGGAGTGGGCCATCTTCCGCTCAGTCTGCCCGGTTGCCGGAGGCCCTGCAGCCAGGCGAAGATCCGCTCCACCATCCATGGGTACACGCCCAGTCCGGTGCTGTTGGAATACGTTCCTGTGATGACGGGTTGCTTGGGGACATGTGATCTGATCCGGAGCCGCTCGGTGGTATTCATCCTCTGCTGGCAGGACGGTTCAGCCCCTCCCGGTTCGACCCGTCGGCCGCCGTCGATGACGACACCCTCGGGCTGTTGCTGGAAGCCGCACGGTGGGCGCCGTCTGCCGGGAACTCTCAACCATGGGGCTTCTTCGCGAGCCGGCCCGGTGAGCCGGAGCACGAGCGGGTGGCCCGCCACCTCGCGCCCAGCTCGGGCCGGTGGGCGCGGGACGCAGGGCTGCTCGTGGTCACGTCGGCGCGCCGCCACATTGACGACACGCGTCTGCTCTACTCCGAGTTCGCGGAGTACGACCTTGGTCAGGCCATCGCTCATATGACCGTGCAGGCGCAGGCGTTGGGCCTGGCCGCGCGACAGTTCCGGGCCTTCGACCTGGACGGCCTGACCGGGGAGCTTCGGCCGAACCCGGGATGGGCGATCATCTCCATGATCGCGCTGGGGCAGGCGGCCGAAGGACCGTCGAAGAACCGTGACCGGCGTAGCGTCGCCGATCTTCTGTCCGCTCCCTGGGCCGATGGACCGCAGCCGCTCGCTGCACCGGCCGTGGGCCAGAATCGCCCGGCAGTTCTCCCGTGACCACGCTGCCGATGGGGCCGGTGCGCCAAGAGCCGTCTTCCTGCACGACATGGACGTCCGACCCAGTCGCGATCGGCATCGTGGACGTACACCGGGGCGTCGAAGGCCCGGTCCCACTCGGTCATCACGCCGTAGAAGTGCGGGTGACCGACGGCAATCGCGCTGATTCCAGCAGCGCACGCCGGCCGACCACGACCGGCCGCATCGCCCCACTCCGAAGACGCCGGGCCCCGGTCCGCGGAACCGGGAACCTTCCGGATGCGGCACTCGTCTGATCAGTCACCTGGAAGACCAAGCACCAGAGGTGGTGGATGAACCCAACCCCCCAGGCCTCCGTACCGCGTTGGCCCGGCACGGTGCACGTGCTGATATCGATCGTCATCCTCCCGGCGGTCGCCACCCGCGATCTGATCTCGCACGTCATCGCGCTGCTCGGCGCTGACCTACGGGGCGGTCCGTCCTTCGAGAGCGCCGCGTCGCCGCTGCTGCGATAGCGGCTGCGGCCCCCTTCGGTGCGCTGAGGCGTTCAGTGCACGAGGGCTCTCAAAGGATCACTACCCATGCGTGCGATCTGCCGTGTCCTGCTGAAGCCCCTGTTCGGCAAGCTCCGCGAGGAGATGGACGAGGGCGACCTGGGCTCCGTTCCCTCCGAGTGGCTGGAGACGGAGCAGGAGTCCAGCGAGGACGAGTGATCACGCGAAGACCGTCCGGCAGCAACAGCGCCGGGCGGTCTTCGCACGTCTGTGGATCTGCCCGCGCGCCGCCACTCGCCGGCCGCTGGTACAGAGCGACGGAAGGGTGACAGTCAGGGGAACTGATGGCCGCGGCGAGACGTCGTGCAGTACATGACGGTGCATGGAATCGGTGGCTCGACGGGGATTGAGCAAGTGATCGGCTTCCTCCTTGCCATCACCGTCCCCATCGTCGTCGGTGGAGCACTCATCTTTTCCCTGGTCGGACTGACGATGTGGGCGACAGCTCCGATCCGCCGACGCAGGCGCGCTCGTTCCGGCGACTGATCCGGGGGGATCGGGCAGAGCCGGGGATCAGGGGGTGTCGAAGCGCCCGGGGTAGTGGCGTCGCAGGACTCTCGTCAGAGGGGTCCCCTGGTCCGCGTCGTGGGCCACGGGGATGAGCAGTTCCGTGTAGGCGTCGAGCCCCTCGATCGTCTCGGCGGGCAGCCGTGTCCGGTCCCGTTCGCGCACGGTGAGAAGCACGTCGAGGAGCCGCGCCATGTGAGGAGTGTTCACCGGCACGAAACCGAGGCCGCGGTGCACGCGCGTGTAGAGATCGCTCAACTCCTCGTCGGGTATCGCCGTGACGTCCTCGAGGACCAGCCGCAGGAGACTGTGGGCGACAGATGTCGCGTGTTCCCCGGGCCGGGGCGTGAACGTGGTGACCGCGACACCCAGGTTGGCGAAGACCGGATCCATCGTGTGCCGGACGATCGAGTCCGTCGTGGTGGCCGCCACGGACACCTTGTGCCACATCTCGTCCCAGTAGGTGCGTTGCCAAGGCTGCCCGCCTGCCCCTTCGCGCGAGCCGAACAGCCAGTTGCCGTCCAGAGGTTGGGGGTGTTCCAACAGCTGGTCGCCCCGCAAGGTGATCTCCAGTGCACGCGTCCCGTCCTCACCCCAAAAGTGCCGCGTCGTGAAACTCAGGGCGAAGTCCGTCCACTGCTCCTCGTCCATCGCGGAGCGCCACAGCAGACAGTGCCGGCCCCACAGGTGCACGGCCGCCTGCGCGTCGGGGAACAACTCGGCCGCCGTCGTCCGCCCGCGCAGCACCAGGATCATCAGTACGAGATTCGACTCGTACAGACCGTGCCGGGCCGACGTACGCAGATCGCTCGGCCGGTAGGCGGGGTGCTCCTCCGCCGTGCGGGTCCGGTGCTGCCCGCGCAGCACCTTGATCAGCTGCCGGGCGAGCCGGTCCCGCTCGGGCTCCGGGATCCGCCCGGCTAACTCCCTCAGAAATCGCAGCATCTGACGTGACGCCAGCGGCGCGTAGGAGAGCAGCGCGTACGCCAGGTCGTCGTCGATCCGGCTCTCGCCCAGCGACAGGCCGGGGCGCCGCGCCAGCAGGTCCGTGAGCAGCCGGACCGCGAGGCGGACCGCCAGATACTCGCCGAACGTCGCATGCAGGAACTCGTACGTCGACAGGACCTGGCCGCCGCGGACCGACTGGGAGCGCTGCACGAAGAAGAACCGGCCGAGCGCGATCTCGGCCGCTCCGAGCGGCGCGCGGAAATCGGCGGACGCGGCGGCGGCGTGCCTGCCGAGCAGCGCGGTGAGGTCCTCGTCGAGCTCGGCGGCCGACACCCACTGGCGACGCCGGTTGAGCAGGGCGAAGGCGACGAGGGACAGCCGGGTCAGCTCACGCTCGACCCGCTCCTCGGTCTCCGGATCGGGCACCGCGTCCCGGGTCGACTTCCCCACCTCGCGGCGCGCGAACGAGGACAGCAGCTCCTCGTACAGCTCGGTGACCGCGAGCGGCGCCCCGTCCCGGTTCAGGCCGCCCTCCGTGGCGTCGTAGAGGGCCAGCATCGTCAACAGCAGCGGCTGCGAAGCCAGTTCGGCGTGCTGGGCGACCGCGTCCCAGGTCAGCGGGGCGAGGATGTGCGCGTTGGCGTCGTTCCAGAGGGACAGCCAGCGCTGGATCTGCGCGGGACGGAACGGCTCAAGGCGCAGCGCCACCAGCCCCTCCGGATAGCGGGCCCGGTCCGCGACCGTGGTCCGGCTGGTGACCACGGCCAGGACGGGCCGGCCCTGGTCCGCCTCGCGCTGCTGGAAACGGGCGACCCGGACCAGGAAGTCGGTGTGGTGCACGCCCGTGGTCTGGAGCAGTTCGTCGAAACCGTCGAGGAGCAGCACCGGCGTCGAACCGCCCGCGGACCTCACCAGCTCGGGCCACGTGGTGCGCTCGCCGGTCGTGGACCGCACCGCCTGCTCGATCTGGTCCTGGAGTTCGTCCTCGGCGCGGACGTCCCGCAGAGGGACCCGGACCGGCAGGAACCCGGCCTCCGACAGCCGCGCGGCGAGCACCCGGGTGAGCACGGACTTGCCCGCACCCGGCTGCCCCAGGACGAGAAGCGGGGCGAGAGCGAGGGACGGGGCGGTGAGCGCGCCCGCGAGGTACCGCGTCAGGTCGTGGCGCACCTCGAACCGCTGCCACCAGGACTCGTCGGCCGGCCCCGACTGCCCCTGCGGCTCCGCCACCCGGAAGTCGGGGTCGAGATACATCTCCCGCAGCGAGGGGACGCGGATGCCCTCGGGCGCCGTGGTCGCGTCGAGGACCGGACGTCCCAGGGTCGCGGTGTGGGCCCGGTTCAGCGCCGCCGCCACGTCGACGGGCGGGGCGAGATACGCGGCGGTGGCGGACAGCAGCGTCCGCACGCCGTCAAGAGCGCGACGGACCTCGGCCCGGGTCGCCTGATGCTCGTTCTGGGTGACCCAGAAATTGAACTCGGGAGCGGCGAGGGCAAGTTGGGCGTACAGAGCGGAGTATCTCTCCACCGCGTCCTCGACCAGCGTGCTGTCCAGTGCCGTCAGAGCCTCGAACTGACCCTGGTCCCGCAGTCGTTCCCATACCCGCAGCCCGGTCAGGAAGCGCCGGAACCGCTCGGACACCGTCGTGTAGAACGACCTCAGCTCGACCGCCAGGGCCTCCGGCGGATGATGCGGCGCGGGGAACAGGACGTCCGCGGACAGCAGTTCACGCACCAGGTCGTCGCCCGCGACCTCCTGGGCGCCGACCAGCCGCAGCTGCTCTCCCCGGGTCAGCTCCACGTCGTCCAGGGAGAACGGCAGCCGCGCCTCGTCCAGCGCCTCGCACCACGCCACCACCACGATCACCGTGTGCGCCGCCCGCAGCACCTCGGTCCGCTCGGCCCGTCGCCCGGCGCGCCCGAGCCGGTCGGCGACCCCGTGCACCGCGTCGCGCCCCGCCCCGATGATCCGGCCGCGCCCCGACACCATCCCGAGCAGCGTCCCGCTCGCGCCGCCGGTCGCCAGATTGAGCGCACCGCCAACTGCCCTGTCCAGGGCGGCGATCCGCGCCGAATCCACTCCCAGCAGCGCCAGGGCGTCCGCGAACGACAGCACACTGCGCGACCCCACCACAACCCCCGTTGTCCAGCCCGGCGCGACGGCCGGATCCGTTCTCGTACTGTAGAGAGAGCGCGCCGCGTCGCGGGCGGCATTGTTCCGGAAGATGCAGTACGTAGCCCACCTGTTTACGCTCCGTGGCCCCTATGGCTTACGGTGTGGCGCGTGGACAGTCAGGGTGAGCGCAGGCTGCTGCTGCGCCTGACCGGGGCCGCGGCCCTCGCCGTCGTATCGGCGGCGGCCGGAACATGGGCGTACGGCCGCAGCGGCGCGTCCGCATCGGATCTCGTGCGCGACCTCGCGGTCGGCGGCGCCTATGTGATCGCAGGACTCGTCGCCTGGCGGCGCAGGCCCGCCAACCACACCGGCCCGCTGATGACGGCCGAGGGCATCACCTGGTTCTTCGGCAACCTCCAGGGCACCTCCGTGCCCGTCCTGTTCAGCTTCGGCGCCTGGTGGGAGGCGCTGAACATGGCGGTGCTGCTGCACCTCGTGCTGTCCTTCCCCGAAGGCCGCCTCACCACGGTCCTCACCCGCCGCCTCGTCCAGGGCGCGTACGCACTCGTCGCCGTCGGCGGTCTGATCCGCACGCTCCTCTTCGACCCGGCGCTCAACACCGGCGCGACCTACCTGGACTGCCGCGACTGCGGCCCGAACCTCATCGCCGTCCCCGCCTGGAACGGCGCCTTCGACACCTTCGACGCCGCCTACCACGCGGCGGGCTGGGCGATCTCCGCCGTCGCCGCCGTCGCCATCGTGCTGCGCTGGCGGCACGCGTCGGCGGCCCGCCGCCGTGCCCTGCTGCCCGCCTGGGTGGGCATCGGCGTCGCCGTCGTCTTCCTGATGTGGGACATGCTGTTCTACGTCGTGCCGTGGTTCGGCGAGGTCGGCTCCCTCGCGGAGCAGGCCGTCTACCTGCTGTCGGACCTCGCCCAGGTCGCCGTCCCCTTCGCCTTCCTCGCCGGCCTCCTCCGGATGCACCTCCAGCGCGCCGAGGTCAGCGGCCTGGTCATCGACGTCGGCACCGACCCCGACCCGGCCCGGGTGCGCGACGCCCTCGTCCGTGTCCTCGGCGACGCGACGCTGCGGCTCGGCCTGTGGCGCGAGGAGAAAGGGGCCTACGTCGACGGGTCCGGCCGCGAGGTCGGCACCGACGGACCCGGACGCACCCCGGTGCGCGCCGCCGACGGCCGCCCCCTCGCCCTGCTCCACCACGACCCGGCCCTCTCGGACGACCCGGAACTGCTCGAATCCGTCGCCGCCGCGCTCCGCCTGGCCCTGGAGAACGTCTGGCTGCGCACCCGCGCCAGGGACGTCGCCAGCCGGATCGTGCAGGCCGCCGACGCCGAGCGCGGGCGTCTGGAGCGCGACCTGCACGACGGGGCCCAGGCCCGCCTGGTCTTCGCCCTCATGTCGGTGCGGCGGGTGCGGCGCGGCCTGGCCGACCACCCCGACGCGACCCTGCGCGCCGCGGCCGACGAGGCCGAGTCGAGCCTGCGCCTGGCCATCGAGGAACTGCGCGGCCTCGCCCAGGGCATCCACCCCGCCGTCCTCACCCGCGAGGGACTGGCCCCGGCCCTGAACGCCCTCGCGAAGGAGGCCGCGCTGCCCGTCGTCGTCGCCGCCGAACCGCGCCGTTACGCCTCGCTCGTCGAGACCACCGCCTACTTCACCGTCTGCGAGGCCCTGTCGAACGCGGCCAAGCACGCGGGCGCCCGCGCCGTCAGCGTGTCGGCCCGGCGGGAGGGCGACCTGCTCGTCGTAGAAACCGTCGACGACGGCGTCGGAGGCGTCGACACCGCGCACGGCACCGGCCTGCGCGGCCTCGCCGACCGGCTCGCCGCCGTCGACGGCGTCCTGCACATCGACAGCCCCGCAGGCGGCGGGACCCGGATCAGGGCGGAGCTGCCGTGCGCGTGATCGTGGCCGAGGACTCGGCGCTCCTGCGGCAGGGCATCGTACGGCTCCTCACCGACGAGGGGATCGAGGTCGCCGCGGCCTGCGGCGACACCGGACCCCTGCTCGCGCTCGTCGCCGAGCACACCCCCGACGCCGTGCTCCTCGACATCCGGATGCCGCCCACGCACACCGACGAGGGGCTGCTCGCCGCGGCCGCGATCCGCGCCGCCCACCCCGGCACCGGCGTGCTCCTGCTCTCCCAGTACGTGGAGACCACGTCGACGGTCCAGGCGCTGGCCCGGAATCCGGAGGGCTTCGGCTATCTGCTGAAGGAACGGGTCGCCGACATCGACGAGCTGAGCGGCGCCCTCAAGCGGGTCGCGGCGGGGGAGACCGTCCTGGACCCGCTGGTCGTGAGCCGGCTGATGGAGGCGCCCCGGCTGCCGGGGCCGCTCGACGACCTCACCGGCCGCGAGCGCGACGTGCTGGCGCTGATGGCGGAGGGCCGCTCGAACGAGGCCATCGCGCAGAAGCTGGTCATCGGCGGCAAGACGGTGGAGACGCACGTCCGCAACATCTTCGGCAAGCTGCGCCTCGAACCCGACCTGCTGGAGCACCGCCGGGTCATGGCGGTGCTCACCTATCTGCGCGGCTGATCCTCGCGGCGTCGCTCAAGAGATCCCGGCTGCCCGCTCCGGAGACGACGCCCGTTCCCCCGTGTCCCCCGTGCTCCCCCGTACGTCGTCCGCGGAGCGGTGCCGGACCTCCACAGTAGGCAGCCGTGCGGCGGGGGACATCAGGGCCAGCCCTGAGATGTGGAACCCCACTTACCTCTTTGATCACGGCATGCCCCCGTTTGGTCACCCGGGACCCCTTCACAGTCGCCTCGGCGCAGGTCTATAGTCCAAAACTAGCAGTGCTAATTAACCGCGTTCCGGCTGTTCCATGGAGTTGACTGTGCGCCCCGTACACTTCGCCGCCGCCCGCCGCACCCCGATCGGGAAGCTCCGTGGCGCGCTGTCCTCCGTACGGCCCGACGACCTCGCGGCGACGGTCGTCCGGGCGCTCATCGACGACGCGCCCGCGCTCGACCCGGCCCGCATCGACGACATCTACTGGGGCGCGGCGAACCAGGCCGGCGAGGACAACCGGAACGTCGCACGGATGGCCGCCCTGCTCGCGGGCCTGCCCGAGTCGGTGCCCGGCGCCACCGTGAACCGCCTGTGCGCCTCGGGCATGGAGGCCGTCACCACCGCCGCCCGCACCATCGCCGCCGGTGAGGCCGAGGTGGTGCTCGCGGGCGGCTCCGAGTCGATGAGCCGCGCCCCGTTCGTGCTGCCCCGGCCCGACGAGGCGCTGCCGCACCAGATGCAGACGTACGACACCCGGCTCGGCTGGCGCCTGACCAACCCCGGGATGCGGGACCTGCACGGCGTCCTCGCGATGGGGGAGACCGCCGAGGAGGTCGCCGACCGGCACGGCATCTCGCGCGAGCGCCAGGACGCGTTCGCGCTCCGCAGTCATCAGAAGGCGGCCGCCGCCCGCAAGGACGGCCTGTTCGACGCCGAGATCCTGCCCGTCACCCGCCCCGACGGGGTGGTCGTCGACGCCGACGAGTGCATCCGCCCCGATACGTCGCTGGAGAAGCTCGGCGGCCTCAAGCCCGTGTTCCGCAAGGGCGGTTCGGTGACGGCGGGCAACGCGTCGCCGATGAACGACGGCGCCGCCGGACTGCTCCTGGTCAGCGAGGAGGCCCTGGAGGAGTTCGGGCTCGTCTCGCTCGGCCGCTATGTCGCCGGCGCCTCGGCAGGCGTCCACCCCGACGTCATGGGCGTCGGCCCGGTGCCCGCCACGCAGAAGGCGCTGAACCGCGTCGGCTGGTCGATCGCCGACATCGAGGAGGCCGAGTTCAACGAGGCCTTCGCCGCCCAGGCCCTCGCCTGCGTCGACGGCCTCGGCATCGATCCCGAACTGGTCAACCCCACCGGAGGGGCCATCGCCCTCGGCCACCCGCTCGGCTGCTCCGGCGCCCGCATCCTCACCACGCTCCTGCACCGCCTGCGCCGCACCGGCGCGGCCCGCGGCCTCGCCACCATGTGCGTCGGCGTCGGCCAGGGCAGCGCCGTCCTCGTCGAGCGCGGCTGAACGCCCGTACCACGTAAGGAAGTCGAGCACACATGAGCAGGTTCACCGGACGCGTCGCCGTCACCGGAGCCGCCCGCTAGCCGGATCACCGGCCCAACGACCTGGTTCACCGCAGCACCAGAGTTCAGTACGGAACGGAGCACCACCCGTCATGGCAACCCTCTCCCTCGCCGCGATCCTCGCCGAGAACGCCCGCCGCCGCCCCGCCAAGGTCGGACTCGTCGAGGGCGGACTCCGCCTCACCTTCGAGGAGTTGTGGCTCCAGGCCCGCAAGCAGGCCGCAGCCCTCACCGGCCTCGGCGTCCGCCCGGGGGACCGGGTCGCCCTGATGGCACCCAACACCGCCGAGTTCCCGCGCGCCTACTACGCGGCGCTCGCGGCCGGCGCGGTCGTCGTCCCCGTCCACCTGCTGCTCTCCGCCGGAGAGGTCGAGCACGTCCTGAAGGACAGCGGCGCGACGCTGCTCCTGTGCCACCCGGCGCAGGCGGCGGTCGGCGCGGCGGCCGCGGAGGCGACCGGCGTCCGCATGCTGACGCTGGGCGCGGACGGCGAGCTGGAGCGACTGACCTCCGCCGCACAGCCGTTGGGCACGTACGTCACCCGCGAGGCCGACGACGCGGCCGTCATCTTCTACACCAGCGGTACCACCGGCGTCCCCAAGGGCGCCGAGCTGAGCCACTTCAACCTGGTCATGAACGCCACGGTCTCCGCCTTCGACGCCCACAACGTCGCCCCGGACGACATCGCGCTCGGCGCGCTGCCGCTGTTCCACGCCTTCGGCCAGACCGTGTCGATGAACGCGACCTGGCGTGCGGGCGCGACCCTCGTCCTGCTGCCGCGCTTCGACGCGGCACGCGCCATCGACCTGATGGTGACGGAGAACGTGAACACGTTCCACGGCGTCCCCACGATGTTCGTGAACCTGCTCGCGGCGGCGCCCGCCGCGGACAAGCTCCCCGACCTGAAGATCTGCGTCTCGGGCGGCGCCTCGCTCCCGGTGGCGGTCCTCGAAGGCTTCGAG
Source organism: Streptomyces sp. NPDC001904 (assembly GCF_040297005.1). Taxonomy (NCBI): domain Bacteria; kingdom Bacillati; phylum Actinomycetota; class Actinomycetes; order Kitasatosporales; family Streptomycetaceae; genus Streptomyces; species Streptomyces sp. NPDC001904. The sequence goes on along the minus strand of NZ_JBEOYI010000006.1, from coordinate 187,447 downwards.
AAGGCGTTCGGCGCCACCATCTTCGAGGGCTACGGCCTGTCGGAGACGTCCCCCGCGGCCGCGGCCAACCAGCCCGTCTTCGGCGCGCGCCCCGGCACGATCGGCCACCCCCTGTGGGGCGTCGACGTGGAGATCGCCCGCGCGGAGGTGGAGGACCGGGTGGAGCTGCTGGCCGCCGGCGAGCTCGGCGAGGTCGTCGTCCGCGGCCACTGCGTCTTCACCGGCTACCTGGGCCGCCCCGAGGCCACCGCGGAAGCCCTGGTCGACGGATGGTTCCGCACCGGAGACCTCGGCACCAAGGACGCCGACGGCTATCTGCGCATCGTCGACCGCAAGAAGGACATCATCATCCGCGGCGGCTACAACGTGTACCCGCGCGAGGTCGAGGAGGTCCTGATGCGCCACCCCGGCATCGGCCACGCCGCCGTGATCGGCCTGCCCGACGACGTCCACGGCGAGGAGATCTGCGCCGTGATCGTCCCCAAGCCGGGCGAGACCCTGGACGCCGCAGCCGTCACCGACTGGTCCAAGTCCCACCTCGGCAAGCACAAGTACCCCCGCCGCATCGAGTTCACGGACCAGCTCCCCCTGGGCCCGAGCATGAAGATCCTGAAGCGCGAACTCCGCTCGACGTACGGCAAGTAGAGCCCCGTAAGGGGCGCGGGGAACGGCGCGAGAACCCCCACGCACCCGCACCCGACAACGCAGCGCACAAAAGAGGACCGGCCCGACGCCTCCCAGCGCCGACCCGGTCCTCCCTGCTGAACCGACGGAGTCGTCAGTCGGTGCCGAACTCCATCGCGGCCCGGTCCAGAGCCTCGTCCTCCCCGGACACCTCACCGCGGGAGGCGATGGCCTGGGCCCCGCCCTCCGGCAGCGCCCCGATGAGCCCGGCGCCGAGCGCCGAGTCGCCGGAACCGAGCAGCCCGAGGCCCGCGTACTGCTCCAGCTTGGCGCGCGAGTCGGCGATGTCCAGGTTGCGCATGGTGAGCTGGCCGATCCGGTCGACAGGACCGAACGCCGAGTCCTCGGTGCGCTCCATGGAGAGCTTGTCCGGGTGGTAGCTGAACGCCGGGCCCGTCGTGTCGAGGATCGAGTAGTCCTCGCCGCGCCGCAGCCGCAGCGTGACCTCACCGGTGACCGCGGCGCCGACCCAGCGCTGCAGCGACTCGCGGATCATCAGGGCCTGCGGGTCCAGCCAGCGGCCCTCGTACATCAGACGGCCCAGACGACGGCCCTCGATGTGGTACTGCGCGAGGGTGTCCTCGTTGTGGATGGCGTTCACGAGCCGCTCGTAGGCGGCGTGCAGCAGCGCCATGCCCGGAGCCTCGTAGATGCCGCGGCTCTTGGCCTCGATGATCCGGTTCTCGATCTGGTCGGACATGCCCAGGCCGTGGCGGCCGCCGATGGCGTTGGCCTCCATCACCAGATCGACGGCGGAGGCGAAGTCCTTGCCGTTGATCGTGACCGGGCGGCCCTGCTCGAAGCCGATGGTGACGTCCTCGGTGGGGATCTCCACCGACGGGTCCCAGAACTTCACGCCCATGATCGGCTCGACGGTCTCGACGCCCGTGTTGAGGTGCTCCAGGACCTTGGCCTCGTGGGTGGCGCCCCAGATGTTGGCGTCGGTGGAGTACGCCTTCTCGGCGGAGTCCCGGTAGGGCAGCCCGTGCTCGACGAGCCACTCCGACATCTCCTGGCGGCCGCCCAGCTCGGTCACGAAGTCCGCGTCGAGCCACGGCTTGTAGATCCGCAGGTTCGGGTTGGCGAGCAGGCCGTAGCGGTAGAACCGCTCGATGTCGTTGCCCTTGAAGGTGGAGCCGTCGCCCCAGATCTGCACGTTGTCCTCGAGCATCGCCCGCACCAGGAGCGTGCCGGTGACCGCGCGGCCCAGCGGCGTCGTGTTGAAGTACGCGCGACCGCCCGAGCGGATGTGGAACGCACCGCAGGTCAGCGCGGCCAGGCCCTCCTCGACCAGCGCCTCGCGGCAGTCGACCAGGCGGGCGATCTCGGCGCCGTAGGCCTGGGCGCGACCGGGCACCGAGTCGATGTCGGGCTCGTCGTACTGGCCGATGTTCGCGGTGTAGGTGCACGGGACGGCGCCCTTGTCGCGCATCCACGCGACCGCGACGGAGGTGTCGAGGCCGCCCGAGAAGGCGATGCCGACGCGCTCGCCGGCGGGAAGGGAAGTGAGGACCTTGGACATAGGAAGAGTATGCATCACCACTCATGGTTATGCAAAGCCTCGCCGGGTCTCCGTCTGCGTCGAACGTGTGTAGTGCGAAAGTGTCCCGGGGTGCGCGGCAGGCGGGGACCCCGTACGGGCGGAGATGGAGCACATGCACGAGATGTTCGGCGTCACCCCGTGGGGGTTCGCGGCGCTGGCCGCCGCGGCCCTCCTGGTGGGCTTCTCCAAGACCGCCGTCAGCGGGGCCAACACCGTCAGCCTCGCCGTGTTCGCCGCGATCCTGCCCGCCCGTGCCTCCACCGGCGTGCTGCTGCCGATCCTCATCTTCGGCGACGTCCTCGCCGTGCTGACCTACCGCCGGCACGCCCACTGGCCGACCCTGTGGCGCCTCTTCCCGGCCGTGGCGGGCGGCGTGGTGGTCGGCACCGCCTTCCTCGCGTTCGCCGGTGACGGACTCGTCCGCGGCTCCATCGGCGTCATCCTGCTCGTGATGGCCGGCGTCACCGTCTGGCGGCGCCGCCGGACCGAGGCGCCCGGGGCGGAGCGGAACCCGACCCGCGCGGCCCGCGTCAAGGCGGGCTCGTACGGGGTGCTCGGCGGCTTCACCACGATGGTCGCCAACGCGGGCGGCCCGGTGATGTCGATGTACCTGCTCTCCGCCGGGTTCAAGAAGCTGGGCTTCCTCGGCACCTCCGCGTGGTTCTTCCTCATCGTGAACTCCGCGAAGGTGCCCTTCAGCGTGGGCCTGGGCCTCATCGACGGCCGCTCGCTGCTCCTTGACGCGGCGCTCGTCGCCTTCGTCGTACCGGGTGCGCTCATCGGCAAGGTGGCCGTGAACCGCATCAACCAGCGGCTCTTCGAACAGCTGGTGATCGCGGCGACCGTGCTCGGCGGTCTGCAACTGCTCCTGCGCTGAACGTGCCGGGCCGGGTCAGGAGGCCGCCGCGGAACGGTCGGCCGTCGGCTGGTGCGGCAGCCCCTGCGCGAGATCCTCGGCGAGCAGCCGCTTGGCGATCGAGTCGACCGCGGCGCGCAGGTCCGCGCCCGGCGGGCGCCCGAGGTCGGCCTCGACCTGCTTGCCCAGCCACTCGCCCCAGGCCCGGTTGAGCACATCGGCCTCCCGCCGTCCCGCGGCGGTGTGCGAGAAGTACGACCCCGTACGCGTCAGATAGCCCTCGTCGACCATCCGCTGGAACACCGGCACCAGCACCTCGGGCGGCACCCTGCGCCGCGCCGCGATCATTCCGAGGGAGGCGTGTCCGACCATCCGCGTATAGAACTCCACCTGCATCACGGCCCACGACCCGGCGATGTCCAGACGGCTGTCGGAGGAGTCGAGGATCCGCCGCGCGGTCTGCAGGTCCGAGGACTTCACGATGTTGCCCACGGCCCGCTCCAGCAGGTGGGACGGATCACCGGTCGACGGCTGGGCGAAGCCCTCGCCCATGTCCGTCGAACCGGCCCGCGCGGTGTCGCGCAGCTGCACCTGCTTGAGGAAGAGCGCCACCACGAACCCGACGACCGCCACCGGCACCGTCCAGAGGAACACCGTGTGCAGGGAGTCCGCGTACGCCTGCGCGATGGGCTCGCGCGCCCCGGCCGGCAGCGCGTGCAGCCCCTCCGGGCTCTGCGCGGCCTTGGCGAGCGCCGCCGGATCGATGCCGGTACCGGCCCGCGCCGCCTGCTCGACGCCGTCGGACAGGTTCGGCTTGAGGGTGTTGGCGTAGATCGTGCCGAACACCGCGGTCCCGAAGGAGCTGCCGAGCGTACGGAAGAAGGTCACCCCGGACGTGGCCGTGCCCAGATCCGCGTACTCGACGGTGTTCTGCACGGCGATGGTGAGCACCTGCATGGACAGCCCGATCCCGAGACCGAGCACGAACATGTAGAGCGACTCCATCCAGGCCGAGGACGACGGTCCCATCAGGGACAGGAGGTACAGGCCGAAGCCCATGACGAGCGAGCCGATGATCGGGAAGATCCGGTACTTGCCGGTCTTGCTGACGACGTTGCCGGAGAAGATCGACGCGATCAGCAGACCGATCACCATCGGCAGCGTGCGCACGCCGGAGATCGTGGCCGAGTCCCCGTCCACGTACTGCAGATACGTCGGCAGGAACGTCAGCGCGCCCAGCATCGCGAAGCCCACGATGAAGCTCAGGATGGAGCAGACCGTGAAGACCGGGTTCGCGAACAGCCGCATCGGCAGCATCGGTTCGGACGCCCGGGTCTCCGCCCAGCAGAACAGGCCGAGCGCCAGGAGGCCGCCCGCGAACAGGCCGATGATGACGCCCGAGCCCCACGCGTACTCGTTGCCGCCCCAACTCGTCGCCAGGATCAGGGCGCTCGCCCCGACCGCGACCAGTGCGATGCCGAGATAGTCGATGACCGGCCGCGCCGCCGACTTCACCACCGGGATGGTGCGGGCCGCCGCGATGACCACCACGATCGCGATCGGTACGTTCACGTAGAACGCCCAGCGCCAGGTCAGATGGTCCGTGAACAGACCGCCGAGCAGGGGGCCGATGACCGTCGACACGCCGAACACGGCACCGATCGCGCCCTGGTACTTGCCGCGCTCGCGCAGCGGGATGACGTCCGCGATCAGCGCCATCGCCGTGACCATGAGGCCGCCGGCGCCGATGCCCTGCATCGCCCGCCAGGTGATGAGCAGCGACATGTTCGTGGCGAGGCCGCACAGGAACGAGCCCGTGATGAAGACGATCGCGGACACCTGGAAGACGACCTTGCGGCCGAACAGGTCACCGAACTTGCCGACCAGGACCGTGGCGACCGTCTCCGCGAGGAGATAGGAGGTGACCACCCACGACATGTGCGCCGCGCCGCCCAGATCCGAGACGATCGTCGGCAGGGCCGTGCCGACGATCGTCTGGTCCAGCGCCGCGAGCAGCATGCCGAGCATGATCGTCACGAAGACGACGTTCCGGCGACGCTTGTCCAGTACCGGTGGGGCCGGGGTGGCGGCTTCAGCCGTGGTGGTGGTCACTCTGGCAGAGTCACATCGGCGTGTCGGGGCCGCATGCGGGTGGGGGCCGGACCGGTGACGGACCGCTCCGCGGGGCTACCGGCCCCCGACGAGCCGGGGCGCGCAGGACGCCGCGTCCACCGGACGCCCCTCCCGCGCCACCCGGTCGGCCAGGGACCGGGCCCAGAACACGACCCCGGGCACGTCCAGCCGGGCCGGCGCGTCCCCCGGCCAGGCGTCCACCGCGTCCGCGCCCCTGCGCAGCAGCCGGGCCCCGCCCGTCGCGTTGCCCCGCGCCGCGTGCGTCAGCCCCACGGCCGCCTGGGCGAGCCCGCGCCACAGCTCGCGCTGCTCCCGGGGCGCCGCCTTCCACGCGTCCTCGAAGACCTCGTGCGCATGGAAGGGCCGCCCGGCGTCGAGCAGCGCCTGTGCCTCGGCGACGGTCTCCTCGGCCGTGCGCACCACACCCTCCGGCTGCCGGGCGACACCCGGGGACCTGTAAGGGAGCGGCCGCCCCAGCCCATCACGGGGCCGCGCGTTACGCGCGCGGCCCTCGTCGTCGCGGTCCCGGCCCGCACTGCGATCGGTGCTCATGCCCCGATTCTCGCCCACCGGGCCCAGAGCCCGCGGAACCGGTTTCAAACCACCCGTGAGCTTGGGGTAATGTTCTTCCTGTCGCCGCCGGAAGGGCCCGGAAACAGCGGGTCGGAAGGCGATCGACATCGGGACGTGGCGCAGCTTGGTAGCGCACTTGACTGGGGGTCAAGGGGTCGCAGGTTCAAATCCTGTCGTCCCGACTGGAGACAGTCGCAGTTCAGGGCCGGTTTCGGAGAAATCCGAGACCGGCCCTGACGTCGTTCTGGGGGCGATGCGGGCGGTCGGCCCCTTGCCTCTCCGTTGATCCTCGCTCTATTTTACTCCCAAGTAAGTTTACTTGGGAGTAAGGAGCTTGCTGTGGGGGCCTACCGTACGGTCATGGTCGGAACGGACGGCTCGGAGTCGTCCTATGCGGCGGTCGAGGGGGCGGCCGGGCTGGCTGCCGTCTGTGGGGCGGAACTTCTCGTCGTCTGCGCGTACTTGCCCATGCAGGGCACCGAACTCGCGCGCGCCCAGGATCAGTTGGGGGCGGAGGGGTATCAGGTGGTCGGCTCGGCGCCCGCCGAGGACACCCTGCGTACGGCGCGGGAGCGCGCCCGGGCGCACGGCGCGGAGGACGTGCGGTCCCTCGCCGTGGAGGGGGAGCCCGTCGCCGCCCTCGTGCGGACCGCCCAGGAGAACGCCGTGGACCTTCTGGTGGTCGGCAACAAGGGGCTGCGCTCGCTCGCGGGGCGTCTCCTCGGCTCCGTACCCGCCGACATCGCCCGCAAGGCCGGCCTCGACGTGCTGATCGTGCACACCACGTGAGCGCGGACCGGCCCGCGTCCGGCGAACCGGTGTCGCCGGACGGCGCCGAGGCGCTGCGGCGGACCATCGAGGACGTACTGCTCGGCGGCGGCCGCCACTGGACGCGGCACGACATCGGTGAGCGGACGGGGGTGGGCCCGGAGCGCACCGCGCAGATCTGGCGGGCGCTCGGCTTCCCGCTGGTCGAGGACGACGTGCGGGCGTTCACCGACGGTGACGTCGACGCGCTGCGGGCGGGGGAGCGGCTGATCGCGGCGGGGATCATCACCGAGGAGAGCGAGGCGCTGATGGCCCGCGCCCTCGGCCACCACCTCTCCCGGCTCGCCGAATGGCAGGTCCACACGCTGTGGGCGTGGCTGAACCGGGGCCGCGAGACGCCGCTGACGCAGACGGAACTGGCGAGCAAGGCCGCGGTCCTGCTCGCCGAGATGGAACTCCTCCAACAGCACGTCTGGAGGCGGCACTTCGCGGCGTACACCGGACAGGTCATCGCGACCGCGCAGGCGGACGCGGCGCGGAAGGAGACGCCAGGAGCCGTCCCGCCGCCCGACGGGACGGTCCCGCCGGGGGAGGGACTGCACGTACAGGACCTGGCCGTCGGGTTCACCGACATGGTCGGCTACACGCGGATGACGCGCGGCCTCGACAGCACCGAACTCGTCAAGGTCCTCGACCGGTTCGAGAGCCTGACCGGGGACGTGGTCGCCGAGGGCAGGGGCCGGGTGGTGAAGACCATCGGCGACGAGGTGCTCTTCGTGTGCGAGTCGGCGTCCACGGCGGCGGACATCGCCCTGGAGCTCACGGCCCGTGCGGAAGGGGAGAAACGCCTCCCGCACGTACGCACCGGACTGGCCCACGGACCCGTCATCGGCCGGTTCGGCGACGTCTACGGAGCCGCGGTCAACATAGCGGCCCGCCTGACCGCGGTGGCCCGCCCCGACACGGTCCTCGTGAACACCGCACTGGCCGGGGAGCTGTCCGGCCAGGACGCGTACGAACTGAAGGTCCTCCGCCCGGTCTCGGTACGCGGTTACCACCGCCTCCGCCCGGTACTGCTCCGCCCGGCGGCCGCTTCGCGCGGCCGGAGTCGCTGACGGCGGGGGAGTTCAGGCCCGGAGGGTGGCGAGCCAGTCGACCAGCAGGCGGTTGACCTCCGCGGGGCGTTCCTGCTGGACCCAGTGGCCGCAGTCCTCCAGGAGGTGGGAGGCCGACAGGGCGGGGAGGGCGGTGGGGAAGGCGTCGATGGCGTCGGACATCCAGGTCGTGGAGGCGTCGAGGGTCCCGCCGATGAACAGGGACGGCTGCTCGACCGGGGCTCCCCGGTACGGGGCGAGGTCCTCCCAGTCGCGGTCCATGGCGCGGTAGCGGTTGAGCGCGCCGGTCATGCCGGTGCGCTCGAACTCCCCGGCGTAGAAGTCGAGATCGGCCTCGGTCAGCCAGGACGGGAGGGTCCCGGCCGAGGGGAAGCGGTCGCGCAACCGGCCACCGCGCCGGGTCACGAAGTGCGGGTCGGGCTCGTCCCGGGCGGGCATGGTGTCGGCGGACAGCGCCGCGTAGAAACCGGCGAGCCAGCCGCGGACGTCGGGCTCGATCTCTGCCTCGGCGCGGCCGGGCTCCTGGAAGTAGGAGACGTAGAACTCCTGCTCGGGGCCGCCGATCCGGCTGAAGACGTCGGTCGGGCGGGGACCGCCGGGCGGCGCGTAGGGGACGCTCAGCAGGCCGACCGCGCGGAAGACCTCGGGATGGAGCAGTGCCGAGGTCGCGGCGATGGTGGAGCCCCAGTCGTGGCCGACGACCACCGCCGTCTCCTCGCCCAGGGCGCGGACGACGGTGACGTTGTCCGCCACCAGGTCGAGCATCCGGTAGGCGTCGGTCCCCGCGGGCCCGGAGGAACGGCCGTAGCCGCGTACGTCGACGGCCACCGCCCGGTACCCGGCCGCGGCGAGGGCCGGGAGCTGGCGGCGCCAGGAGTACCAGGACTCGGGGAAGCCGTGCACCAGCAGGACCAGCGGGCCCGCGCCCTGCTCGACCAGGTGCAGGCGCCCGGCCGGGGCTTCGACGATGCGGTGGCTGAGGCGGAGGGCGGGGGACGGCTCGGACTGCATGGGCTGCTCCTCGATGCACGGACGACGCGGCTACCCGTCGATCATGCGGCGCGGCGCCGGCCTCACGCGATCTCCGTTGACATTCTGGCAAAATCGCAGGACAGGGCGGTGGAGCGGCACGGTCGGAAGGAGCGGGCACGGTGGCGGTCGACGATGTGCACGACACCTTGGCGGCGATGGGGACCCGGCTGCGGGCCGCCCGCGAGCAGCGCGGCGTCACCCTCACCGACGTCAGCCGTGCGACCGGTGTCGCGGTGAGCACGCTGTCGCGGATCGAGACCGGCCGGCGCAGGCCCACCCTGGAGACGGTGCTGCGGCTGGCGAAGGAGTACGGCACCTCCCTGGACGAACTGGCCGGGACCGCACCCGCCCCCGAGCCGCGCCCGCCGAGGCCGCTGAGCTTCGGCGACGACAAGGCGGTGCTGCCGCTCACGCGGTACGTGGGCGGTCTGCACGCCCACAAGCACGTCCTGCCCGCCGTCGAAGGATCCCCCGCGCGGCCCCGGCAGGTCTCCCACGAGGGTCACGAGTGGCTGTGCGTCCTGTACGGGCGGCTGCGGATCGCGCTCGGCGACCGGACCCTCGTCCTGACCGCCGGGGACATCGTCGAGTTCGACACCCGCACCCCGCACGGCGTGGCGAACGCCGGCCCCGGCGGGCCGGTCGAGTACCTGGTCATGTTCGGCCCCCAGGGCGAGCGCCCACGGGTGCGCACCCCGCGATTCTTCCCTGATTCCTACCCGACGGACCCGGCCGCTGCGCGAGGATCTACCGGTGAAGCCCCGCCGGGCACCGCACCCGACGTCTCCCCCTAAGGACGGCTGAATTGAGCACCATCGGAATCGGTCAGGCCGTTGTTCTCGGAGTGGTCGAGGGTGTGACCGAGTTCCTGCCCGTGTCCTCCACCGGCCATCTGAAGATCGCCGAAGGGCTGATGGACATCCCGGTGGACGACAAGGCCGTCGTCGCCTTCACGGCCGTCATCCAGGTCGGTGCCATCGCCGCCGTCCTCGTCTACTTCTTCCGCGACATCCTGCGCTTCGTCACCGCCTGGGGACGCGGACTGGCCGACCCCTCCCAGCGCACGAGCCACGACTACAAGTTCACCTGGTGGGTCATCTACGCCACCATCCCCATCGTCGTCGTCGGCCTCGCCGCGAAGCCCCTCATCGAAGGGCCGCTGGCCTCGCTGTGGGTCGTGGCGGGCTCGCTGATCGTCGGCAGCGGCGTGATGTGGGCCGCCGACCGGATGGGCAGCCACCGGCGCGGCGAGGAGGACACCACCTTCAAGGACGCGATGCTGGTCGGCTGCTCGCAGATTCTCGCCCTGCTCTTCCCCGGCTTCTCCCGCTCCGGCGCGACCATGTCGACGGCGCTGATGCTCGACCTGGACCGGGTCGCCGCCACCCGGCTCTCCTTCTTCCTCGGCCTGCCGGCCCTGACCGGCGCGGGCCTGTACGAACTGAAGGACGCGGTGGGCGGCGGAGTGGACGCCGCGCCACTGATCGTCGGCACCCTGGTGTCCTTCGTCGTCGCCTACGCGTCCATCGCCTGGCTCCTCAAGTTCGTGGCCAAGCACTCCTTCAACGCGTTCGTCATCTACCGGATCGTGGTCGGCGCCCTGGTGTTCGCGCTGCTCGGCGCGGGGGTGCTCAACGCCTGACCGGGCGGCTACGCCACGTCCTCGCCCGCCGTGTCCGGCACCGCGTACCCGGGCACGGAGGGCCACCGCACGGTCAGCACCACCGACTCCTCCTCCGCGAACCACGAGTGGTCGACTCCGTGCCCCCACACGACGTAGTCACCCTGTTCCTCCAACAGGACACTGCGGCCCGGGAGTTCGACGCGGAAGCGGCCGCTGACGAGGACCAGGAGAGCGGTGCGCTCCTCACCCCGTACCCATTGGGCCCGCTCGTCGCCGGGAGGGTGGACGCCCCACTTGATCTCCACGTCCTCGCTGTGGCGCGGATCCCCGGCGTCCTTGAAGTGACCGAGGATCCATCCCCGGTCCAGTGCCGCGTCCTTGCCCGCATTGCCCACGTACACGCTGTCGCTCACGAGCCCGGACGCTAGCAGCTCCTCCTCGAGGCGCCGTCGAACCGTCCGGGACACGCCCGCCGCCGTTCTCCGCGAACGGCGGCGAAGCGGCCGAGCCACTGCACGGGGTCCCGGCGCAACGGCTCCGCAGACGATGGTCGTGTACGGGGAAGCCGGACGCAGGTTCTTCACAGGGGCCGCCGCGCTCAGTGGCTGACGGCCTCGCTCTGCGGACAGCGCGCGGGTCCCGGCGCCGACCGTCCCGGTGTGGCGGGCGGCGCCGTGGTCGCCGACGTGCCGGTCACGCGTCGAGTCCACCCCGCTTCACCAACTGGGTCGCGATCACGTTCCGCTGGATCTCGTTCGTGCCTTCTCCGACGATCATCAGCGGGGCGTCCCGGAAGTAGCGCTCGACGTCGAACTCCGTGGAGTAGCCGTAACCCCCGTGGATCCGGACGGCGTTGAGCGCGATCTGCATCGCCGTCTCGGAGGCGAACAGCTTCGCCATCCCGGCCTCCATGTCCACGCGCCGGCCGGCGTCGTACTCGCGGGCGGCGTGCAGCGTCAGCTGGCGGGCGGCCATGAGCGACGTGGCCATGTCCGCCAGATAATTGCCGATCGACTGATGCTTCCAGATCGGCCTGCCGAACGACTCGCGCTGCTGCGCGTAGGCGAGGGAGTCCTCCAGGGCGGCCCGCCCGACGCCCAGGGCGCGCGAGGCCACCTGGATGCGCCCGGTCTCCAGGCCCTTCATCATCTGGGCGAAGCCCTTGCCCTCCACGCCGCCGAGGACGGCGTCGGCCGGGACCCGGTGGTCCTCGAACGACAGCTCGCAGCTCTCGACACCCTTGTACCCCAGCTTGGGCAGATCGCGGGAGACCGTCAGCCCCGGGCCGTGTTCGACCAGGAGGATCGAGATGCCCCGGTGCGCGGGGATCGCCTCCGGATCCGTCTTGCACAGCAGCGCGATCAACCGCGAGCGCCGGGAGTTGGTGATCCAGGTCTTCGCCCCGTTCACGACGTAGCCGTCGGCGTCCCTGCGCGCCACCGTCCGCATCGCCTGGAGGTCGGAGCCGCCGCCCGGCTCGGTCAGCGCCATCGTGGCGCGCACCTCGCCGGTGGCCATCCGGGGCAGCCGGCGCTCCTTCTGCTCCTCGGTGCCGAACATCAGCAGCAGTTTGGCGACGACCGTGTGACCGCCCATCGCGCCGGCCAGGCTCATCCAGCCGCGCGCCAGCTCCTCGGTGACCAGGACGTAGCACGGCATGGAGACGGGGGTGCCGCCGTACTCCTCGGGGACGGCGAGACCGAAGATGCCGAGTTCCTTCATCCGCTCGATGAGGGCTTCGGGGTAGGCGTCGGCGTGGTCGAGCTCCTGGGCGACCGGCTTCACCTCCTTGTTCACGAAGTCGTGCACGGTCTTCACGACGAACCGTTCGTCGGACGACAGGGCGTCCAGGGTGCTCACGGGAACCTCCTCGGTCGTTTCGCGTGGTGCCCGGATGTGGGGTGACGCGGTGTCAGACGACGCCGTCCGCCCGCAGACGGGCGATCTCGGCGGGCGTGCGGCCCTGGGCGGTCAGGATGCGTTCGGTGTGCGCGCCCAGCGCGGGCACCGGTTCCATCCGGGCGTCGAGGCCGGCCAGGTCCGCCGGCGGACGCAGGGCCTGCACGACGCCGCCGGGAGTGGCGACGTCCACCCAGCGTTCCCGGCCCGCGAGAACCGGGTGACCGAGGAACTCGGCGACGTCGTTCACACCCGAGTTGGCGATGCCCGCCTCGTCCAGCGCCTTGGCCACGTCGTCGCTTCCGGAGCGGCTGAACCGCGCGGCCACGATCGCGTTCAGTTCCTCCCGGTGGGCCACCCGGTCCGAGCCGGTGGCGAACCTCGGGTCGGTGGTCAACTCCGGTCGCTGCAGGAAGTGTGCGCACAGCGCGGCCCACTCGCGCTCGTTCTGGATGGAGAAGAGCACCTGCTTGCCGTCGGCCGCGGTGTAGGCGCCGTACGGGGCGATGGTGGCGTGCTGCGTGCCGATGCGCGGCGGCTGCGTGCCCCCGTACCGGGTGTAGTACGCGGGCTGGCTCATCCACTCCGCGAGCGCCTCGAAGAGGGACACCTCCACGGAGCGCGCCACCCCCGTGGTGGCCCGGGTGAACAGGGCGGTCAGGATGCCGGTGTAGGCGTACATGCCCGCGGCGATGTCGGCGACCGACACCCCGACCCGGGCGGTGCCGTCGGGTGTGCCGGTCAGCGAGACGAGGCCGGTCTGGCACTGCACCAGCAGGTCGTACGCCTTGCGGTCGGCCCACGGCCCCGACGTGCCCCAGCCCGAGACCGTGCAGGCGATCAGCGACGGATGGCGCTCGGCCAGGGTCCGCGGATCGAGACCGAGCCGGGCGGCCGCGCCGGGGCCGAGGTTCTGGACGAAGACGTCCGCGCCGGACAGGAGTTCGTCGAGGATCGCCCGCCCCTCGGCGGACTTCACGTCCAGCGTCAGGGACTCCTTGGACCGGTTGAGCCACACGAAGTAGCTGGACTCGCCGCCCACCGTCGTGTCGTAGCGCCGGGCGAAGTCGCCGCCGTCCGGGCGCTCGATCTTGATCACGCGGGCCCCCAGATCGGCCAGCTGACGGGTGGCGAACGGCGCCGCCACGGCCTGCTCGACGCTGACGACGGTGATGCCGTCGAGCGGCAACGCGGCGGCGCGGTCGGTCGTTTCGGTCATGCGAGGGCCTCCAGATCGGTGCGGCGGACGGCTCGGCCGGACGGCCCGGTCCCCGGACGTGCTGCCCACGGTCCCCCCATCCGTACCGTCGGGGCGGCGGTCCGTATCGGCGCTGACATCATGTGCTTCCAGGACGGTGCGCGTGCAAGAACGGTTCGTGATGCCGCTGGGCCCGGCCGGGCCGTGATCTGTCGTCGGCCCGACGTGCCCACTACCATCGGCCCCGCACACCCGAGTCGACTGGGGGCGGGCCATGACCGCGGAATTCGCGCTGCTGGGTGTGCCGTCCTGCGCGGGGACGCACGGGCCGGGCCAGGAGAAGGCCCCGGCGGCACTGCGCTCCGCCGGCCTCGTGGACCGGCTGCGGGCGGCCGGCGTGAAGATCACGGACCACGGCGACCTCCCCGTCGTGCCGTTCAGGACCGACCCCGAGCGCCGGGACCGGCAGAACCTGCCGCGGGTGGTCGAGGTGGCCCGCTCGGTGGCCGACCGGGTCGGGGCGATCCTCGACTCCGGCGCGACTCCGCTGGTGGTGGGCGGCGACTGCACGATTACGCTGGGCGTGCTCGCCGCCCACGTCGCCCGCCGTCCCGACACGGGACTGCTCTACTTCGACGGGGACCTCGACCTGTCGGTGCCCGACACCAGCCGCTCCGGGATCCTCGACACCATGGTGCTGTCCCATCTGCTGGGCGACGGCGCGCCGGAGCTGCGGGACCTGGGGCCGCGCACCCCACTGATGCCGGCCTCGGCGATCGCGGCGTTCGGCTACGAGCCGGCGGAGCTGGGCCCCGCGGGACGGGAGCGGCTCGCCGCGTTCGGGCTGCGGGCCCGGTCCTGCACCGAGATCACCGCGCCGGGCGTCGATCCGGTCGCCGAGGCGCGCGCGTGCCGGCAGGAGCTCGCGTCCGGGTGCGACCGGTTCGTCCTGCACTTCGACGTCGACGTGATCGACTCGGTGGACTTCCCGCTCGCCGACTTCCCGCACTTCAACGAAGGCCTGCCGGTCGGGGTGGCCTTCGACTGCCTCGCGGAGTTCGCCTCCGCCCCATCGCTGGCGACCCTGGTCGTCACCGAGGTCAACCCGCACCGCGACCCCGACGGGACACTGGTGGACGCGCTGGTCGGCGCCCTGGTGCGGGCGCTCGCTCCGCGTCCGGTGTGACGTAGTAGGGCCTGACCGGTTCGCCGCCCCCACGCCATGAGGCGATGCCGCTGCGCAGGTCGGGCGGGGCGCAAACCTCACCCGGCCGCGATCATCGGATCGAGTTAATGTCACCCGCTTCTCCTGGATCCGCGTCCGCGGAGGCCTTTACCGTTCAGCTGCGTTCCGGATCGACCGGCCGCAACTCCTCGCCGAGTGACGGTATTTGATCCCGCATTCCTGCACCTCTGAACCTGGAGAGCTTCCCGTTGACTGTTGACTCGATCCCGGAGGCTCGGCCGGAACCGCCCCGGCAGACCAGTCTGGGCACGGCGGCCGCCCGCAACCTCTCCACCACGACCAAGTCGGCGCCGCAGATGCAGGAGATCAGCTCCCGCTGGCTGCTGCGGATGCTGCCCTGGGTGGAGACCACGGGCGGGACCTACCGGGTGAACCGCCGCCTGACCTACACCGTCGGTGACGGCAGCGTCGAGTTCGTCCAGGACGGATCCCGCGTCCGCGTCATCCCGCGCGAGCTCGGTGAACTGGCCCCGCTGCGCGGCTTCGACGACGTCGACGTGCTGACGGCCCTCGCCGAGCGGTGCGTCCAGCGCGACTTCCGGGACGGCGAGACGCTGGTCGAGCGCGGGACTCCGGCGGACCGGCTCCACCTGATCGCCCACGGACGGATCAGCCAGCTCGCCGAGGGGGAGTTCGGCGCCGACGTCACCCTCGACGTCCTCGCCGACGGGGACCGGTTCGGGGACGAGGCCCTGCTGGACGAGGACGCCCGGTGGGAGCAGACCGCGGTCGCCGAGACCTCCGGCACCCTGCTCACCCTGTCGCGCGCCGACTTCGCCTCCGTCCTGGCCACCGCACCGAACCTGCGCGACCACGTCGACGCGTTCCTCTCGCGGGGGCGGCAGCGCCAGAACCATCGCGGCGAGGCGGAGATCGCGATGTCGGCCGGCCACCGGGGCGAGCACGAGCTGCCCGGCGCGTTCGTCGACTACGAGGCACAGCCGCGCGAGTACGAACTCTCGGTCGCCCAGACCATCCTGCGCGTCAACACCCGGGTCGCCGACCTCTACAACCAGCCGCTGAACCAGACCGAGGAGCAACTCCGTCTCACCATCGAGGCGTTGCGCGAGCGCCAGGAACACGAACTCATCAACAACCGCGAGTTCGGACTGCTGCACAACGCCGACTTCAAGCAGCGCATCCAGACGCACGCCGGACCGCCGACGCCGGACGACCTGGACTCGTTGCTCTGCCGCCGCCGCGGGTCGAAGTTCTACCTCGCCCATCCCCGCACGATCGCGGCGATCGGCCGCGAGTTCAACGCGCGCGGGCTCTACCCGGAGACCACGGAGCTCCAGGGCGAGCAGATCCTCACCTGGCGCGGGGTCCCGATCCTGCCCTGCGACAAGATCCCCATCACCAAGGAGCGGACCAGCTCGATCCTCATCATGCGGACCGGCGTGGAGGAACAGGGCGTCGTCGGACTGCGGCAGACCGGACTGCCCGACGAGTACGAACCAGGGCTCTCGGTCCGGTTCATGGGCGTCGACGACAAGGCCATCACCTCGTACCTCGTCAGCACTTACTACTCGGCCGCCATCCTCGTGCCGGACGCCGTCGGCGTCCTGGAGAACGTGCAGATCTCGCGCTGGCCCAGGTAGCGGCGGAACGACCGGTGCCCCGGAACGCAAGGAGCCCCCAAGGAGCCATGGATGCCACCGCCTGAGCAGACACCTCCGCAGTCCAGCCTGCCGGAAGCCGCCTCCCGCTACGGAGCGCAGATCCTGGCCGACGCCGCGACCCGCGCGCGCGACATCGGCACGGCCCTCGGCGCCCCGCCGCCTTCTGACCCTGCACCCGTCGACGTCCCGTCGCCGGACATCGACCTGACACGGATCCTGAGCGGTCCCACCGGCATCGGCACGGCCGGTCTGCGGCTGAGCCTGCCGGACGGGGCGCCGGAGCCGACGCCGCAGGCCGCGACGGGCACGCCGATCCCCGGCCTCTACCACCACCCGATCGCCGAGCCCGATCCCGTACGCGTCGAGGAGGTCAGCCGCAGGATCAGGGCCTGGGCGCTGGACGAGGTCTCCCTCTTCCCCGACGACTGGGCCGAGGAGTTCGACGGCTTCTCCGTGGGCAGCTACATGGTCGGCTGCCACCCCGATGCACCCACCGTCGACCACCTGATGATCGCCACCCGCCTCATGGTGGCGGAGAACGCGGTGGACGACTGCTACTGCGAGGACCACGGCGGCTCGCCCGTCGGACTCGGTGAACGCCTGCTCCTCGCCCACACCGCCCTCGACCCCCTGTACACGACACAGGAGTACCAGCCCGACTGGGCGAAGTCGCTGCACGCGGACGCCCCGCGACGGGCCTACCGCTCCGCCATGGAGTACTTCGTCCAGGCGGGCAGCGCCTCCCAGACCGACCGCTACCGGCACGACATGGCCCGGCTGCACCTCGGCTACCTCGCCGAGGCCGCCTGGGCCCAGGAGGAGCGGGTGCCGGAGGTGTGGGAGTACCTGGCGATGCGTCAGTTCAACAACTTCCGTCCCTGCCCCACCATCACCGACACCGTCGGCGGCTACGAACTGCCGGCGGACCTGCACGCCCGACCGGCCATGCAGAAGGTCATCGCCCTCGCCGGGAACGCGACGACGATCGTCAACGACCTCTACTCGTACACGAAGGAACTCGACGCCCCCGGAACGCACCTGAACCTGCCGGTCGTCATCGCGGAACGGGAGGGCCTCTCCGACCGGGACGCCTACCTGAAATCGGTCGAGGTCCACAACGACCTCATGCGCGACTTCGAGACCGCGGCCGCCGACCTGGCCGCCGACATGCCCCTGCCGAGCGT
This sequence comes from Streptomyces sp. NPDC001904, assembly GCF_040297005.1. Classification (NCBI taxonomy): domain Bacteria; kingdom Bacillati; phylum Actinomycetota; class Actinomycetes; order Kitasatosporales; family Streptomycetaceae; genus Streptomyces; species Streptomyces sp. NPDC001904. The sequence continues at coordinate 169,970 of NZ_JBEOYI010000006.1, read as the reverse complement.
CCAACGCTTCTTGCGCGGCGTCGCCGCGTGGGTCGACGGCAACCACCACTGGCACCAGAACAACACCTACCGCTACAGCCTGCCCGACTTCTGGTAAGAGATTGGACCCATCTGTGCTCAGCACCGAACTCACCGTCCCCTCCACCGGCCGCACCGTGCACGTCCCCAACCCGGCCACGCCCTACCAGGGGGACATCGCCCGCTACTGGGACGGCGAAGCCCGGCCCGTGAACCTGCGGCTCGGTGACGTCGACGGTCTCTACCACCACCACTACGGCATCGGGGACGTCGACCACTCGGCCCTCGGCGCCGACGGCGACCCGGCGAGCGAGCAGAAGCTCGTCGCCGAACTCCACCGCCTGGAATCGGCCCAGGCCGACCTCCTCCTGAAGCACCTCGGCGACATCGGCGCCGACGACACCCTGATGGACGCCGGCTGCGGCCGCGGCGGCTCGATGGTCATGGCCAACCAGCGCTTCGGCTGCTCCGTCGAGGGCGTCACCCTCTCCGCGAAGCAGGCCGAGTTCGCCAACGGCCGCGCCGCCGAACTCGGCATCCAGGACCGGGTGCGGGCGCGCGTCTGCAACATGCTCGCCACCCCCTTCGACACCGGTCAGATCGCGGGCTCCTGGAACAACGAGTCGAGCATGTACGTCGACCTGCACGACCTCTTCGCGGAGCACTCCCGCGTCCTGAAGGTCGGCGGGCGCTACGTCACCATCACCGGCTGCTGGAACCCGCGCTACGGCCAGCCCTCCAAGTGGGTCTCCCAGATCAACGCCCACTTCGAGTGCAACATCCACTCGCGCCGCGAATACCTGCGCGCCATGGCCGACAACCGCCTGGTCCCGCAGGCCGTCATCGACCTCACCCCCGACACCCTGCCCTACTGGAAGCTGCGCGCCACCTCGTCGCTGGTCACCGGGATCGAGGAGGCGTTCATCAAGTCCTACGAGGACGGCTCCTTCCAGTACGTCCTGATCGCGGCCGACCGCGTCTGACCCGCACACCCGTACACCGGAGGGCCCGGACGAACCGTTCGGGCCCTTCCCGCGGAACGCCCCTCGACCACCCGGCCGCCGAGGGCCGCGCCTCACCCACGGTGCGAACGCCCGTCCCGGCGCGGGCTGGGCCGGCCCGCTGTTGCACAATCGGCTGATGGCCGTCTCCGTACCCGACCTCGTGGCCCAGCCCGCCCTCCGGCTCACCGCGCTGACCAGCCACTGCGCCGACAGCGAGCGGCGGATCCGCTGGGTGTCCACCACGGAACTGCCCGACCCGCTGCCCTTCCTGCGCGGTGGTGAGCTGGTGATGACCACCGGCCTGCTGGACCGGGCCGAAGCCGACTGGATCGGCCTGCTCGGCAGACTCGCGGAGCTGCCCGTCGCCGCGCTCTGCGTCGGCACGGGGCTCGTGCACCAGAGCGTGCCGACGGTCGTCGTGGAGACCGCCGAACGGGTCGGCCTCGCGCTGCTGCAGTCACCGGTCGAGGTGCCGTTCGCCCAGATCAGCCACTGGGTCGCCGAGCAGACGTTCGCCGAGCAGTACGACGCCGTGCGCGCCGCCTCCGCGCTGCAGGACGAGCTGATGCGGGAGCTGCTCTCCGGGCACGGGCTGCGCGGACTGCTCCGCAGGCTGTACCGGCAGCTCGATGCCGGCCCGGTCGCCGTGGTGGAGCCGGACGGCAGCGTCCTGGCCCGCCACCCCGCCTCGTCCGCCCGGCCGGTCGGCGACCCGGCGGGCGCGGGCCCCGGCGCGTCCGTGCCGATCGAGGTCGACGGAGTGCCCGTCGCCCTGCTCTGCACCCGCCGGGCCACCCCGCGCGGCGACCTGCTGTCGTTCGCGACGAGCATCCTCGGCCTGGAAGTCGCCCGGCACCAGGCCGTGCTGACCGGCCGCCGGGAACTGCTCGGCCAGCTCCTCGAGGACGTACTGCACCGCACGATCCCGGACGCCGACGCCCGCCGGAGGCTCGCCGCCCACCACCTGGCCGTCGACGGGCCGCACGCGGTCGTGGTGGCCCGCGTCGACGGCGACCCCACCCGGCTGCGCAGCCTGCCCTGGACCCTCGGCCCGCTCCTCGAACGCGAGGGCGACCGACTGCCCACCGCCCTCATCGACGACACCGTGACGGTCGTCGTCCCGGACGGCGTCGACGCCGAGGCCGCCGCGCGGACCGTCGCCGGTCACCTGAGACTGCTGGACCCGGGGGTCCGCGTCGGGGTCGGCGAACCCCGCCGCGGAGTGGCCGGGCTGCGGCTCGGCTACTTCGAGGCCCGCCAGGCCGCCCGGACCGGCCCCGGAGTGCACCGGGCCGCACCGCTCAGCCTCACGGGCCTGCTGCTGGGCAATCTGGACCTGCCGCTGCGCGAGCTCGGAACCGGCGTGCTCGCCCCGCTCCTGCGGCACGACGAGGCCCAGCACGCCGACCTCCTCACCACCCTGCGGACCTACCTCGCCCACGACTGCGCCTCCGCCGCCACCGCCGCGGCGCTCACCCTGCACCGCAACAGCCTGCGCTACCGGCTCCAGCTGATCGAACAGCTCACCGGCCGCGATCTCGACCGGCTGACCGACCGGCTCGAACTGTGGCTGGCCCTGACCGCCCTCGACGCGGACCCGGCGGCGGGCTGACGCGGGGTCAGCGCAGCAGCGTGCGCGAGACCACGATCCGCTGGATCTGGTTGGTGCCCTCGTAGATCTGCGTGATCTTCGCGTCGCGCATCATCCGCTCGGCCGGGAAGTCCTTGGTGTAGCCGTAGCCGCCGAGCAACTGCACCGCGTCGGTGGTGACCGCCATGGCGGTGTCGGAGGCCAGACACTTCGCGGCCGCGCCGAAGTACGTCAGGTCGTCGGCGTTCACGCTGCTGCGGGCGGCCGCCGCGTACACCATCTGCCGGGCCGACTCCACTTTCATCGCCATGTCGGCGAGCATGAACTGCACGCCCTGGAAGTCGGCGAGGGCCTGCCCGAATTGACGGCGTTCCCGCACGTAGCCGGTGGCCAGATCGAGGGCGCCCTGCGCGATGCCCAGCGCCTGCGCGCCGACCGAGACCCGGGTGTGGTCCAGCGTCCCCAGCGCCAGCCGCAGCCCCTTGCCGCGCTCGCCGAGCAGCCGGTCGCCGGGGATCCGGCAGCCGTCGAAGTACACCTCGCGGGTGACCGACCCCTTCAGCCCCATCTTCCGTTCCGGCTCGCCGTACGAGATCCCGGCGTCGTCCGCGTGCACGACGAACGCCGAGATGCCGCGCGAGCCCGCCTCCGGATCGGTGACCGCGAACACGATCAGATACCTGGCGACGCCCGCCGAGGTGATCCACGTCTTCACCCCGTCCAGCACCCAGCCGTCCCCGTCCGCGGCGGCCCGGCAGCGCATCGCGCCGACGTCGCTGCCCGCCTCCCGCTCACTGATCGCGTAGGCCATCAGCGCCTCGCCCGAGGCGACCTCCGGCAGATAGCGGCCGCGCTGTTCCGGCGTACCGGCCAGCAGCAGCGGTGTGACACCCAGCTTGTTGGACGTCTGGACCGTCGACGAGGACGCGCAGGCCCGCGCCACCTCCTCCACGGCGACGGCCGCCGCGATGGCGTCCATCCCGTCGCCCCCGAACTCCTCGGGGACACCCGGGGCGTGCAGGCCCGCGGCCACGAGCCGCCGGTAGTTGTCGTGCGGGAACTCGGCCCGCTCGTCGGTCTCCGCCGCCCGGGGAGCCAGCTCCTTCTCGGCGAAGGCGCGGGCCGCGGCGCGGAACTCGTCGTACATCGGGGGCAGCAGAAACGGCGTCATGCCGTGCTCCTTCGTGGTGCGTCCGTCAAGGCCGGTCCATTGCCGCGCACCGCACCGCCCCGCGCCAAGGTGCGCGTGCACGAGGATCGGCCCTCGCTTCGTGCAGACGCACGTCGACGCCCCGGACCGCGCCCGCATACGTTCCGGTGGCCGCGGGCCGTCACCACCCGCGGTCCCACGAACGGAAAGGCGCAACACGATGACTGTCCTCCAGGGCCTGCGGGTGCTCGACCTCAGCCGGGTACTGGCCGGCCCGTACTGCACCTCCCTGCTGGCCGACCTCGGCGCGGACGTCGTCAAGGTCGAACCGCCGGCCGGCGACGACGCCCGCCACCTCGGCCCCTTCCGGGACGGCGAGAGCGTGTACTTCGCCCAGCTCAACCGGGGCAAGCGCAGCATCGTGCTCGACCTCAAGAACCCCGACGACCACGCGACCCTGCTGCGGCTGGCCGAGCGCGCCGACGTCCTCGTCGAGAACTACCGCCCCGGCGTCGCCGAACGCCTCGGCATCGACCACGCCACGCTCGCCGCCGTCAACCCGCGCCTGGTCTACGCGAGCATCTCCGGCTTCGGGCAGAGCGGCCCGATGCGCGCCCACCCCGCCTACGACCTGATCGTCCAGGCCATGTCGGGGCTCATGGCCGGCACCGGCACCCCCGACGGGCCGCCGACCAGGGTGGGCGAGTCCGTCGGCGACCTGATCGCCGGGCTCTTCGCCTCCTGGGCGGTCGGCGCCGCCCTCTTCGACCGGGAGCGCACCGGCCGCGGCCGGCACGTCGACGTCGCCATGCTCGACTCGCTGGTCTCGCTTCAGGTGACGGCGATGAGCCTGCTCACCGCGACCGGCAGCCTGCCCGGCCGGGTGGGCAACCGGCATCCGGTCTCCACCCCGTTCGACACCTACCGCACCGCCGACGGACTGCTGGCCGTCGCCGTCGCGTCGGACGGCGTGTTCGCCCGGTTCGCGCGGCTCGTCGGCCGGCCCGACCTGCCCGCGGATCCCCACTTCCACGACGACACCGCCCGCACCCGCAACCGGGACGAGGTGCGCCGGATCACCGAGGAGTGGTCGGGTGGGCTCACCACCGAGGAGGCGCTGAAGCTGGCTCAGGCGGAGGGTGTGCCGGCCGCCCCGATCCAGGACCTCGCCCAGGCGATCGACAGCGAGCAGATCCAGCAGCGCGGCCTGATCGGCGAGTTCGACCATCCCGTGCTCGGCCGTACCCCCTACCTCCGTCAGCCCGCCCACTTCGGCCCCGGCGGGCAGGAGACGGCCACGGCCCCGACGGCACCGAGCCCGGCCCTCGGCGCGCACACCGACCAGGTCGTCAGCGAATGGCTCGACGCGAACGGAGCCTGAACGCCGTTGACTGCGGCACAAAAGCCGTGGAACGGTGAAACCGCGTTCCCCCTCCTGCCTGTACAAGGCCCATGACGACGGGCCGACAAGAGAACTGGAAGCGGATCACCGTGACGCTCGGAAATTCTGACTCCCCCCAGGCCGCCGACCGAGGCCTCACCCCGGCACGGATCGAGATGTTCGAGAAGGAGTTCGCCTCCCGGCCGGCGAACCGGCTGATGCAGAACGCCGTGACCCAGACACCCGTGGACGACATCGCCCTCGACCGGCGGATCGTGACCGCCGCCGACCACTCGGTCTCCCACCACCTCGACGACTGGAAGGTCACCAACCAGAAGCGCAGCGGACGCTGTTGGATGTTCGCCGGGCTCAACCTGCTCCGCGTCGGCGCCGCGCGCGAACTCGGCGTGAAGGACTTCGAGTTCTCCCAGAACTACGTCCTCTGGTGGGACAAGTTCGAGCGGGCGAACTACTTCCTGGAGTCCATGATCGAGACGTCCGGCGCCGACGTCGACGACCGGACGGTGGCCCATCTGCTCGGCGACCCCATCAGCGACGGCGGACAGTGGAACATGTTCGTGGCGCTGGTCGCCAAACACGGACTCGTACCGAAGACGGCCATGCCGGAGACGGAGAGTTCGTCCGCCACCGGGCCCATGAACCGGGCCCTGAAGAGCCTCCTGCGGCGCGGCGCCCGTGACCTGCGCCGACTGGCCGCCGACGGGACGGAGGCGCAGCGCGAGCACAAGGCCGAGGTGCTCGCCGCCGTGCACCGCGTGCTCAGCATCCACCTCGGCACGCCCCCGCAGCGGTTCCTGTGGCAATGGCGGGACAAGGACCAGGAGTTCCACCGCGAAGGCTGGCTGACCCCGGCCGAGTTCGCCGCCGCGTACGTCCGCATACCCCTCGACGAGTACGTGTGCCTCGTGCACGACCCGCGGGAGTCGAGCCCGGCCGGCCGGACCTTCACCGTCGAGCACCTCGGGAACATCGTCGAGGCCCCGCCCGTGGTCTACCTGAACGTGGAGATGGACCTCCTCAAGCGGCTCACCATGGACGCCGTCGTGGGCGGCGAGCCCGTCTGGTTCGGCTGCGACGTCGGCCGGATGATGCGCGCCGACCTCGGGCTCTGGGACGCCGAGCTGTACGACTACGAGGCCGTCTACGACGCTCCGTTGACGATGGACAAGGCGGAGCGGCTGCTCCACCACGAGACGCAGATGACGCACGCGATGCTCTTCACCGGCGTCGACGTGGTGGACGGCGCGCCGCGCCGCTGGCGCGTCGAGAACAGCTGGGGCGGCGAGAAGGCCGACAAGGGCTTCTGGACGATGAACGACTCCTGGTTCGGCGAGCACGTCTTCGAGGTCGCGGTGCGTCGCTCCGCGCTGCCGCCCGAGTTGGCCGACGCCCTCGCCGAACCGCCGATCGTCCTTCCTGCCTGGGACCCGATGGGCGCGCTCGCGCGATGACACCGGGTCGGAAGGGGTAGGGCGCCGGGGCGGGCCGGGCGGTGGTCCAGCGGGTCCGGCGACCGGACGGGCCGCCGCCCTGCCCGTGAACGGCGCTCGGCGGCCCGTCCGGCCGGCTCAGAAGGGTTCGTCGTCGGCGAGGTCCACGACCTTGCGGACCCCGGTCGCCTGGGCCGTCACGCCCGCCTCGCAGGCGGCCGCCGCCGCGTAACCGTCCCAGGAGGACGGGCCGACGACCCGGCCCGCGCGCGTCGCGTCCACCCAGGCCTGCACCTCGCGTTCGTAGGCGGCCCGGAACCGGGTGAGGTAGTCCTGGGGGATGGCGCCGCCCCAGCGGCCCGCCGCCTGGACGACCATGGCGTGGCCGTCGCCGATCCGCGCCGTGCCGAGCTCACAGACCGCCTCGCACTGCACCTGGTCGCCGAAGCCCGCGTTGCGGTACAGCTCCACGTCCGCGATCACGCCGCCCGTCGTCTCCAGGATCACCAGCTGCGGGTCGGGCACGCCGTTCATCGAGGTGGGCAGGGGAGCGGGCTTGACGACCTGCACGGCCGCGATCTCGTGGCCGGTGAGCCAGCGGGTGACGTCCATCTCGTGCGCCGCCGAGTCGGTGATCATCATGCGCTCGGTGAAGTGGCCGGGGGTCGCGGTGTTGCGGTGCCGCTGGTGCAGCATCAGCGGACGGCCGAGCCCGCCGGCGTCGAGCGCCGCCTTCAACTGCTGGTACTCGGCGTCGAACCGGCGCATGAAGCCGACCTGGATCCGGCGGTGTCCGAGGCGCCGCTCCGCCTCGACGATCCGGTACGCGCTCGCCGCGTCCGCTGCCAGGGGCTTCTCGCACAGCACCGGCAGATCGAGGGCGAGTGCCTGGGCCAGCGCCTCCTCGTGGGCCGGTCCGGGGGAGGCGATGAGCACCGCGTCCACGCCGGGCGCCGCCAGCGCGGAGGCCGCGTCGTCGTGCGCGGTGCAGCCGTCGAGGTCCGCGGCGAGCTTCTTGGCGCGCTCCACCTCCACATCGGCGACGGCCACCACCCGCGCCCCGCTGATCGCCGTGTCGATCCGGCGGACGTGATCGGCACCCATCTTGCCGGTTCCGATGACTGCTACTCCCAGGGCCACGGCGGTGTCTCCTTCGGTCACGGCCCCGGACGGCTGCGGCCGGCGCCCTCGTGTCCCGCTGTTCCTACCTCAGGACGGCGGGCGGGGCGAGGGCGCGGCGGCACCCGGTTCAGCGAGCCGCGTCCCGGGACCGCAGCAGCGGCTTGACCACCTTGCCGCCCGCGTTCCGCGGCAGTTCGGCGAGGACGACCAGGTCCTTGGGACGCTTGAAGGAGGCGAGCCGCCCGTCGAGGAAGTCCGTCAGGCCGTCCAGCGACAGACCGGCCCCCGGGGCCACGGTGACGTAGGCGACCGGTACCTGGCCCCAGCGCTCGTCGGGCCGGCCGATGACCGCGACCTCGCGCACGGCCGGGTGCGCGGCGACGGCGTTCTCCAGCTCGGCGCAGTAGATGTTCTCGCCACCGCTGATGATCATGTCCTTCTTGCGGTCGACCACCCACACGAAGCCCTCGTCGTCCTGGGTGACGAGGTCACCGGAGTGGAACCAGCCGCCGTCGAAGGCCTCCGCCGTCTCGCGCGGCTTGTTCCAGTACCCCCGGGTCACGGAGGGCCCGCGGTAGACGATCTCGCCGATCTCACCGGCGGGCACGTCGTTCATGTCGGCGTCGACGACGCGGTACTGGATGTTCGGGATCGGCCGGCCGACCGAGCCCAGCTTGCGCAGCGAGTCCTCCCCGCGCAGCACACAGGTGATCGGCGAGGTCTCGGTCTGGCCGAAGACGGCCACGTTGAGGGCGCCGGGGAACCTCTCGGCCATCGCGCGCAGCGTCGCGTCGCTCGCGGGGGCGGCCCCCCAGCTGATGATCCGCAGCTTCAGGTCCCGCTTCTCGATGCCGGGCTGGGCGCAGAGGAGGTCCCACTGCTGCGGAACGTTGAACACGACCGTGGCGCCCTCGCGTTCATAGGCGTCGAGCACCGCCTGCGGGTCGAAGGCGCCCAGCGGATGGATCACGACGGTGCTGCCGACCACGAAGTTCGCCACCATCGAGCCGAGGCCCGCGATGTGGAAGAAGGGGGCCGTCAGGAAACCGATGTCGGAGTCGTCGAAGATCTCCATGGCGCGGATGCAGGTGAGTGCCTGCACCTGCATGTTGCGATGGGAGAGCAGCACCCCCTTGGGGCGGCCGGTGGTGCCCGAGGTGTACATGATCAGCGCGGTCGCGTCCTCGCTGATGTCGGGCAGCTCCATCGGCTCGTGGGCGGCGAGGACGTCCTCGTACGCGAGCCGGCCCCGGGCCGCAGCGTCGTCGGGGAGGTCGCCGATGACGACGACGGTGCCGATCGACGCGGCGTTCGGCGCCGCGTCGAGCAGCGGCAGCAGCCGGGCGTCGACGACGACGGCCGCGGGCGTGCAGTCGGCGAGGATGTCGTCGAGCTCCAGCGGGGCGAGCCGGAAGCTGAGCGGGACGGCCATGGCGCCGAGACTGTTCGCCGCGAACACGCTCTCCACGAACCACGGGTGGTTCAGCGTGAGGAGGACCACGCGGTCGCCCTCGGCGATCCCCCGCCCGGCGAGCGCGGACGCCAGCCGCAGCGAGCGCCCGGAGAGTTCGGCCCAGGTCGTCGTCCGTCCGAGGAAGCGCAGCGCGGGCTTGTCGGGGCGCATCATCGCGTGAGTGGCCGCCTGGGACATCCAGTGGTGCCGGAAGGACCAGGCGGGAGCCGTGGCGGTCGGCATGGGGCGACTCCTCGGGGTCGTGGCGATCGGGTGGCCGCTGCCGCATTGTGCCGGTCGACACGGCTCGCGGAGAAGGCTCGTGAACCATTTTGTTAATGGGAAATCACATCGCGACGGGTGCCGCCCGGCGTGTGGTTGACTGGGTCCCATGCCCCCGTATCCGCAGTCGTCCGGCCGGTCATGACGGTCGGATCGACCTCGGCCGTCCGGCCCCGCAACCGCAGACAGCTCATCGTCGAGGCGGCCGGCCGGCTCTTCAGCGAGCGCGGCTACCACGCGGCGTCCATGGAGGAGATCGCCGCCCGCGTCGGCATCACCGCCGCCGCCCTGTACCGGCATTTCCCCAACAAGTACGCGCTGTTCGCCGAGTGTGCGCACGCCATGGCGGACCGGCTCGTCGCCGCGCTCGACGAACTGCCGCCGCAGGCAGACCCGGCGGAGGTGTTCGCCGCACTGGTCCGGGTCACCGTCGCGCACCGCGCCTCGGGCGGCGTGTACCGCTGGGAGGCCAGGTACCTCCACCGCGAGGACCGCCGGCTCCTGCGGGCGAAGTTCGCGCACGTCGTCGGGCGGGTGGCCGAGGCGGTACGGCGCGAACACCCGCTGCCGAAGGAGCAGTTGCGGGTGGTGGCGGCGCTCGGCGCCATCGGCTCCCTCACGATGCACCACACCTCCATCGCCCAGCGCCGCGTCGAGGAACTGCTGGTGGACTGTGCCCTGCGGGTGACCGGAACCGACCCCGCCGGAGCCGCCGGGAGCGGGCCCTCCGTCGAACTGCCCGCCCTGCCGGTGCCCCGCTCGCGGCGCGGGGAGATTCTCGCGGCGGCCGTCCCGCTGTTCGCCCGCGACGGGTTCGCCGCCGTCACGAACGGCCAGATCGCCCGGGCGGTCGGCCTCGCCCCGTCCGCGCTGTACCGCCACTACCCGGGCAAGGTCGACATCCTCGCCGCCGCGTGCCTGCAGGCGGCCGGGCTGCTGGCCCAGGCCGTGGACCGGAGCCTGCACGAGGTGGCGGGGCCGTGCGAGGCCGTCCGCGCGCTGGCGGCGACCTACGTGGCCTACAGCTTCGAGCACACCGCGCTCACCAGCGTCGCCGAGGCGGAGTTCGCCGGCCTCCCGGCCGACCTCCAGCGCCCCCTGGTGCAGGCGCAGCGCGAGCACATCGCCGTGTGGGAGCAGCAGTTGCGCCTGTCCCGCCCGGAGCTCGACCCGCGCCAGGCCCGGGTGCTGGTGCACGCCGGGTTCGGCGTGGTGGTCGAGGCCGGGCGGAGCCTGCGCTGGCGCGACGGCCCCGAGGCCCGCGCGGCCGTGACCGCCCTGGTCGTGGGTGCGCTGGGACTCTGAGGCCGGGCCGGGGCGGTCCCGGAGCGCGGGCCCGACGGCTCTCAGGACGGCCGGTTGCCCGTGGGGATCACGATGGGCGTGGTCGTGCCCGAGGCGCCGTTGTTCAGGAACGCCATGGCCAGCGCGCGCACGAACTGGTCGAACACGTAGAAGGCGGCGGGCGCGATCGGCGACAGTCCCTCGCGGAACAGGATGAACGCCGGCCACACGGTGCGGATCAGCGCCGCCGATGCGTAGTCACGCTTCAGGCCCAGCCAGTCGCCGACCCCGTCGCTCAGGACGTAGCGGACGAACTCGTTGAGGAAACCGCGCGTGACCCCCAGGTCCACCTGGGCTGTCAGCCCGAGCAGGTCCTCCGCCAGTTCGATGCCCTCCGTCGTCGGGGCGAGGATCGGCGTGAGCACCTGACCCGACTGCGCCTCCGCGTCGGCCCACGTCTTCGGGATGTACTGGTCCTGCACGCCCAGCAGATGCAGGGCGACCTGCCAGCTGTGCAGGAACGCCTCCTGGTCCGCCGCTGAGAACGGGACCTTCCAGTCGAGCAGCTTCCGGCGCACGTACGTGCCGAGGCTGTGGAACGTGACCAGGATGTCCGCGTTGCTGATCGGGATCTTCTGGTCCGCGCCCGCGCTCCAGTGCGGCGACCGCGGCAGCAGATGACGCACCCCTGCGTGCACCAGACGGGTCTTGTTCGCCGTCACGATGAACTGGCCCGTCGGCTCGAACCCCTTGAGCTGCGCCAGGTCGTAGCCGAACGTGAACGTCTTGGCCGCGCGGTCCTTCATGTTCGCGCCGCCCGCCGACCAGTAGACGCTCCTGGCCTCGCGCGGGATCACCGTGCTCATGATGCCGCTGCCCAGGCCGTAGAGCACGAAGAGGTACGTGTCCTTGCGCCGGTTGAAGTCGGCGGCGCGGGCCAGCTTCGCGGGATCCGCCCAGGAGGGCAGCCGGTTGACCCGCTGGAGGTGGGCGGTGAGGTCGGCCGGGAGGCCGCCGGGCAGCGGGTCGTTGTTGTTCACCCACGACGCCATCGCGCTGTTGACCGCCGGAACCCCGCCGCTGTCGATGAGCGAGGCCAGCAGGCCGTCCACCTCGTCGTCCCACACGTACTCCGGATCGGTGCCCGTACCGCTGCCGGCGACCGAACCCGCCGGGGACCACGCCCAGGCGCCGGTGGTGCCCGTCGCGCTCACGAGGCCCAGCGCGGCCCCGAGCGACAGGACCCTTCTGCGGCTGAGATTGCTCATTTACTTGCTCGCTTTCCTGGTAGGGCGTACGGCTCATCTCGCCTTGAAATGCTCGGAGTTGGCGCTGTCGGCCATGCTCGGGAGCTTGTTCCAGGATGTGATTTTTGATTAACATAGCGAGGCGCGCCGGGGTCGACAAGGGCAGCGACGCGAGCGAAGGACAGGGGCCGTCGCCGGCTCGGACCACGACCGAGGAGCGCGCATGACCACGGAGCAGGACGAGATCCCGGCACCCGACGGCCTCCCGTCCGAAGGCCCGCGCCCGGGCCCGGCGAGCGCCCGGCCGCCGTGGGTGACGGACGAGCTGATCGCACGGTGGTGCGGGCGGGTGAGCCGGGACGCGGCGGCACCCGGCGCCGCCGAGCCGCTGACCGCGCTCGCGCCGTTCGACCTGACGCCGACCGCGGCCGTGCCCGCGTGCACCCCGTACGACGTGGAGACGGCCGTGGCCGGGGCCCGGGCCGCCCGGCCGGACTGGGCGCGATCGGCGCCGGCCCACCGCCGCGACACCGTCCTCGCCTTCCACGATCTGCTGCTGCGCCGCCAGGACCAGGTGCTCGACCTGATCCAGTGGGAGACCGGCAAGGCGCGCTTCCACGCCTGGCAGGAGGTGGCGCAGGTCGCCGCGATCGCCCGGCACTACGCACGGCGCGCCCGGCACTACCTGGCGCCGCGCCGGGTGCGCGGGATGGTCCCGGGCCTGACACGGGTCAGGGAGGTACGCGTACCCAAGGGCGTCGTCGGCATCGTCTCCCCGTGGAACTACCCCCTCTACCTCGGTGTCGGCGACGTGCTGCCCGCCCTCCTCGCCGGGAACGCCGTGGTCTCCAAAGCCGACGAGCAGACCCCGCTGACCCTGCTGTGGACCCGTGACCTGATGGCGGAGGCCGGACTGCCCGCCGGGCTGTGGCAGATCGTGGCCGGGCCCGGGGCCGCGGTGGGCACCGCGCTGACCGACGCCGTGGACTTCGTCTGCTTCACCGGCTCGACCGGCACCGGCCGCACCGTCGCGGAGCGGGCCGCGCGCCGGCTGGTCGGTGCCTCCCTCGAACTCGGCGGCAAGAACCCGCTGATCGTCCGCGAGGACGCCGACATCGCCGCCGCCGCGGCCGGGACGGTGACCGCCGCCTTCGCCAACACCGGACAGATGTGCATCCACGTCGAACGCGTCTATGTGCACGAGAAGGTCCACGACGCCTTCCGCGCCGAACTCGTCCGGGCCACCCGGGCGTTGCGGCTCGGACCCGCCTACGACTACTCGGCGGACATCGGGTCACTGACCTCGGCCGCGCGGCTCGCGGCCGTCACGGCCCAGGTCGACGAGGCGGTGGCGAAGGGCGCGACGGTCCTGACGGGCGGCCGGGCCCGCCCCGACATCGGCCCGCTCTTCTACGAACCGACGGTCCTCGAAGGCGTCACCCAGGAGATGTCCGTGTGCGGACAGGAGACCTTCGGACCGGTGATCTCGCTCTACGCCGTCGGCTCGGACAGCGAAGCCGTGGGGCTCGCCAACCAGGGGAGCTACGGCCTCTCGGCGTCGATCTGGTCGCAGGACACCCGCGAGGCGGCCCGGATGGCCGCGCGGATCCGCGCCGGGGCGGTGAACATCAACGACGGCGCCGCCGCCGCGGCCGGCAGCGTCGAGGCCGGGATGGGCGGCATGGGCGACAGCGGACTCGGCCGCCGGCACGGCGCCGAGGGCATCCGCAAGTACACCGAGACCCAGACCGTCGCGACCCAGCGGCTCCTGCCGCTCGGACCGCCCCGCCCCGGGGAGGACGCCGTGCGGAACTTCGTCCGCCGCACCAACGGACAACTGGCCCTGCTGCGCCGGCTCGGTGCGCGATGAGCGGCGGTCCGCGGGACGTCGCGACGGTCCTGGGTTCCCGGCCCCGTCGAGAAGGTGCTGGGGGCCGGCCGCCCGTACGCAACCAGTCCGGATCGGAGATCTGATGGCCAGTCCTGTGATCGGGGAGCGCTCGCTCTACGAGGAGGACCACGAACTGCTGCGGAAGACCGTCCGCGCGTTCGCCGACAAGCACGCCGCGCCGCACGCCGAGCGCTGGCGGGAGGCGGGCAAGGTCGACCGGGACCTCTTCGCGGAGGCCGCCCGGGCCGGACTCCTCGGCTTCAACATCCCCGAGGAGTACGGCGGCGGCGGGATCACCGACTTCCGCTTCAACGCGGTGATCGGCGAGGAGTTCTCCCGCCACCCCGCCGCGGACGGTCTCGCCGCGGTGGGGCTCTCCAACGACATCGTCGTGCCCTACTTCACCGACCTCACCGACGACGAGCAGAAGGCCCGCTGGCTGCCCGGCATCGCCGCCGGACGGCTCGTCGTCGCCGTCGCGATGACCGAACCCGGCACCGGCAGCGACCTGGCCGGCATCGCCACCACCGCCGTCCGCGACGGCGACGACTACGTCGTCAACGGCAGCAAGGTCTTCATCTCCAACGGTCAGAACGCCGACCTGGTGGTCACCGCCGTCCGCACCGGGCCCGACCGGCACGGCGGCCTGAGCCTGCTCGTCGTCGAGGCGGACCGGCCCGGCTTCTCCCGCGGACGCAACCTGAAGAAGGTCGGCCTGCACGCCCAGGACACCAGCGAACTGTTCTTCCAGGACGTCCGCGTCCCGGCCGCCCACCTGCTCGGCGCCGAGGGCTCCGGCTTCCACGCCCTGATGCGCAATCTTCCCCAGGAGCGGATCTCGATCGCCGCCAACGCCATGGCGTCCATCGAGGGCGTCCTGGAGCGGACCGTCGACTACGTGCGGGAGCGCAAGGCGTTCGGCCGGAGCATCGGCTCCTTCCAGAACACCCGCTTCGAACTGGCCGACATGGTCACCACCGCCCGCGTCGGCCGCACCTACATCGACGACCTGCTCGCCCGGCACTCCCGCGGCACCCTGAGCGCCGTGGATGCCGCCGCCGCGAAGTTCTGGGCCACGGAAGCCTACGTCGACATCGTCGGACGCTGTCTCCAACTGCACGGCGCCTACGGCTACATGCTCGAATACCCGATCGCCCACGCCTACCTCGACTCGCGCATCACCACCATCTACGGCGGCACCACGGAGATCATGAAGGAGATCGTCGCCCGCGACCTGGATCTGTAGGCCGTACGCGCTTCCGCTCAGGCCGGCCGGCAGGCCGAACGCTGCCGGCCGAGCCCGGCGATCTCCATCTCCATCACGTCGCCGTCGCGCAGGTAGGGGAAGCGGCCCGACAGGGCCACGCCCTGCGGTGTGCCGGTGTTGACGACATCGCCCGGCTCCAGGACCAGGTACTGCGACAGGTGGTGCACGATCTCGCCGACCGAGAAGATCATGTCGGCGGTCATCGAGTCCTGCCGCGGCTCACCGTTGACCCACGAGCGCAGCCGCAGCCCCTGCGGGTCGCCGACCTCGTCCGCGGTCACCAGGACCGGGCCGAGCGGGTTGAACGTGGCGCAGCTCTTCCCCTTGGACCACTGGCCGCCCGACACCTCCAGCTGGAAGGCGCGCTCGGACACGTCGTTGCTGACCGCGTACCCGGCGACGTGCGTGAGCGCCTCCTCCGGCGAGTCCAGGTAGGCGGCGCGGCGGCCGATGACGACGGCCAGTTCGACCTCCCAGTCGGTCTTCTCCCCGCCGCGCGGGATCAGCACGTCGTCGTACGGGCCGACGACCGTGTTCGGCGACTTGTAGAAGAGGATCGGCCGCTCGGGCGGCTCGGCGCCCGACTCGGCGGCGTGCGCCGCGTAGTTCTGGCCGATGCACAGCACCGCCGACGGCCGGGCCACGGGCGGGCCCACGCGCTGACCGGTGACGTCGACCTCGGGCAGTTCCGCCGCGGGCGGCACGAGTCCGGGCCGCTCCGCGAGAGCGGCGAGGAACGTGCCGTCGATGTCGTCCGTCACGGACGACAGATCGTGGTGACGGCCGTCGGGAGCGGCGAGGACGGGCCGTTCGCGGCCCGGTCGGCCGACGCGCATGAGTCGCATGAGGGGTGTGTTCTCCAACTCGTACTGTCATGAGGGGTGTTGCGGGCGGTCGCTCAGTGCAGCCGTACCAGCGCCTCGACGCCCACGGCCGTCAGCGGGGGCAGCCCGTCGAGCAGGCGCAGCACCTCGGTCACGGAGCTCGCGCCGAGCCGGTTGCGGCACTCCACGGTGCCCGCGGCGGTGTGCGGGGTGAGCAGAACGTTCGGCAGGGCGCGGAAGGCGTGCCCGACCGGCAGCGGCTCCGCGTCGAAGACGTCGACGGCGGCGTCGATCCGGCCGGTGCGCAGCTCGGCGGCGAGCGCGGACTCGTCGACGAGCCAGGAGCGGGCCGTGTTCACCAGACCGGCACCGTCGGACAGCAGCGCGAGCCGCTCCGCGTCGAGCACGTGCCGGGTCTCCTCGGTGGCCGGGGCGTGCACGGCGACGATCCTGCTGCCGGTCAGCAGCTCGTCCAGCGGCAGGAGCCGCACGCCGAGCCGGTCCGCCTCGGACGGCGACAGATAGGGGTCCGTGACCGAGACCCGCGCGCCCAGCGCCTGGGCGAGGGCGATGTACGCCCGGCCCGTGCGGGAGGCGCCGATCACCCCGATCGCGCTCCCGTGAATCTCGTGCCGGTCCGGAGCCCGGCTCGCGGTCTCCCACGAAGCTCCGGTGCGCAGCGCGTGGTCGAAGCGGTGCGTGCGGTGCAGCAGGGCGAGCGTGAACGCGAGGGCGACCTCGGCGACGGGCCGCGCCATCTCGTCCCCGGCCTGCGTGACGCGCACCCCGCGCCGGAACACCTCCTCGGTGACGTACGGGGCGACGGCCGACCCGGTGTGCGCCACCAGCTCCAACTCGGTTGCGCAGAAGAGCAGTTCGGCGTCGATCTGTGGCGTGCCCCAGGACGTGATCAGCGCGCGGGCGCCCGGCAGGGCCGCGGCCAGCGCCGCCCGGTCGGTGTGCGTGTCGAGGACGGTCAGGTCGGCCGCCGTGGCGAGGCGCCGCCAGGTCGCGGCGGTGAAGAACGCCTCCCGCAGGCTGGGCGGCACGCTCACCACGACCTTCGGCAGCTCAGCGGAGCCAGTCATCCAGGTGCTCCTTCACGAACGCGTCGTCCGTCAGCCACGGGTACGCGGCCGCCACCCGGGTCAGCTCGTCGGCCTGTCCCGGCGACAGGGTCTCCGCCGGGTCCAGGCACCAGATGCCCTCCAACAGGCCCTGTCGGCGCAGGACTTCGTGGACTCCGGCGATGCAGCCGCGGAACGCGCCGCGCACGTCGAAGACGGCCTGGTTGGCGTCGGTCAGTTCGGGGCGCCGGGTCAGGCAGCGCAGGAGTGCCTCGTGATCGCCGGCCCGCGCCGCCCGGACGTCCTCCAGGAGCGTCGCCGCCGACCGGGTCCACACCGCCCACTGGCCGAGCAGCCCGCCCGCGAACCAGCGCCGCCCGCCCGCCGTCTCGTACGGCGTGAGCAGGTCGCCGATGATGTCGTCGTCGTTGCCGGTGTACAGCGCCACCTCGGCCGCGCGGTCGGCAGCGCCCACCGCCCGGACGACATCGGCCGTCCGGTACCGGTCGAAGGGCGCGATCTTCACGGCCGCCGTCGTCGGCAGGTCCGCGAACGCCGACCAGAACGACGGCGACAAGTAGCGCCCGCCGACGGCCTCCTGGAGGTAGAAGCCGATGACCGGCAACACCTCGCCGACCGCGCGCGCCCGCTCCAGCAGGCCCTTCTCGTCGGCGCCCGGCACGGCGGGGCTCAGCAGCACCGCGTCGTAGCCGAGCGACGCCGCCAGCTCGGCCTCGGCGACGGCCTGCGCCGTGTATCCGCAGGCCCCGGCCACCTTCACGAAGGGGCGGTCCGCCTCGGCCCGTACGGTCTCGGCGGCCAGTTCGAGCACCGGCTTCAGCAGGCCGACCCGGGGTTCGCGGATCTCGAACTGGGTGGTGTGCACGGCCACCGCGACACCGCCCGCGCCGGACGCCAGGTAGTAGCGGGTCAGGGCGCGCTGGCGCCGTTCGTCGAGCTTGCGGTCGGCGTCAAGGGCGAGCGGATGGGCGGGGATGACGGTGCCCTGGGAGAGCACTTCGAGCGCGGTCATGTGCGGTTCAGAACCTTCCGTCGCGGACCTGGAACTTGGTGGGCTTGCCGGACAGCGGCAGACCCCGGCGCAGCCAGTCGGCCTGCCAGCCCACCAGCGTGCGCAGCGGCACGTCCGGATAGCCGAACAGGGCGTGGCAGCGACCGGCGTCGGACAGCAGCGCCGTCGGTGCCTCCGTGCCGGCGAAGGACGGCTCCTTGCCGAACTCGGCGCCGAACAGGTGGGCGAGCCGCCGCACCGAGGCCGTCTCCGGGCCGGTCAGGTTCACCGTGAAGCCGTCGCCGTCCGTCGCGTGCCTCAGTGCGCGCAGGGCGACCTCGTTGGCGTACCCCTGCCAGACCACGTTGGCGTGCCCGGTCGTGACGTCGACCGGCTCGCCCGCGCGGACCCTGGAGGCGATGTCGGCGAGGACTCCGTAGCGCAGGTCCACCGCGTAGTTGAGGCGGATGAGTGCGACGGGCGTGCCCCGGGTGAGCGCGGCGTGGCCGAAGATCCGCTCGCGGCCCAGGCACGACATGGCGTACTCGCCGACCGGCCCGACCGGGTCGTCCTCGGTGCAGCCGCCCGAGCCCACCGGCACCAGCGGATACACGTTGCCGGTGGAGAACGCGGCGATCCGGGCCGACGGCCAGCGGCGCGCGACGCGGTCCGGCATGGCCGCGTTCACCGCCCAGGCGTGCGAGGGCGCCCCGGCGGAGCCGAACTTGGCGCCCACCATGAAGACGACGTTGCCCGCGTCGGGCAGCGTGCCCAGGTCGGCGTGCGGATCCATGAGGTCGAAGGCGACCGTCCGGACCCCGTCGGCCTCCAGGGCCCGCGCCGCCGCCGGGTCCGACCAGCGCGACACCGCGTGCACGGCGACGTCGGTACGGCCCGCGGCGTCGAGGGCGCGGCGCGCGAGCCGGCACAGGCTCGGGCCCATCTTGCCGCCCGCGCCGAGCACCAGCAGATCGCCGTCCAGCCCGGCGAGGTCCGCGACGAGCGCGGGGGAGGGGGTGGCCAGGCGCTCTTCCAGCGCCGCCTCATCTGTGAACATCGTGGAACTCAACCCTTGATCCCGGACGCCGTGACGCCCTCGGTGAAGTAGCGCTGGCCCACCAGATACGCGGCGAAGATGGGCACGAACGCGATGACGGAACCCGACAGGACGACGTTCAGCGGCACGTTCTGCTGCTGGAGCGACGCGATGCCGACGGTGAGCGTGCGCATGTCGGTGGACTGGCCGATGACGAGCGGCCACAGGAAGTCGTTCCAGTGCCACAGGAAGACGAACACGCCGAGCGTGGCGAGGATCGGCTTCAGCAGCGGCAGCACGATCCGGCGGAACACCTGCCACTCGCTGCACCCGTCGAGCCGCGCCGCCTCGAACAGCTCGTCGGGCAGCCCCTGGATGAACTGCCGCATCAGGAAGACCGCCTGGGCGTTGGCGAGGGTCGGCACGATGAGTCCCCAGTACGTGTCGACGCCGCCCAGCTTCGCGATCATCGCGAAGGTCGGGATCATCGTGACGTGGTAGGGGACCATCACCATCGACAGGAACGACCAGAACATCGCCTCGCGCCCGGGGAAGCGCTTCTTGGCGAACGCGTAGCCCGCGAGCGAGGCGAGCAGCAGCACGCCGACCACGGAGACGACGGAGTAGACCAGCGTGTTGAGCAGCCAGCGCGGCACGTCCTGCGAGCCGAGCACCGAGTCGTACGCCTCGCCGGTCAGCGGCCACGGCAGCAGACTCCCGGGGAACTCGACCGCGGCGGACGGCTTCAGGGACAGCACGACCATCGCGTAGAACGGGAAGATCGTGGCGAGCGCGGCGACCGTGAGGAGCACGCCCCGCACGATCCGGCCGCCGAGCGTGCCCCGCAGACCGGCCGGCACGAAGTCCCGCTCGGCCTCCTTGCGCAGCCGCCGCGACGGGCGCACGGGCGGCTCGGGCGCGGGCGTGGGGGTCTCCTCGACAGGGGGTGCGGTCATGGTCACTGGTCCTTCCCGATCACGAGCCGCTGGACGACGGCGACCACGAGGGTCAGCACGAACAGGGCGACCCCGATCGCGGAGGCGTAGCCCAGGTCGAAGTACTTGAAGCCCGCGTCGTACAGCTGGAACACGAGGGTGTAGCTGGCGTTCGCGGGGCCGCCGCCGGTCATCGTGTAGACGGCGTCGAACACCTGGAACGACGCCGTCGTCTCGATGACGGCGAGGAAGAACAGCGCGGGCCGCAGCTGCGGCAGCACGATGTGCCGGAAGCGCTGCCAGGGCCCCGCGCCGTCGGTCAGCGCGGCCTCCTCCAGCTCCCGCGGGATGTCCTGCATCCGGGCCAGCAGGATCAGCATCCCGTAGCCGAAGCGGGACCAGATCCCGACGACGGCCAGCGCCGGGACGACCAGCGTGTCCGAGGTCAGCCACGACTCGTCGGACATGCCGAACCAGCTGACGAACGTCGCCCACGGGCCGCCCGTGGAGAAGATCCACACGAAGACGGTGGCGGCCAGCACGAGCGAGGTGACGACCGGCAGGAAGAACACCGAGCGGAACACCTTCGAGCCGCGGAACGCCCGCCGCGTCAGCAGCGCCAGCGCCACCGACGCGACCAGCGTGCCCGGCACGGCGAGCACCGTGTACAGGACGGTGACCCTGAGGGACTTCCAGAACAGCGGATCGGCCCACAGGCGCGTGAAGTTGTCGACGCCGATGAACCGGCCGCCGCCGGTCAGGGTGTAGTCGGTGAAGCTCATCAGCACACCGGCGACACCCGGACCGAACCGGAAGGCGAGGAAGAGGAGGAAGCAGGGAAGGACGAACAGCAGGCCGATCCGGGCTTCGCGGCGCGCCTGGGGGCCGCTGCGCCTGCTTCGGCGGGTGTGGTCCGCGACCACTGTCACGGGAGACTCCTTCGGATACGGGGACTACCCAGCCCGGCCGGCGTTCGAGGCCGAGGGACGCGGGGGTCCGGGGGCGGAGCCCCCGAACGGATCGGGCGGAGGGAGAGGACCGGTTCAGCCGCGGGCGGCCAGCGCGTCGGCCGCCTTGGCCGCCGTGTCCAGCGCGTCCTTCGGGGACTTCTTGCCGAGCAGCGCCGCCTGGATCTCGGGCGCGAGGACGCCCATGACCTCACGGGCCTTGTCCTGGAGGGGGCCGGCCGTCATGGTCGGCAGGGTGTCGCCGACGGCCTTCTGGAGCGCGTCGCCCGGGTACAGGTCACCGGCCGACTCGCGCGCCGGGAAGTAACCCGCGCCCTTCTCCAGACCGGCCGCGTTCTTCGGCTCGGCGACGAAACTGATCCAGTCGCCGGCGAGGCCGGTGTTGGCGCCCTTGAGCATCGACAGCGCGCCGACCGTCCCGTACCCGACCGACTTCGCGTCCTTCAGCGGGGGCTGGACGACGATGTTCTCCTTGCCCCAGAACGGCTCGACGTCCGCCGGGGTGTTCTGCCACGTACAGGCGACCTTGCCCTTGGCGACCGGCGTCTGCTCCAGCTTCGGCGTCGTCGTCACCAGGTCCTTGTCGGTGTAGCCGCCGTCGACGAGCTTCTTCAGGTAGGTCAGCGCCTTCACGCCCGCCGCGCTGTTGAACGTCGTCGTCCTCCCGTCCTGCGCGAACACGTCGCCGCCCGCCTGCCACAGCAGCGGGTAGAAGGTCATGTTGAGCGTCTGCTGCGTGTCACCGCTGTAGCTCGTCGCGTAGTAGCCCTTCTTCTTCAACTTCGGCGCAAGGGACTCCAGTTCCGCCCAGGTCGTCGGGTACGACGTCTCACCGACCGCCTTGAAGACCCGCTTGTCGCAGATCAGCGGGTTGGCGCTGGTGAGCACGGGGGTGCCGAGCGCCTTGCCGTCGACGGTCACCGACTCCAGCGCGAAGTCGCTGTAGTCCTTCTTGGCGTCGGCCGGCATGTAGTCGTCGGCGGGCACGATGTTCTTGGCGTACTTGGGCAGCTGGTCCGGGATGAGGTACACGACGTCGGGGCCCTTGCCGGAGGCGATGGCCGTGGCCAGCTGGGTGTCGCGGTTGGCCCACGGGAACGTCTCCACCTTGACGGTGACGCCCTCGTGCTTCTTCTCGAACGCGGAGACCAGACCGTCCCAGTACGCCTTGTTCTTCGCCTCGTCGAAGATCACGGGGTACGTCCACATGGTGACGGTCTTGCTGTCGGATCCGCTGCCCGAGCCGCCGCAGCCGGCGAGGGCGCTCACGGCGAGGGCGGTGACGAGGGCGGGCGCGGCGACCGCGCGCAGTCTGGAACTCCGGTGCGTGGTGCGGGACATGAGGGTTGCCTCCAGGGACGTGGAAAGGAGTGGGGGAAGTCAGTGGACGGGGACGGTCTGCACCGCCCCGGTGTGCCGGGCCCGTTCCGCGGCGAACGCCGCGAGGTGGCTGCCGAGGGACGCCGCCGTGCCCGAGCGCACCGCGGCCGGGTCGCCGGTCGCGACGGCCCGCACGAACGCCTCGACCAGCGCGGTGTCGCCGCCGCCGTGTCCGTCGGCCGCGTTCGATCCGCTGGCGCCCAGCTCGTGCACGACGGTCTCGCCGGTGCGGAAGTCCTGCACGGTGACCCGCTCGCCGTCGCCGCGCAGCCAGCCGTGCGATCCGAAGATCCGGGTCTGCCGGTGCGTCTGCTCGGTGAACGCCACCATCTGGAACGTGGCGGTCACCCCGCCCGACAACTGCATGGCGAGGACCTGGTGGTCGACCACGTCGTTGTCGGACCGGTAGACGCACACCCCGTACGGGCCCTCCCGCAGCGCGGTGAGCAGCCCGGCCTCGTCGGTCGCCTCCGTGACGTGCGTGACCGGCCACACCGGTCCCTGGTCGCGCAGGGTGGGGACGTACAGCTTCAGTGCGCTGTACGGGCATTCGGCTTCGAC
The DNA here is from genome assembly GCF_040297005.1 of Streptomyces sp. NPDC001904. NCBI lineage: Bacteria > Bacillati > Actinomycetota > Actinomycetes > Kitasatosporales > Streptomycetaceae > Streptomyces > Streptomyces sp. NPDC001904. Next base: position 147,046 of record NZ_JBEOYI010000006.1, on the reverse strand, counting down.
CGCGCAGTCGAGGCAGCGCTCGCCGGAACCCTCCGGTGCGTTCTCGGGCGTGAAGTGCCGCAGCCCGCCGAAGCTGGCGACCTGCTCGATCCGCGCGCCGCCCATCACGTACGAGAGCCAGTCCAGGTCGTGACAGGACTTGGCGAGCAGCATCGGCGAGGAGTCCTTCTCGCTGCTCCACGGCCCGCGGACGTAACTGTGCGCGTAGTGCCACCAGCCGACCGGCTCCAGATGGTCGACCGACACCAGCTGCCCGAGCACCCCCGAGTCGACGACCTCCTTCACCAGGTCCGTGTACGGCGTGTACCGCATGACGTGGCACACGGCGAACAGCACGCCGGCCTCGCGCACTCCCTCGACGAGGGTGCGGGTCTCGTCCTCGGTCGGCGCGAGCGGCTTCTCGGCGAGGATCGCGTACCCGGCGCGGGCCAGCGCCAGGACCGGCTCGACGTGGTCGCGGTCCTGAGTGGCGACGATCACCGCGTCCGCGATCCGCTCCTCGGCGAGCGGCCGCCAGTCCTCGTACTGCACGGGCGCGCCGGACGCGGCCCGCGCGGCGGGGCGCGGGTCGGCGACGGCCACCAGCTCGGCCCGCTCGGGGTGCTGCTTGATCCACTCGGCGTAGGTGAGGCCGCGGTTGCCCGCGCCGACGAGGGCGACGCGGACCGGGCGGCCGGTGATCGGGGTGTGCGTGGACACAGGGGTTCCCTGGAGGTGTCGGTGGGCCGGGAGGTCAGTAGCGGACGGTGCCCGCGGTGTGGGCGACGCGGGCGCCCTCGTCGGGCAGGGCGGCGCGCTCGACGCCGTCCTCGACGCATCCGGTGTGCAGCAGGTGGCTGTCGGAGCCGGCGAACGCGGCGGCGCGCAGGTCGAGCCGCCCGCCGGTGAAGGTGCAGCCGGTGGCGCGGTAGCGGTTGACGCCCTCGGTGACGAGCAGGTGCGCGGTCCTCGCGTCGGCGGCCTCGGCGGTGACGCCGGACAGCTCCCAGGCGACGGTGCGGTCGGCGCCGCCGGCCCGGGTGAGCAGGGCGTCGTCCTTGGTGCCGCCGCCGAGGCGCAGTCCGTCGGCCCGCAGTCGCTGGTTCTTGGTGCCGGTCAACTTCACGCCGGTGTCGGTGAGTTCACCGCCGTGGAAGGTCAGCTCGCGGTGCGCGTACGAGGCCGCGGCCGCGTCCGCCGCGCCGGTCAGGGTGCAGCCGTCCAGGGTGAGCGGGCCGGTGCCGTTGAAGGCGGCGCCGCCGATGCCGGTGAGGGTGACGCCGCGCAGGGTGAGCGGCGTGGTGACGTCCGCCTTGGTGATCTCGGCGCCGGAGGCGAACGAGAAGCTGGAGTCGGCGATCACATTGGGCCGCTTCGACCGCGACGACGCTTGTGACACGATCAGCGGTCCGCTCGCGGTGCAGCCGCGCATCTGGATGCCGTCGGCGTTCACCCACAGCATGCCGGAGCCGTCGAGGGACGGCTTGCCGATGACGGTGACGTCCTCCAGCGTGAGGTCGGTGACCTTGACCCGGGCCACGAACCACGAGCAGGCGTGCCGCCGCACCGTGATCCGCTTGGCCGCGCCGCCCCAGGCGGCACCGGAGTTGGCGAACGTCATCAGCCCGGAGTTGCCCGTGTACACGAGGTCGTGCTCGAACTGGCCGTGGGTGACGAAGGGGCCCTGGTCGTCACCGTCGCCGTGACAGTTCGTCACATAGCAGTAGGCGGACGCCGTGAAGTCGTTCAGGTGCCGGGCGTTGGAGGTGTGACAGTCCTCGACGTGCCCGTACAGACAGTAGATCTGCTGGGTCAGGTATCCGGCGCCGCCGTACGTCACGGACTTCGGGTTGGCCAGCGAACACTGCTCGGTGCGGAAGAAGGTGCACCAGCGGCGCATGACCACGGGCCAGAAGGTGCCGGTCGCTTCGATGCCGGAGACGTCGCAGCGGACCGCGTACTCATACGACACCGGGTGTGAGCCGGTGAGTTCGTCGTCGCCCGCGCCCTCGAAGACCAGGTTGCGGACGTGGGCGCCGTCCACCGGCTCGACCCGCGTCCAGGTGAGCGTCCGCCCCGCCGCGAGGTCCCAGCCGATCTGGTAGTTGACGCGGATGTGCGTGCCGTCGACGACATCGGTGACCTGGACGAGCCGCTGGATCTCCTTCTCGTACTTCCCCGAGAGGGCGTCCACCTCGACCGCCCACCACTGCCCGACCTTGAACTCACCGGAGTCTCCGACCTCGAACAGGTCGGAGAGGTCCGGCATCGCCGCGCCCAGCTTGTGGGTGTGGGTGGTGTCGGTGGGGGTGCCGCGGAAGGCGAGGACGGCGCCGAAGGGGTTGTCGTGGGTGTTGGCCTCGATGCCTTTCGTGTGTATGCGGTGGCCGTGGAAGTCGAGTTCGATGCGGGAGCGGTGCCACAGGTGGCGTTGGGTGAAGAGCAGGTCGGTGTGGGCTTCGACGCGGTGGACGGCCGGGTCGTCGACCATGGCGTCCAGGGCGGCGTCGGCGGGCGTTTCGGCGTCGAAGTGGCCGAAGGTGCGGAAGTCGACGACGCCGGTGTGGAGTTGGTGCCAGCGGCCCCGGGTGGTGGCTTTGGTGGGGGCGATGACGGTCCCGCCGTTGTGCGCGGCCTTGGAGGCGGCGTCCCAGCGGACGGCCATCCCGCCGCCGTCGCCGGGCTTGCGGTAACCGGCGACGATGACCACCGCCCCGTCCCGGACACCCTTCGACGAACGCAGGGCGGCAACGGTGTCGACGTACGCGACATCTTCCTGGGAGGCGGCCTGCGCGGTGCCGGTGGCCGCGACGGTGCCGACGACGGCGAGTCCGGCGAGGCCGGAGGCGCGCAACAGGGCGCGGCGGTCGGTTCTCGTGCTCGAACTCGGGTGCTGCGGAACGCTCATGACGGACTTCGCCTTCCGAGAAGTGCCGAAGGGAGGGGAGCGTTCCTGCGGGGGTGCTGCCGTGCGGGCGGATGGCTGGAAAGGGACCGTGCGTGGGCGAACCGGTCGCAGTTCCCGGCTATGAGGGCAGATAGCGGGAGTCGGGTCCGTGCAGGTGAACCGCCGGTGACCGGAGTGCGTCCCGGCGATTGGCACGGACCGTACGTGGAAGGTTCCGGCCAGTCAAGCCCCGACAGGGGCGCGGGGCTGTGTCGATATGCGGCTGACCGAGCCCCGCAAGGGGCGCGGGGAACTGCGCGACCAGCCACAGACAACCCGCGGCCGCACAGCACGAGAACGTCGCAGACGCCTAGACGCCCTCCTCAAAAACCCAGCCCAACGCCCCACTGACCCGCCGCGCAGCGTCCCGCACCCGACCACCCAACTCCTGGTACTTCCAGGCGGGAAGCCCGAGCTTCAGTCCCGTGATGCTGATCGCCCCGACACACACCCCGTGATCGTCCCGCACGGGCGCCCCGATGCAGATGATCCCTTCGGCGTCCTCCTCGTCGTCGAGCGCGTACCCGACCCGGTCGATGTCCTTGAGGTGGGCGAGGAACGTGGCGGGGTCGGTGATCGTGCGGGGAGTGCGCCGGGGCAGCCCGAAGCGCTCCACGACCCGCGCCGCCTCGGCCTCCGGGACCGCCGAGAGCAGCGCCTTGCCGAGCCCGGTGCAGTGCGGCAGCTCGCGCTGGCCCATGCGCAGGTCGAGCCGGACCCGCTGGTCCAGCTCGACCTGGTCCACGACCACCGCGTGACCGTCCTCGGGCACGGCGAGCCGCGAGGCCATCCCGGTCGCGGCGGTCAGCTCGCGCAGCACCGGGTGGGCGACACCGCGCAGGGACACCTGCGAGCGGGCGCGGTCGCCGAGCCGGGCCAGGCCCATGCCCAGGCGGTAGCGCCGGCTCATGCCCTCGCCGTCGTCGGACACGAGACCGTACGAGCGCAGGGTCTGCAGAGTGCCGAACGCGGCGCTCTTGGAGATCCCGCAGGTCTGCGCGACCTCCGTGACGCTCAAGCCGTTGCCGGGGGCCGGGGCGGCGAGGACTTCGAGGATGTCTGCGGCTCTGGCGACGCTCTTGACCCAGTACTTCGGCTCGGCCGGTGGGGAGTCTGGGCCCTCACTGTTCGTCATGGCCGAACAGTCTAGTCACATCCTGTTCGGGATGAGGCCCGAAGGGGGTTGACCGGCCCGGGAACCGGTCGTAGTCTCCTGCCGTGTTCTGCACCACAGAACGCTGTTCTGAAAAATCAGAGCGGCTGTGAGAACACTTCCTGCGGAGACTGCCGGGCGGATGGCGCCAGGGTGCACGGGCCGGGCAGGGCCCCTGACACCGACGACTCTCGACGCAAGGAGCAAGCCCCATGAGTTCAGGCCCGGACGCCCCCTCCGGAGCCCGGATCGCCGAGCGCGCCCGCAAGGTCGTGCCCGGCGGTGTGAACAGCGGCCAGCGCAGCATCCCCGGCCTCACCGATCTCGTCGTCACCGGCACGTCGGGCGCCCGCTTCCGGACCGCCGACGGCCGCGAGTTCACCGACTTCCACGCCGCGTTCGGCCCGCCGCTGCTCGGCCACAACGACCCCGACGTCGCCCGCGCCGCCGCCGAGGCCGGCGCCCGCATCGGCCACATGGGCGTCGGCGTCACCGAGGGCGAGGTCGCCCTCGCGGAGCAGCTCGTCGAGCTGATCCCGTCGGTCGAGAAGGTGCTGCTCACCTCCACCGGCAGCGAGGCCACGTTCCACGCGCTGCGCGTCTCCCGCGCCGCCACCGGCCGCCGCCTGATCGTCAAGTTCCAGGGCTGCTACCACGGCTGGCACGACGCCGTGAGCCTCAACGTCATCTCCGCGCCGGAGAAGGTCGGCTCCCACGACCCGATCTCCGCGGGCATCCTGCCCGAGGTCCTCGACGCCACCCTCGTCCTGCCGTTCAACGACAGCGAGGCCGTGCGCCGCGCCTTCGCCGAGCACGGCCACGACATCGCCGCCGTCATCGTCGAGCCGGTCCCGCACAACGTCGGCGCCCTCCTGCCGCACCAGGAGTTCCTGACCACCCTGCGTGAGGAGACCACCCGAGCGGGCAGCGTGCTCGTCTTCGACGAGGTCATCACCGGCTTCCGGCACGACCTCGGCGGCTGGCAGTCCATCTGCGGCGTCACCCCGGACCTGACCACCCTCGGCAAGGCCATCGCCAACGGCGCGCCCGTCGGCGCCATCGGCGGCCGCGCCGACCTGATGGACCTCTTCTCCACCACTCCGGGCGCCCCCGCGTTCTTCGCCGGCACCTACAACGGCCACCCCTCCGTGGTCGCCGCCGCCCTCGCCACCCTGCGCAAGCTCCGCGAGGAGCCGGTCCACGCCCACGTGTACCGGCTCGGCAACCGTGTCCGTACCGAACTCGCCGCAATGTACGAGAGGTTGGGCGTACCCGCCGTCGTCACCGGGCACGGCTCCGTCTTCGTCTCGTACTTCATGCCGGGCCCCGACACCCCGCGGACCTACGACGACCTGCTCGCCAACGACGCCTCGCTGTTCGTCGGCTACCGCCGCAAGCTCCTCGACCACGGCCTGTTCGAGCTGCCCCTGAACCTCAAGCGCAGCCACATCAGCTACGCCCACACGGACGCCGACGTCGAGCGGCTGATCGAGGGCACCGAGGCCGCCGTCAAGGCCGTCCTCGCCGAGGGCGGCGCACGCGACCTGGAGAACGCCTCCACGATGGGCGGGGCGGTCAACTGATGCTCACCGTGAACACCACCCGCCCGGCGGGCCCCGCAGGACGCATCACCCGCGTCGAGACCCTGATGCTCGGCACCGCCTGGCGCGACTTCGGCTACGTCCGCGTGCACACCGACGAGGGCCTGTCCGGCATCGGCGAGATCACTCACCCCTACCGCGGCCAGGAGGTCTGCGCCCTCACCGAGTCCCTCGCCCGCCGTCACCTCATCGGCGCCGACCCCTTCGACATCGAGGAGGTCTGGCTCCGCCTGTACCAGGGGGACTTCCTGCGCGGCGGCGACATGGGCGGCATCGCCCTGTCCGGACTCGACCAGGCCATGTACGACCTGATGGGCAAGGCCCTCGGCGTGCCCGCCTACCGGCTCACCGGCGGCGCCTGCCGCGACCGCGTCCGCGTCTACGCCAACGGCTGGTACAACGGCGAGCGCGATCCGGAGGTCTTCGCCGCGAAGGCCCGCGCCATCCTCGAAAAGGGCTTCACCGCCCTGAAGTTCGACCCCTTCGGCCCCGGCCTGCACGAGCTGGAGCGCGCCGAACTGCGCCGCTCCGTCGACCTCGTCGCCGCCGTCCGCGAGGCCGTCGGACCCGACGTCGACCTCTTCATCGAGGGGCACGCCCGCTTCGCCATGCCGACCGCGTCCCGTCTGCTGCGCGAGCTGGAGCCGTACGACATCGGCTGGTTCGAGGAACCGCTGCCCTGGACGCACATCGAGCGGTACGCCGAACTGCGGCAGCGGGCCCCGTTCCCGATCTCCGGCGGCGAGCACTTCCACAACCGCTACGAGTACAAGCAGCTCTTCGCGACCGAGGCCGTCGACATCATCCAGCCCGACCTGTCGATGGCCGGCGGCTTCACCGAGGTCCGCAAGCTGGCCGCGATCGCCGACACGCACGGCATGCTCGTCGCCCCGCACAACTCCAACTCGCCGCTGTGCACCACCGTCTCGGTGCACGCCGCGCTCGGCATCCCCAACTTCAAGATCCTGGAGACCTTCGACGGCCTCCTGGAGGACTACGTCTTCCAGGCTCTCGAGGGCACCCTGCCGCTCGCCGCCGACGGACACGTCGACCTGCCCACCGCGCCCGGCCTCGGCGTCGAACTCGTCGACGAGGTGTTCGAGGAGCACCCGCCGACCCACCGGTTCTGGAACATGTTCGCCGAGGGCTGGGAAAAGAGGAACCGGACATGATCGTCGACGTCCACTCCCATCTGTTCCGGCACAGCCACGACTTCACCGACCCGTTCGCCTCCGACTCCGCCCGCGCCCACGAGGGCGAGGTCGACCTCACCGTCAAGTGGGAGGAGTACGAAGCCAGTTCACCGGCCGACACCCGCACGATCGTCGTCGGCGGGAAGGCCCGCCGCAGCGGCCTGTGGGTCGACGACAAGGCCGTCGCCGCCTACGTCGCCGAGCGCCCCGACCGCCTCATCGGCTATCTCGCCCTCGACCCCACCCAGCCCGGCTGGCAGGACGAACTGCGCCACGGCCACCAGGAGCTGGGCCTGCGCGGCATCAAGCTCATGCCGATGTACGCGGGCTTCGACCCGGCCGCCGAGGAGTACGACGAGCTGTACGCGTACGCCGAGCGGCACGGCCTGCCGCTCCTCGTGCACACCGGCACCACCTTCGTATCGGCGGCGCCCCTGGAGTACGCGATGCCGCGCCACCTCGACGCGGTAGCCATCCGCCATCCCGAACTCCGCATGGTCCTCGCCCACTTGGGTCATCCCTTCGAAGGCGAGTGCATCGCCGTCATCCGCAAGCACCCGCACGTCTACGCGGACGTCAGCGCCCTGCACTACCGGCCGTTCCAGCTGTGGCACAGCCTGCGGCTCGCTCAGGACTACGGCGTCCTGCACAAGCTGTTGTTCGGCAGCGACTACCCGTTCACCACCGTCGACGACTCGGTGAAGGGGCTGCGGGAGATCGCCGCGATCCCCGGCATCCCCGGCCTTCCGCCGCTCGACGCCGACGCGGTCGAGGCCATCATCGAGCGGCCCTCGCTCGACCTGCTGGGGCTGTCATGAGCGGCGGGGCAAGCGGCGTCGACCGCTTCGACCTGACGGGCCGCACCGCGCTGGTGACCGGCGCGGCCCGGGGCCTCGGCCGTGCCTTCGCCGTCGGCCTCGCCGAGGCGGGCGCGGACCTCGTCCTCGTCGACCTGCCGGGCGCGGAGGGCATCGCAACCACGGCCGCCGCCGTCGAGAAGCTCGGCCGCCGGGCATGGACGTACGGCCAGGACCTGTCCCGCACGGAGGAACTGGCCGGCTTCACCGACACCGTCCGCGCCGACTGCGGCCCGCTGCACATCCTCGTCAACAACGCGGGCACGGCCGCGCTCGAGCGGGTCGGCGAGATCACCCCGGCGAGCTGGGCGGCGGTGATGCGGGTGAACGTGGACGCCGTCTTCTTCCTCACCCAGCGCGTCACCGAGCACATGGTCGCGGACGGCGTCCGGGGCCGTGTCATCACCATCACCTCGAAGAACGCCCTGGTCGCGGAGGCGGGCCTGGCCCACTACAACGCGTCCAAGGCGGCGGCGCAGCTCCTCACCGAGACATACGCGGTGGAGCTGGCCCCGCACGGCATCACCGCGAACACCCTCGCGCCCGGCATGGTCGAGACGCCGATCGACGGGGAGTTCCCCTTCGACCGCGAGGCGTTCGAGGCCGCGTACCGCGAGCGCATCCCGCTCGGCCACTACGCCCAGCCGGACGACTGCGTCGGCGCGCTGCTGCTACTCGCTTCCGACGCGGGCGCGTACGTCACCGGCGCCCGGATCGTCGTCGACGGCGGTGTCCTCGCCGACCAGATGCCCCGGATGCGCTTCATGCCGCCGTACCGCAACTCCCTCACGTCCCCCGACACGTCACACGACACCTGAGGAGCGACGTCCCGATGGACGAGTCACGCAGACGGGCCCTGCTGCTGTCCGGACTGACCGGGGTGGGCGTCCTGACCGCCACCTCCGGCACGGCGCACGCGGCGTCCCGCGAGGACGCCCTGTACGTCGACACTGTTGCCGCCCTGCGTTCGTCGAAGGGTGTCCGGGACGGGGCGGTGGTCATCGTCGCCGGTTACCGCAAGCCCGGTGACGGCGGCGGGATGGCTGTCCGCTGGGACGCCGCCTCCAAGGCCGCGCACAACGGCGGGACCGTCATCGCCCCCGCCAAAGCCACGGCGCGGGGCCGCTGGCACCAACTCCACACCGGCGTCGTCGACTTCCGCACCTTCGGCCACTTCGACGCCGAAACGCCCGCCGACGCCGCCCTGGACGCGATGGTCGGCGACCCGGCCGTCCACCGCGTCGAAGCCCACACCGACCTGCTCTTCACCCAACGCCACCTGTGGCACCGCTCCCGCATCGAACTCGACTTCCACGGCCACCGCATGCTCACCGACGGCATCGAGGCCAACACCCACGACAACCCCTTCGGCGCCGTCCTCGCCTTCCGCGGCACCCCCACCGACACCACCCACGCCTACGCTCTGCCCGCCGACGTCATCGAACTGACCGACACCTTCCCCGTGCCGGACGCGGCGGCCTTCACGGTCGGCCAGTGGTGGACGGTGCAGGTCGACCCGGTGGCGGGCGGCGGCCGTGACGAGCGGGAACTGCAGAAGCTCGTCGAGGTCACCGAGATCGTCGACGGCACCCACATCCGCGTCGGCTACCTCAACGGCTGGCCCCTCGCCAAGGGGCGCACCCTCACCTGGACCCGCGTCGAACCCGTCCACGACACCCATGTGCGCAACCTCGTCTTCGAGGGCGCGGGCGACGACGAGTACACCGGCTCGCACCCCGTCTCCTACGAGTACGCCGTCGACTGCGACGTCTCCGGCATCCACGCCACCGGCTCCTTCTGGCCGGTGATCATGCGACGCTGGTGCACCCGGTTCCGTACCGAACAGTGCTCCCTGAAGAACCCGCCGACGGTCGAGTACGGCGGCGCGGGCTATCTCACCCAGCAGATCTACTGCCTCTACGGCCGCGTCGCCGACTGCACCACCAGCAATGTGCGTCACCTCAACGACCTGACGGCGTCGGCCTATTGCACCGTCATCAATTGCCACGGAGACGGCGACGACGCGGGCGGCAACCCCTTCACCACCCACGGCCAGTACGAGCACGACCTGCTCTTCGACGGCAACTCCGGCCTGATGGACATCGCCAACTCCGGCGCCCAGTGGGGGATCTCGGCCAAGCGCATCACCGTGCGCCGGCACACCTGCTCCTGGTTCACCGCCAACACGAAGATCACCGACCTGACCCTGGAGGACGTCACCGTCCTCGCCCGCCCCACCTTCGACCGGGCGGGCACCCTCACCGTCAACGCCGACGGCGCGCAACTGCGCGGCTGCACCGCGAAGACGTTCGCCGTCGCCCAGCGTTCGGCGCGCTCCGCACGGCCCACCGTGATCAGCGACTGCGACTTCGGCCCGCCCGCCGGTACCGTCCTCGTCCAGACCCCGGTGACCGCACCCGTCCACTTCGTACGCTGCGTGATCAAGGGGGCCGACGGGCTCGTCCTGCGCGGAGCGGGCCCCGTCCACTTCACCGACTGCACCGTCGAGGGCAGCCCCGACGCCGCGCCGCTGTCGGTCGGAGCGGCCCACCTGGTCGTCGACGGCGGCACGTTCACCGACACCGGCATCGAGCTGAGCGCCGTGCGCGACCAGCACCTCCAGATCACCGGTGGCGCCCGCCTCACCGGCACCAACAAGGCCAAGACCCTCCTCGGCCGGGCCGCCGGTGGCTCCGGCGCCGTCACCTGGCAGCTGACCGGCGCCGCCTCCAGCACGGACGACGAGGCGACCGCCCACGTCCGGATCGCCGACGGCACCAACCACTACGCCGCCACCGGCTGCCGTTTCACCGGCGGCCGCCTCCACCTGGAGCCCGCGGCCTGCGCCGACGTCCTGCACACCGCCTGCGTCGAACAGGGCACCAGGCGCAGCGCCCTGCCCGAGGACGGCGACCGCGTGCGCACCGAGGGAAACCTCCTCCTGTGACCCCTCCTCCCGCGATCCGCACCGCCACCGCGGCCGACGAGCCCGCCCTGCACGCCCTGTGGTCCCGGTGCTTCGGCGACGCCCCGCACCTGCCCGCGCTGTACGCCCTCGACCCGGGCCGCCACCACCGCACGTTCGTCGCCGCCGGACCGGGCGGGACCCTCGACGCCGTCGTCGTCTACGTGCCGCGCACCGTGCGCGACGCCCACGGCGCCCCGCACCGGATCGGCGGCATCGGCAGCGTCGCCACCCGGCCCGAGGCGCGGGGCCGGGGACTGGTCCGCGCGCTGCTCGCCGAAGCGACGGCGACCATGAGAGAGGAGGGCTGCGACTGGTCCCTGCTGTTCACCGGCACGCCCGGCGTGTACGGGAGTTCGGGGTGGCGCACGTTCGCGCGGCCGTACGCCGAAGGCCCGCTCGCCGACGCGCCGCACGCCCCCGGTGACGTACGCGAGGCACGCCCCGGCGACCTCGCGTCGCTGCCCCGCCTCCAGGAAGCCCACAACGCCCACCGCCCCCTCAGCGCGGTGCGTTCGGCCGACGACTGGCGGGTGCGGGTGCCTGCCTGGTACGGCCCCGGCACGCTCCAGCTGGTGGCCGAGGGCGGCGCGGGCGGTCCGCGCGGCTGGCTCGTCGCCCGCATCGCCGACGGGACGGCGGAGGTGCTGGAGGCGGCCGTCGCCGCCGACGACTGTCTGGCCGCCCTGTACGGGGGACTGGCCGTCCGCGCCCGCGCCGCCGGAGCCGACCGGGCCCGCACCCGGCTCCCGGCCACGCCCGGCGCCGAGCGCGCCCTGTCCCGGCTGCTGCGGGCCGATGCCGTGGTCCGGGGGACCGACACGACGGGCATGTACCGCCCACTGCTCGCACCGGCCCGCACCGTGGAGCGAACGCTGTCCGCGCCCGGCGCCGCCTACTGGTACGGCGACTCCTTCTGAGGTCGGTCCGGGGGCGGAGCGCGGGCCCGCGCGATGCTCCTCGGACACCCCCAGGTGGCGCTCGCCGGATCGAGCGCTACTCCGCGCGCGGCGGCCGGCCGGCCTCGGGGGCGCTCAGCTCGTCGTAGAGGAGGGCGCAGTCGCCCGTCTGGCCGGTGCGGTACGCGGCCCTCGCCACCAGATGGGCGGCGACGGCGCTGGTCAGGAGCTGGAAGAACGCGACGAGGGCCAGTGTGCCGAGGTCGACCCCGGAGCGCAGCCGCAGCGCGAGACCGGCCACGAGCAGCAGCATGCCGAACGTCTGCGGGTTGGTCGCGGTGGCGCTGCGCGTGAGGACGTCGGGCAGCGTGAGCATCCCGATGACACCGGCCAGACAGACCGCCGCGCCGAGGAGGAGAAGGACGGACCCGGCCAGATCGGCCGTCTGCTGCCAGGCGTTCACGGGCGCTCCTTGGTCCCCGCGCGGTCGCGCGAGGCGATGAACCGGGCGATGCCGACCGAACTGGTGAAGCCGAGGAAGGCCAGCACCAGCATGATCGACAGGTAGTAGCGGGTGCGGGTCATCGCCGCGTCCACCCCGATCCCGGCGATGATCAGCACTGCCGCCACATCGACGGCGACCGCCCGGTCCAGCATCGAAGGACCGCGCCAGATGCGGATGAGCAGCAGCACGCCCGCGAGGACGATCAGCGTCAGGGCGGCGTTGAGCAGGATGTCGTTGGCCAGCCTCACGAGCCGCTCTCCTTTCCGGTGGGGGAGGACGGGCGGGGGTCCGCCGCGATCCGCGCGATCTCCTCGCGCGTGCCGAAGGCCCGTACGACCAGGGCCTCCAGACGCCAGACGTCCCGGCGCGAGCGGGGCGCCGTCGCGGGGTCGTCGGCGTCGCTCACATGCAGGTACAGGGTGGCCGTCGCGGCGTTGACCTCGACGAGCGCGCCTCCGGGCACGCTGGAGACGGCGACGGCCGTCGCCGCGATCATCAGGTCCGTGCGGCAGCGCAGCGGCACCCGCAGCACGGCGGCCGGACGGCGGCGCCCCGTCAGCGCGTGCCGGGTCACGACGACGCTGGACGCCACCATGTCGTAGAGCAGGTATCCGGCGAGCCGCAGGATCCCGCGCGGCCGCAGCCGCAGATCGAGATCGACGGCGGGCAGCGGGAACGCCAGGCACAGGATGACCGCGACGACGACACCGCTGATGAGGTTGCCCCAGGTGAGGCCCGACCACAGCAGCATCCAGATGACGGTCAGCCAGGCGATCAGCGGCCAGTCGAGGCGGCGCCGACGCGCCGCGAGGGCGGGGGAGTTCACGGTCCGAGCACCGCCTTGACGTAGGGGGTACGGGCGAGGAGTTCGGCGGCCGAGCGGTCGGCCAGGCCGGTGAGCGGGGTGGCCAGCACGGTGTAGGAGAGACCGAGGGCGACCGCCGCCGCGGTCGCCGCCGTCATCACGCGCGGGATCCGGGCGGTGGTGCGTACGACGGTCTTCGTGGCGGGGCCCGAGCCGTCCTCGGGCGCCGAGTCGGGATCGTCGCTCTCCTCCAGGACATCGCCCTCCACCGGGAGTTCGGTCACCGCGGGCCCCCGCCAGAACGCCAGGTTCCAGACCTTCACCATCACGTACAGCGTCAGCAGGCTCGACGCGGCCACCCCGGCGACCAGGACGTACGCCACGTCGCTGCCGTCCTCCACCCCGGCCCGCAGCAGCCCCAGCTTGCCGATGAAGCCGGACAGCGGCGGGATCCCGGCGAGGTTCATCGCGGGCACGAACCACAGGGCGGCGAGCAGCGGGGCCGTTCGGGCCGCGCCGCCGAGCCGGGTCAGTTCCGTGGTCCCGTACCGCTTCTCCAGCAGACCGGCCGCCAGGAACAGCGTCGTCTGCACGGTGATGTGGTGGGCCGTGTACACGATCGCGCCGCCGATGCCGTCGCGGCTGCCGAGCGCGAGTCCGAACAGCATGAAGCCGATGTGGCTGACCAGGGTGAAGGACAGCAGCCGCTTCAGGTCGGTCTGGGCGACCGCGCCGAGGATGCCGACGACCATGGACGCCAGCGCCACCGCCATCAGCTCGTCCGAGAGCCGGTTCCCGGGGAACAGCAGCGTCTCGGCACGGATCATCGAGTACACGCCGACCTTGGTGAGCAGGCCCGCGAAGACCGCCGTCACCGGCGCGGGCGCCGTCGGATAGGAGTCCGGCAGCCAGGCCGCGACGGGGAACGCGGCCGCCTTCACCCCGAACACGGTGAGCAGCAGCACCTCGGCCATGGTCCGTACGCCGAGCGGGAGTTCGGGCATCCGCACGGCGAGCTGCGCGAAGTTCACCGTGCCCGCCGCCGCGTACGTCACGGCCACCCCGGCGAGGAACACCAGGGAGGAGACGAGCGAGACGACGACATAGGTCGAACCGGCGCGGATGCGCGGCTCGGTGGCGCCCAGCGTCAGCAGCACGAAGCTCGCCATCAGCATGATCTCGAAGCCGACGTACAGATTGACGAGGTCGCCCGCGAGGAAGGTCAGCGACACCCCGGAGACCAGCACCAGGTAGGCCGGGTGGAAGACGGCCAGCGGCGCGTTCTCCTCGCGGTCGGCCATGTCCTGGCCCATCGCGTACACGAGGACGATGAGCGTGACGGCGCCGGACACGGTCAGCATCAGCGCGGCCAGCCGGTCGGCGACCAGGGTCACGCCCAGCGGCGGCCCGAAGTCGCCGAGGTGGACCACGAGCGGACCCGTGCGGTCGGACTCCACGAGCAGGACCAGGTCGACGGCGACGACCCCGGCGAGCACCCCGACGGTGATCACACGGTGCAGCCAGCGCAGCCGGGGCCCGATGAACAGGCTCAGGCCGCACACCGTGAGCGGCATGATGACGGGCAGCGGAACGAGAGCGTTCACCGGGCCTCCTCCGGATCGGTGCCGAGCACGTCGTCCCACAGGTCGCCGGACGAGTCCCGGGCCCGCGCCTGGAAGGCACGGTCCGCGCGGATCCGGCGGCGCTGCTCGCGGCGCTCCTCGCGCCAGGCCCGCTTGCCCTCGCCGCGGTGCTGCTCGCGCAGTTCGTGGCGCTCCTCGGCGATCTGGGCGCGCAGCACCACGCGGCGGTCGGCGATGTCGTCCGGCACGAAGTCCGAACCGGTCAACTGGCTGCTGCGGTACGCCATCGCGAGGACGAACGCCGTGGTGGCGAGCGTGATCACGACGGCGGTGAGCACGATGGCCTGCGGCAGCGGGTCGGTCACCCGGGCGTGCGACACCCCCGGGTACAGCAGCGGGGGCAGACCCGCCCGGCCGGCCGAGGCGAGGACGAAGAGGTTGATGCCGTTGCCGCACACGATGATGCCGATCAGCACCCGCGTCAGACTGCGGGTCAGGATCAGCATCCCGCCGGCGGCGACCAGCACGATGCCGCAGACCAGCAGGGTCGCACTGACACTCACCGGCGCTCCTCACCGGCGAGCGCGAGGCCCGCCCTGTACTCGGTCTGCTGGTCGATCTTGGACCCGAGGGCGCGGACGACGTCGAGCACCACGCCGAGCACCAGCAGATACACGCCCAGGTCGAACAGGACCGCGGTGCTCGCGTGCCAGTCGCCGATCAGCGGCAGGTGCCCGTGCCAGGTCCAGCCGTGCAGCACGGTCCCGTCGGCGAGCCCCACCAGGGCGACCCCCGTCGACAGGGCGAGGCCGAGACCGGTGAAGAAGCCCGGGTGCACCGGGGCCGCGGCCGCCAGCTCGTGCCGTCCGCCCGCGAGGTAACGGATGGTCAGGGCGACCCCGGCGACGAGTCCGCCGACGAAGCCGCCGCCCGGCAGGTTCTCCGCGCACAGCAGCAGATACATCGACAGCATCAGGATCGGGTGGAAGACGAGCCGGGCGACCACCTCGAAGACCACCGACCGGTGCTCGGGCGCGAGGGTGTCCCCGGCCACCAGCCAGCTGCGCTCCGGCGCCCCCTGCCGGTACTTGGCCGGGACCCGGAGCCGGGACGTGGCCAGCGACCACGCCGTCACCCCGCCCGGCAGCCGCGCCGGGGGCGAGGCCGCCCGGCCCTGCCTGCGGTGCACGTAGAGCAGGCTGGTCACGCCGAGCACCGCGACCGCGAGGACGGCGGACTCACCCATCGTGTCCCAGGCCCGGTAGTCCACGAGGATCGTCGCGACGACGTCCTTCAGCCCGTGGTGCGCGGTCTCCTCGGTCATCGCGGCCCCGGCCGGTTCGGCGGTGCGCGCGCCCGCCGCCAGCCACACCGCGCAGGCCACCGCGGCGCCGCTGCCCAGCGCGAGCAGGACGCCGGTGAGACGGCGGCGGATCTTCTGGCTGTCGCCGAAGAAGACCGGCAGCCGGCGCAGGACGAGCACGAGCACCACCGTCGACACCGTCTCCACGCCGAACTGGGTGAGCGCGAGGTCGGGGGCGCCCTGCACGATGTACAGCGCCGCCGTCCCGTACCCGGTGAGGCCCGCGAGCACGGCGGCCTTCATCCGCCGTTGCACCAGCAGGCACATCAGGGCGCAGGCACAGGTCAGCGCGCCGACACCGGCCTGCCACGGGGAGTCCCACACGCGGGGCGCGGGGGTGCCGGCCCAGGGGCGGTCGGTGGCGAGGACCGCGACGAGCCCGGCGAGCATGACCGCGAGGACCGTGGCTACGTACGCGGGAAGCGAGCCCTTCTGCACCGAGCCCGTCACCTGGAGTGCGGAGCGTTCCAGGCCCAGCACGAGCCGGCCGAACACCTCGTCGGCCTTGGGCCAGGCGAGCCGCCGGCCGAGCCGCACCACCGGCTCCCGCGCCAGGAACAGCGCGACACCGCCCGCCCAGGCGAGCGCCGACAGCCCGAGCGCGAGCCCGAAGCCGTGCCAGAGGGCGAGGTGATAGGGGTGCTCGGGCACCGGGTAGGCGTGCGCGTACTCCTCGAAGAGCCCGGCCAGCAGGCCGATGCCGGGACCGAACACCAGGCTGCCGAGCGCGAGCAGCGCGGGCGGGGCGAGCAGCCCCGCGCCGACCCGGTGCACCGGGGTGTCGGCGACGCCCGGCTTGCGGGCGAAGGCACCCCACAGGAAGCGCAGGGTGTACGCGGTGGTGAGCGCGGAGCCGACGACGATCAGGGCGAGCGACCACCGCTCGCCGGGACCGCCGTGCGCCAGCGCGTCGAACGCCGCCTCCTTCGCGGCGAAGCCGAGCAGCGGCGGCAGCGCGGCCATCGACGCCCCGGCCACGACGGCGACCGCGCACACCCACGGCAGCGACCGCCCCACCCCCGAGAGGCGCCGCAGATCGCGGGTGCCCGCCGCATGGTCGACGATGCCGGTCACGAGGAACAGCGGGGCCTTGAACAGCGCGTGCCCCAGGATCATCGCGACGGCCGCCAGCGCGGTGTCGTACGACCCGGCGCCCGCGAGGACGACGAGGAATCCCAGCTGGCTGACCGTGCCGTAGGCCAGCACGATCTTGATGTCGTTGAGCCGCAGCGCACGCCAGCCCGCGAGCAGCATCGTCGCCGTGCCGAGCGTCAGCAGCACCGGCCGCCACGGCGTGACGTCCGAGAGGGCCGGGGCGAGCCGTGCGACCAGGTACACGCCCGCCTTGACCATCGCCGCCGCGTGCAGATAGGCGCTGACCGGGGTGGGCGCGGCCATCGCGTTGGGCAGCCACAGACTCAGCGGCCACACCGCCGACTTGGCCAGCGCGCCGCACAGGATCAGCACCACGGCCGCGGTGAGCGTGGCGCTCGGCGCGGGCGGCGCCTCGACGATCCGCGAGATGCGGTAGGTCCCCGCGAGCTGCCCGAGGATCAGGAACCCGACGAACATCGCGAGTCCGCCCGCCGCGGTGACGGTCAGCGCCTGGAGCGCCGAGCGGCGGCTGCCGCGCTTCTCGCTGTCGTACCCGATGAGCAGGAACGACAGGACCGTCGTCAACTCCCAGAACAGATAGAGGATCATCAGATCGTCGGCCAGGACCAGGCCGAGCATCGCGCCCGCGAAGGCCAGCAGATTGCCGCCGAACTGACCCAACTGGCGCGTGCCGGGCCGGAAGTAGCCGGCGCAGTACACCAGCACCAGTGCCCCGATCCCGGCGGCGAGCAGCACCATCACGAGCGACAGCGCGTCGAGCCGGAACGCGGCCTCGACGTCGTACGCCCCGATCCAGGACCAGGTCTCGGTGCTCGGCCGCCCCGACGCCACCTCGCCCCACCGGGACAGCGCCCAGCAGAGCGCCGCCAGAGGCGGCAGGGCGAGCACGAAGAAGGCGCGCGGGCCCGCTCGGCGGACCAGCGGCGCGGCGCAGAGCGCGACGGCGAAGTGTGCGAGGACCAACAAGGTCATGAACCATGCATATCTGGACTTATGCGGCATAGCGGGTGAGACGCGCCGGGCGGCGTGCGCGGATCGTTGCGCCGTTCATCTGCCGTGCGCACCGCAACGGGGATAGCCTGGCCAGCTACAACTCCAGGGACGGGGGAGGGAGTTGGGTTACATGCGTGCGCGGGGTGGCTCGGCGGAGGACGTGGACGAGGGCCGACGGCTGTCCGCCCTCGATCTGGTGGGACTCGCGGCCGGCGGTGTGGTCGGCTCCGGCTGGATGCTCGCCGCGGGGCAGGCCCACTGGGCGGCGGGCGAGGACGCCGTGTGGGCCTGGGTGATCGGCGGCGCAGTGATGCTGCTGATCGCCGCGGTGATGGTCGAGCTGGGCATCGCCGCGCCCAAGACCGGCGGCCTGATCTTCCTCCCGCTCCAGGCCGCAGGCCCCCTCGTGGCCACCGTCGTGGCCGCGGCCCTGTGGATCGTCTACGCCGTGAACCCGGCCAGCGAGGCCGCCGCCATGGTGCGCGGCCTCGCCCACTGGTTCCCGTCCCTGCTGCGCAGCGGCGGGGCGGGTGCCGACGTCGGCGGGCTGCCCCTCGGCATGGACGGGACCTACGACCTCTCGCTCACCGGCGCCCTGTGCGCCGTCCTGCTGATGGTGGTCGTCGTCGGCTTCAACCTGCTGCCGGCCCGGCGGCTGATACGGCTGAACCTGTTCATCACCGTGATCAAGGTGCTCGTCCCGCTGCTCATCGTCGTCTGCCTCACCTTCGCCGCGACCGACGCCGCCGGCTCCTGCACGCCCGGGGACGCCTGGTACCTGAGCGGCCAGTCGGGCGGCGCCGACCATCTGCGCGGCCAGGCCGGACACTTCTCCGCCCTGTACGTGGTGCTCGGCGGCGGCATCATCTACGCGTACATCGGCTTCCAGGCGCCCCTGGACTTCGCGGGCAACATCAAGCGCCGCGGCATGGGCGAGGCGGCCCGGCTGCGCTGGGCCGTCTACGGCACCCTGGTCGGCGCCGTCGCCCTCTACACCGCACTGCAGTACGTGTTCGCCCGGAACTGCGGCTCGCTCGCCGCGGACATGCTCCAGTCGCCGTACGCACAGTTCGCCACCGCCGCCTCGATGACCTGGCTGGCCTGGCTGATCCGGCTCAACGCCGTGCTGTCCCCGATGGGCTCCGGCATCGTCTTCACCCACGCCCTGACCCGCGAGGTCGCCGCCCTCAGCCGCGCCCACCTCACCCATCGCGGCCTGCAGACCGCGCGCCGGGCCTCCTTCAAGTTCCGCGGGGCGGAGATCGACGCGTACTGGATGATCCTCATCGTCAACCTCGTCATCGGCCTGACCACACTCGCCCTCGTGCGCGGCAACTGGGAGGAACTGGTCGCCCTCAACAGCGTCCCGATCATGGTCGTCTACGCCATGCCGGGCGTGGTCCTCGTGGCGCTCCCCGGCACCGACGCGACCGGCCTGCGCAAGGCGGTGCGCTGGTGCCTGGCCTACGCGGCGTTCGTGGCCGTCGCCCTGGTGATCCACGAGGCGGGCTGGGCCGACGTCTGGCGGGGCATGGCGGGCGTCGGCACCGGGGCGGCGCTGCTGCTCGCGCTGCCCTGGCTCGCCGAGCGCGATCTGCCCTACATCGGCCGGGTGCTGCGCCACTACGACGCCCGTGAGCACGTGTCCCGGTTCGCCCTGCGCGGCGATCCCGCGGTACGGCCGCTGCTGTTGCTGGTCGGCTACCTCGCGGTGCTCGTGGGCTGCACGGGGCTGCGCGAACTGTTCGGCGACACCGCGGCCCCGGCGACGCGGGCCGTCTCCGTGCTGGCGGCCGTCCTGGTCTTCCCGCTGCTCGTGCGGGCCGCCCGCCGCTACATGGGCCGGGTCAAGCCCACCCTGCCGCACCAGGGAGAGGCGCCGCGCCCCCGGGTCAGCGCAGAGACTTGACGATCCAGTCGGCCTGCGGGCCGAGCCCCTCCGCGCGCAGCGTGTCGACCGCCTCGTCGCGGTGCCGCACGTCCGACCAGCGGCCCACCGTGGCGCGCAGCAGCAGCTCCGCGTCGGGCAGCGGGATCGCCAGCACGCCCCGCACCACGCACAGCACGTCGGACGCCTGCACCAACTGCTCGTTCTCCAGGAACCGTTCGAGCAGGGTCCAGGCCGCGTTCTCGAGCCCGGAGGCGTGCAGCAGCCGTGCCACACCCGCCACGAGCAGCGCGTCCGCGCCCTGCGACGCCGACGGGTCGGACAACTCGCGGCACGCGGCCTCCACCGCCTCGGCGTGCCGGCTCTCCTGGAGGACGACCAGACAGCTGACGAACCACTCCCGGTCGGCGCGCGGTTCCATCACGGCGACGGCGAGCTGCCGGCCCACCTCGTGCGCGGCCCGGGTCCGCTCGCGGTTGCGCGTGATGCGGTTCAGCAACTCGGTCAGCTCGTCCCCGGAGCGCCCGCGCACCTGCACCGCGGCGGTGTGGCACAGCAACGCCACACACGTCTGGTCGCCGCCCTCCTCCTCGTTCAGCCAGTCGCACAGCTGAGCGAGGACATCGAGGGAGCGCGGCACGGCGTCCGGGCCCGCGGGCACGGTGACGATGTCGGCCAGCAGCTCACGCGTCCCGGCCGTCAGCACCGGGTCCCGGTGCCACAGCGACACCAGCTTGGCCAGGCCCTGGACGTTCTGCTGTCCGGCCGCGTGCCGGCGCAGCAGCTCGCACTTGGCGGGCGACTCCTCCTCGCGGGTCAGCAGCGCGCAGAGCTTGACCACGTCACGCGGCTGCGCGGTGCGGCCGATGTGGGCGGCCAGGGCGTCGTGGCCCGCGCCGCGCCGCGCGATCAGCCGGGCGATCAGCTTGCGCGCCTGGTCCACCTGCTTGGCGTCGGGCGCGCTCAACTGCGCCTGCGCCCAGGTCTCCAGGATCTGCCCGTGCGGACTCAGGTGGAGGAACGCGCCCGCGAGGTCGGCGATCTCCTCGCCCTGTCCCTCGGCGCCGCCGGGCGTGTGCGTGGCGACGACGTGCAGCGTCAGCTCGAGCAGCCGGTCGGCCTGGACCGGGCACTTCTCGTCGAGCAGCGCCGTGTGCAGCAGCGCCTTGTCGAGGTTGGTGCGGCCCGAGTCGGGGCCGCCGAACACCGCCACCGTCCGGTCCGCGAGCTGCGGGAACCGGTCACGGACGACGCGCACGAAGACCGCGACGTCGAACGCGGTGCGCTGGCAGGCGACGTCGTGCACGATGCTCGCGGTGATCGGCGCGCTGAGCCGCCCCGCCTCCATCTCCTGCTGGAGCATGGCCAGTTCGGCGGCCTCGCTGACCGGCCGGGCCAGCGCCGCCGTCGCCATGATCATGACCGCGTCGCGGGCGTCGAACCCGTCCGCCAGCTCCACCAGGTCCTGCACACCGCGGCGCAGCGCGAAGGCGTGCAGCGCCCGCATCGCCATGGCCTCGCTCCGGGTGGACCGCATCTGGTCGAGGATCCGGGCGAACTGCGGCCCGTCGACCTGCGTCACCCACGCGTAGTCCTCGGTGAGCAGCTTCGCCACGTCCGGCTGGAACAGCAGATGAGTGCGGCGGGCGCCGACGACGCCGTTGTGCTCGCTCACGCGCCGCCCAGCAGCGCCGGCTCGATCTCACGCCAGTAGCGCACGAAGTCCACCGGATTCGGCAGCAGTGTCGCCGCGCGGCGCTCGACCCGGCTCGCCAGGTCGCGGCTCTGCTCGTCGCCGGACTTCAGGCGGACCACGACACGGCCCGCCAGATCCGGCTTCTGCATCAGCCTGCGCAGCTTGCGCTCGCCGTACAGCCGGAGCTCGCGGACCCAGTCGTCCTCGGTCTGCGGCTCACGGCCGGACGGGCGGCGGCCCTTGGCGTGGTTGGTGAACAGCGCCGCCGCCTCGGAGGCGTCGTTGAGCAGCATCCGGGGCGCGTCGTGCACCCCGCACGACTGCATGTCCTCGTCGATGCCCGCACGCAGGGCGCCGAGCGTGAGGTCGTCGTCGTGCTCGGACATGCCCTGCCCCAGCACGTTCAGCAGATGGCCGGAGAACGGGGTGCAGCCGTTGAGCGGACTCGGCAGGTTGGCGCAGGCGTCGGCCGACGCGTTGTGCACGTTGCCGCTGACCGCGCTGAAGACACAGGTGCCGTCGGAGCGGGTGCCCAGGATCCCCGGCAGCGGCGAGTCCGGGCCGAGATGCGGCAGCAGGTTCGAGTAGCAGCAGTCGGTGATGAGGACCTTGAGCCCGGCCCTGCTCTGCCGGATCGCCCGGTACACGTACCAGGACGACAGCCACGTCCACGGCTCGTTCTGGTAGGAGGAGCCGACGGCGAAGTGCACCTGGCCGCCGGGGACGTCCTTCCAGTACGCGCCGTGCCCGACGTACACGACGAGGAGGGTGTCCTCGGGCCCCTCGCCCGCAGCGGCGGCGTCGTGCAGGGCGCGCATCACGCCGTCCGCGGAGTACGCGGCGTCGCCGGAGAGGATCACCGAGCGGGCGGCGTCGCCCCAGCGCGGGTCCCCGGCGAGCGCGTCCCCGTAGGCACGGGCGCTGGTCTCGATCGTGGGATAGCCGCTCATCCCCGAGTTCGCTTCGTAGGTGCCGACGCCTATCACCAGGGCCCGGGAAGCCATCTCCGTCAGCTCCCCTCGGCGAGGGCGGGCGGCTCGCCGTCGCTGTCGTCGGCGCCGTCCCGCGCCACCTCGGGCTGCTGCGCCGCCTCGGCCGGCTGCTCCGCCTGGACCACGACCACGGTGACGGTCGGCGGGTCGAGCCGGCGGCCGCGCCACGCGTCGATGGCGCGCTGCGCCGCGGCCTGCACCACGGCCCCGGTGGCGCTGGTGAGGACCGCCATCAGCAGGGCGGCGGCCGTCCCGCCGTCGAGCGTGTCCCGCTCCTCGTCCGCCGCTTCCAGCCGCCACTGGAGGGCGGTCTCGCGGGCCAGCTCGGCGCGGAGTTCCTCTGGTTCGTCCAGCCCGACAGGGCCCTCGACCCTCACGGAGATCGTCGCTGTCATACCGTCCGGTTCCTCCCCCGAGGCGGTCGGAGCATCGTTGTCAGTCTGCCAGGCGGCCGGTCGGGGCGCGAGAGAGTGCCGATCACCGTTACACGCTCATGACACGGCCAACGTGCTGTCGAAGCAGTCGACTTGACGGTGTGCCCGGCCCCTTCCGCGCGGCAGCCGGGGCCGCCGCGCCGGTGTGGGGGGAGGCGGTGCGCGGGCGGCTTCGTCGTGCGTGACAACGTGTGGGGGGCGCGCTCATCGGGCACGACGAGCGGGCCCCGGCCGTGTTGCCACAGTGCCGGGCGCGGGCGGCTGTGTACGTTCGCGACGACGGCCAGGACGACGTACGGGAAGGACCTTCGACGTGACCGACGGCAGTACGGGCCCGGACACCGCCGCGCACGAACGGGCGGAGGTGTGGGGAGAACGGCTCAAGGAGCGCATCTACGCCTCGCTCACCCTGCTCGCCGTCCTGGTGGGCCTCGCCATGAGCGGTCACCCCAGCCACTCGGGCGCCGTGGTCGCCGTCGCCGTGACCGCGCTCGGCCTGTGGCTGGCGACCCTCGTCGCCGACCTGCAGGCACACCCCGTCGCCCACCGCAGCAGGCCCGGAGCACACGAGATCCGGCACGTGCTCTTCGTCAGCAGCCCGCTGCTGACCAGCGCCGTGGGACCGCTGCTCCTGATCGGCCTGTCCGCGGCGGGCGCGCTGCACCTCGACACCGCCCTGTGGATCTCCGTCTACAGCGAGGTCGCCGCGCTCGCCCTGTGGGGCTTCGCCGGTGGCCGCAGCATCGGGGCGGGCATCCTGCGCGCCACGGTCACCGGCGTCCTCAACGCCGTGATCGGCCTGGGCGTGGTCGGCGTGAAACTCCTCGCCGGCCACTGACCGCCCCGGTGGGCCTCAGGAGCCGGTCGAGCCGTCGAGCATCTCCCGCAGGATGTCCAGATGCCCGTTGTGCCGGGCGGTCTCCTCGGTCAGGTGGAGCAGGATCCAGCGCAGATCGACGTGGAGCCCGTCCCGGATCGGCCGCTCGGCCCGCGTGTCCAGCTCCGTCCCGGCGGCCAGCTCCCGGTTCCGGGCGCACTGCGCGGCGTACTCGTCGAGCACCTGCCCCACGGGGAACTCCACGGCGATCCGCATCTCCCGGTCGGGATCCTCGTCCGTCCAGGGCCCCAGGTCCTCCTCGCCGAGGAGCATCACCTGGAACCAGTAGTACTCGACCCACCGCAGGTGGTTGATCAGCCCACTCACCGTCATCAGCGGTGAGCCGGGCAGAAGCGCCTTCCGGGCATCCTCCTCGGAGATGCCCTCGCACTTGGCGCGGGCGGTGTCACGTGCGTAGTCGAGGAACGTGGTGAGCTGCGTGCGCTCGTCCCACGCCTTGGGCGTGTCATCGATTCTGGTCATCGGGGCCCAGGGTGCCCTGTCGGGGTGATCGCCGTCGAGGTGATTGTCGGGCCGTCCCCCGGTGTCGGGCACCCCACCGGGGGATCGACCGCGTCCTGACGGCTCTCCGACAGCTTCCACCCCCTCGCGCGGCCCGTGCCTCACGCCTTCGGCGACATGCCCTGAGCGAGAGTCTCGTGCAGGGAGTCGAGGCCATCGGTGTAGATGCCGGTGAAGAGTTCGACGACCTCCTCCTCGGTGGCGCCCTCGGCGTGGAAGCGGCCGGACCACTGGACCTCGGCGAGGTCGTCGCGGCCGGGGACCGTGTGGACCCGGATCGTGGAGAGGTACCCATCGACGGGGAACGGGGCCTCGAGGATGGCGTAGCTGTAGTGACGCTCGGCCTCGTCGAAGCTGATCAGACGCTCCACGATGATGTCGCCGTCGGGGTTGGTCAGGCGGCGGACCCTGCCGCCTTCGAGAGCGGTGCTCGCGGAGATGTAGGGGAGCCAGGCGGGCAGGGCGTCGAATCCG
The DNA here is from genome assembly GCF_040297005.1 of Streptomyces sp. NPDC001904. Classification (NCBI taxonomy): domain Bacteria; kingdom Bacillati; phylum Actinomycetota; class Actinomycetes; order Kitasatosporales; family Streptomycetaceae; genus Streptomyces; species Streptomyces sp. NPDC001904. Next base: position 122,204 of record NZ_JBEOYI010000006.1, on the reverse strand, counting down.
CCGATCAGGCTCCACACCCGGTCGGGCGGGGCGGGGACGGTGCGGGAGACGGACGTGGAAGCCATGGTCGTTCCTTCTGGTGTCGTGTGCGGGTCAGGCGTCGTACGGGAGCGGGGCCACCGGGCTGACCAGGCCCGCGGCACGCAGGTCGGTCCAGAACGCGGCCGGGACCGTCTCGTTCAGGGCCGCGGTGTCCTCGGCGATGCGGCCGGGCCGGGTCGCTCCGGGGACGACGGCGGCGGACGCCGGGTGGGCGAGGGAGAACTGCAGGGCAGCGGCCTTGATGCTGACGCCGTGCTTCTCGGTGAGAGCCTTCAGCTTGCCGACGCGCTCGATGATCTCGGCCGGTGCCTGCTGGTACTCGAAGTGGGTGCCGCCGGCGAGCACGCCGGAGCTGTACGGGCCGCCCACGACCATGTCGACGTTCTGCTCCTGGGCCATGGGGAGCAGGCGGGTCAGCGCGTGCTCGTGGTCGAGCAGGGTGTAGCGGCCGGCGAGGAGGAAGCCGTCGGGCCGGGGCTCGTCGAGGGCGAGGGTCAGCTCGATGGGCTCGGTCTTGTTGACGCCGAGACCCCAGGCCTTGATGACGCCCTCGTCACGCAGCCGGGACAGGACACGGAAGGCTCCGGTGCGGGCCTCCTCGAACTTGCCCAGCCACGCGTCGCCGTGGAAGTCCTGCGCGATGTCGTGGACCCAGACGATGTCGAGGCGATCGGTGCCGAGCCGCCGGAGGCTTCCCTCGATGGAGCGCTCCGTGGCGTCGGCGGTCCACTCGTGGAGGATCTTGTTCGGGTTCCCGTGCTCGAACAGGCCGCCCTTCTCGCCGAAGTCCGGCACGGCGGTCTCGTGCTCGTCGAGAATCACCCGGCCCACCTTGGTGGAGAGGACGAACTCGTCGCGCGGCTTGCCGGCGAGCACCTCGCCGAGCCGTTCCTCGGCGAGCCCGGCGCCGTAGAAGGGGGCGGTGTCGTAGAAGCGGATGCCGTGGTCCCAGGCGGCCTCGACGGTGGCGCGGGCCTCGTCGGCGGGGATGTCGCGGAACATGTTGCCGAGCGGGGCGGTGCCGAAGCCGAGACGGCCGGGAAGGAGGTTCTTGAGTGCCATGGGTCGTGCCTTTGCGAGATGTGGGGGTGGAGGCCGAGTGGCCATGTGAGCCGCGTCAGGGCGCGAGCGCACGCCTTACAGACGAAGACACTACTTGCATGCGCGGGCTATTGCAACCGCCCCTATTCTGCGCACGCGCCGTAAAGCGGATTGGGCGGGCTCCCCACCTGCCGTACCCCCGGCGTCACCGCCCGTCGGGGCCGAGCTTGTCGAGGATCGCGGCCGGCTCACCCGGGGTGAGGGCGATGTCGAACCCGAGGCGTTCCAGGGCGGCGGCGAAGGGGACGACGTGCTCGTAGCAGTAGCCCCCGCGAGGGCGTCGCACCAAGCGCTCCTGTGCGGCGCCGCGGCAGCCGGGTGCGGCGAGGTCGTGTGCGTTCCACAACCGGCTGGATGAAATGTGCGAGCGGCTCCGGATCCCGTTGCGTGGAGAAACGCGGCAACTGGGACGCCGCCCCACTCGCCACCGGACCGCGGTCCCCGCGAATGTCGTCGGCATCGGCGAGCCGCGGCCCCGCCAAGTCGACTTCCCCGGCGTGCAGTTGACTGCCTGCGGGTATGCTCGGCGGGCGTGTGGGAGCTGGTGGCGGATGGGGAACGGGGCGGTCGGCAGTGGACGACGCGGTGGAACTGGCCGACATGATCGCCCAGTTGCGAAGCGAACTGGGCCGGGCCATGGCGGCGGGGTCCGGTGAGGCCCTGCGGTTCCAGGCCGAGAAGCTGGAGCTCGAACTCACGGTGGGTGTGGAGCGCAGCAGGGAGCCCGGGGCCAAGGTGCGCTTCTGGGTCTTCGACGTCGGCGCCAGCGCCCGTCACGCGCAGACCGCTCAGCAGCGCATCACTCTGACCCTCCAGCCGGTCATGAGTGAGGCTCCGGACACGCCTGCGTGGATCTCCGGCGAAGAACTGACCGATGAGCGCTGATCCGCCGTCCCCAGGTGCGGGCCTCGACCCGCACCGGATAGCGGAGATCATCGTCAGTACGCAGGGCGGCGGTCGGCGCGGCTCCGGGTACCGGGTGTCCGACGGAGCGGTTCTCACCGCCGCGCACGTGGTGGCCGATGCCGTCGAGGTGCGCGTACGGTGCGACGCCGACCGGCCGGGACAGTGGTCGGCCCCGGCGGCCGTGGCCTGGCACGACAGCCGGACCGATCTTGCCGTGCTCACCCTCGAGCCACCCGCGCAGGCCACCGCGGGCCTCGCGCCGACCCGCTTCGGACGTGTCCCCGACGACCGTCCGGACGTGATCCGGGTGCACGCGGCAGGTTTCCCGCTGTGGAAGCGGCGCCGCGGCCCGGACGGAAAGACCTTCCGTGAGCTCCACCAGGCCGACGGTACGGTCGCCGTGCTCTCCAACCTCCGCGGCGGCACCCTGGAGCTGACCGTCGCACCCGCCGGTGCCGACCCGGACCCCGGCAGATCGCCCTGGGAAGGCATGTCCGGCGCCGTGGTCTGGTCCGGCAGCCGCGTCATCGGTGTCGTCGCCGAGCACCACAGACCGGAGGGGGCGGGACGGCTCACCGCCGTCCGCCTCGACCACGCCCTGCGCCGCCTCGACGACGAACAGCGCAGCGGGCTCACCCGCCTGCTCGCGCTCGCGGCTCCCGCGCGGCTCGACCTCGTCACCGCACACGAGCCGGAGGCGGAGGGGCGCCAATGGACGCGGGTGGTCGGCGTGCCCGTGGCGCACGGCATCGAGCTGTTCAAGAACCGCACCCGTGAACGCGACGCGATTTCGGCGCAGTTGAGCGATCCCGCTGTACGCATGGTGACCCTCACGGGGCGCCGGGGCATCGGCAAGAGCGCGCTGGCGGCCAAGGTCATGGACCTTCTCGACCGAGGGCAGTGGCCGGGCTCCGCCCGAGGTCCGCTGCCGTCGGGCTTCGTGAACCTGTCGACCCGTACCTCGGGCATCTCCCTGGAGCGGATCTACTTCGACTGTGCTCGGCTGCTGGGAACCGAGAGCCAGGACCACCTGCGGCAGGTGTGGAACACGACCAGCGCCGAACACGACCGCCTCGACGCCCTGTTCACCGCCATGGGGGACCGGCTCGTCATCATTCTCCTGGACAATCTGGAGGACATCCTCGACGACGACGGAACCATCGCCGACCCGGGCTTCGCCGTCTTCATCGACTGCTTGTTCAGGGCGCCGCGCGCCACTCCACGGCTCCTCGTCACGAGCCAGCTTCCGGTCCGCCTCCCGCCCGAACTGCGGCGCTTCGCCGCGCAGATCGAGCTGTCCAAAGGGCTGGAGGACACCGAGGCGGTCGCCCTGCTGCGCGAACTCGACCACGACGGCACGCTGGGCATGGCGGACCTGTCCGACGACGAACTCCTCCGGGCCGCGGTCCACGTCCACGGCGTACCCCGCGCCCTCGAACTGCTGGTCGGGGCGCTGGCCGACGACACCGTGCTGATGCCCAGCCTCCGCGACGTCCTGCGGGACTTCACCCGACGGCAGGAAGTCGTCGAGGACCTCGCCCAGGACCGCTACGCACGTCTCGACGAGCCGGCCCGCGCCGTCCTGCGGGTACTCGCCGCACTGCGCACGCCCATGACCCAGCCGCAGATCGAGGACGTCCTGCGCGGCATCGATTCCGGCCTGCGCGTGGCACCCGTCCTGATCTCCCTGGTCCGCACCCATCTGGTGTCCGTGGACCGAATCCGGCGTACCTTCTCGCTGCATCCTCTGGACTCGGACCTCGTTCTCGCACAGTTACCCGACCACGGACCCTTCCGGAGGCAGGAGTTGGAACGGAGCATCGCATCCTGGTACGCCCAGCAGGCCACGCCGCACAGCACCTGGCGCACGCCCGAGGATCTCGAGGCGCAGCGGCGCCAGTTCGATCACCTCGTCCGGGCCGAGGATCACGACGGCGCCGCCCAGGTGCTCAACGGCATCAGCGCATGGCTCGTCTGGCACGGTTCCGTGCTCGCGGCCGTCTCCATGCACCTCGCCGTCGACGGGCACATCCGGGACGAGAGGATCCGCGTCGCGCACACCGTCGCCTTCGGGCACGCCCGACTGAGCGCGGGCCCGATGGAACAGGCCGTCGACCTGTTCACACAGGCTGCGCAGCTCGCCGAACACCTCGACGACCGGGCCGCACACCAGAGCGCCCTGTTCGGACTCGGCGACGCCCACCGGCAACTCGGTGACCTCGACGCCGCCGTGGGACCGTTCACCCGGGCCGCCGCTCTCGCGCGGGAGATCGGCGACCGCGACGGCGAGGTGCACACCTTGCTCTCCCTCAGCCTCAACCACAGCTACCGCGGCGACGGCGACAGCGCACTCACCGGCGCCGAACGGCTCGCCGAACTCGCCCGGGCCGACGGCGATCCGCTCACCGCAGCCCGTTCGGGCAATGCCCGCACCATCGCCCTGCTGACGCTCGGACGCTGGCGCGAGGCCGCGGACGCAGGTGCCGAGACGGTCCGCGCCTACCGGGCCGCCAACAGTCTGGAAGCGATCGCCTACGCGCAGAACGCCCAGGGGCTCGCCCTCATCGCACTCGGCGAGCCGGGCCGGGCCGTGACGATCCTGTTGGACGCCCGGCGCGCGGCGTCCCAGATGCAGAACCCCCGCGCCGAGGGAGTCTGCCTTCTCGACCTGGCCTGGGCGTACTGGTGCGAGGGCAGCCACGAGGAGTGTGTGGCCACCGCCGAGCGCGCCCGGACCATGCTGCAGATCGCCGGAGCCGGGCAGTCGGCCGCGGCCGGTTCCCTGGCGGACGCCGCCCGGACCCTGCCCCAGAACCCGACAGCCGCTGCCGCCGCGCTGGACCGGGCAGCCGCCGCACTTGACGGAAACCCCGAGGTCATAGCCCCCGATTGGCTCGCTGATCAGGCCAGGGCCCTGCGGCAGGAGCCCTGACCGGCGGTCTCGAATTTCCGCCTCACCCCCGCCCCGCACGGCCCGCCCGCGCTCCTCGGGCGGCTCAGCCCGGCAGTTCGTCCAGCACCGTGTGCATCGAGGACGCGCGGGCCAGGTCGGCCAGCGCCTGTTCCATCACCGACAGCGGGGTGCGGGGCGGAAGCAGCAGTCCGATGCCCGCGCTGCGCCGGGGCCGGAGCAGGGGCACGGCGCGCATCCCGGCGGGGATGCCGAAGACGTGCAGCCAGGTGTGCGGGACGACGGTCGACCAGTTCCCCGTGCGGACGTGCGCGATGAGCGACGCGATGGAGTCGGTCTCCACGCGCGGCGCGACCGCGACCCGCAACTCGGCGAAGACGGCGTCCAGCACCTGCCGGCCCACCATGTGCGGATGCAGCAGACACAGCGGCCGGGCCGCCGCCTCGGCCCAGCCGACGCCCTCCGCGTCCACGTCCGCCGACGCCTGCGTCAGCAGGACGTACCGCTCCCGGTACAGCGGCACGAACGGCAGACCGGGCTCACGGGTCGGATAGGTCACCGCGCCGTGCAGTTCGAACGCGCGGAGCCGCCGGACGATCTCGTCGCCCTGCAGATCGGCGTGCACCCGTAGGGTGGTCTGCGGATTCGCCGCGCAGAACGGCTGCGTCAGCAACGCGACGGCCGCGACCGCCGTCGGCACGGCGCCGATCCGCAACTCGCCTTCCAGACCGGAGCGGAGCGCGGCCAGACCGGCCGTCATGGCGTCCCGGTCGGCGAGCATCCGCCGCGCCCACACCACGACCTCCTCGCCCTCCGCCGTCAGCCCCTCGAACCGGTGGCCGCGCCGCACCAGCGGCACGCCCAGCTCGCTCTCCAGCTTGCGGATGCCCTCCGACAGGGTCGGCTGGGAGACGAAGCAGTTCTGGGCCGCCCGGGCGAAGTGCCCGGTGCCGGCCAGCGCCACCAGGTACTCGAGCTGTCTCAGGAGCACGGGCCGGAGCCACCGCCTGTCCGGTTCGGGGTGTTCGGGAGCAGACTTGATCGTATCCGCCTATCGACGATCGGATCTTCCGCTTTGACCGTGCGGGCGGCCCGGGCGAATCCTGCTGTGCGCGGGCCGCCGGAACTCCCCGGCCCACGGACGAGACGCCGAGGTGATGGGCATGCGTGACACGGGCGAGCCGGCGGAGGAACTCTCCCTGCACAAGCCCAAGACCTGGGCCACGGGAGCCCCGGCCGTGGCCCACGCCCTGAAGTACGCGCTCGGCCAGACCTCGCCCCGCCGCACGGCCCTCACCCTCCTGAACATCAACCAGGCCGGCGGCATCGACTGCCCCGGCTGCGCCTGGCCCGAGGAGGCACCGGACAAGCGGCACCGCAACGAGTACTGCGAGAACGGCGCCAAGCACATCAGCGACGAGGCCACCACGCGCCGCGTCACGCGGGAGTTCTTCGCCGAGCACCCCGTCAGCGAACTGGCGCAGCGGTCCGACTACTGGCTCAACCAGCAGGGCCGGCTGACCGAGCCCATGGTCAAGCGCCCGGACAGCGACCACTACGAGCCCATCGGCTGGGACGAGGCCCTGACCCTGCTGGCCGACGGACTGACCACCCTCGACGACCCCGACGAGGCGCTCTTCTACACCTCGGGCCGCCTCGCCAACGAACCCGCCTTCCTGCTCCAGCTGTTCGCCCGCGCGTTCGGCACCAACAACCTCCCCGACTGCTCCAACATGTGCCACGAGTCCAGTGGCTCCGCGCTCAACGAGACCCTCGGCATCGGCAAGGGCAGCGTCAGCCTGGAGGACCTGTACAGCAGTGACCTGGTGTTCGTCGTCGGCCAGAATCCGGGCACGAACCACCCCCGCATGCTGTCGGCGCTCGAGGAGACCAAGCGGCGCGGCGGACGGATCGTCGCGGTCAACCCGCTGCCCGAGGCCGGACTCCTGCGCTTCAAGCACCCGCAGAAGGCACGCGGCGTCATCGGCCGGGGCACGCAGATCGCCGACCAGTTCCTCCAGATCCGCCCCGGCGGCGACCTCGCCCTGTTCCAGGCGCTGAACCTGCTGCTCCTCCAGGCCGAGGACGAGGCCCCCGGCACCGTCCTCGACCAGGAGTTCATCGACCGCCACACCACCGGCTTCGCCCTCTTCGACCACAACATCCGCGCCCTCGACTGGGACGACGTGCTCGCCGCCACCGGACTGCGGCGCGAGGAGATCGAGGAGGTCCACGAGCGGGTGCTCAAAGCCCGCAGCGTCATCGTCTGCTGGGCCATGGGACTCACCCAGCACAAGCACGGGGTCCCCATCATCAGGGAGGTCGTCAACTTCCTGCTGCTGCGCGGCAACGTCGGCCGGCCCGGCGCCGGAGTCTGCCCGGTGCGCGGGCACAGCAACGTCCAGGGCGACCGGACGATGGGCATCTGGGAACGGATGCCGCAGACCTTCCTCGACGCCCTGGAGAAGGAGTTCGGGTTCACGCCGCCGACCCGCCACGGCCTCGACTCCGTCGACGCGATCCGCGCGATGCGCGACGGCCGGGCCCGGTTCTTCCTCGGCGTGGCGGGCAACTTCGTCCGGGCCACCCCCGACAGCGACGTGACCGAGCGCGCGCTGCGCAACTGCCGGATCACGGCCCACATCTCCACCAAGCTCAACCGCTCGCACACGGTCTGCGGCGAGACCGCGCTGATCCTGCCGACCCTCGGCCGCAGCGACCGGGACGTCCAGGCCACCGGCGAGCAGTTCATGACGGTGGAGGACTCCATGAGCGACGTCCACACCACCAGGGGCCGGCTGACGCCCGCCTCGCCCGCGCTGCTCAGCGAGGTGGCGATCATCAGCCGGCTGGCCCGCGCGGTCCTCGGCGCCCGGCACGGGATCGCCTGGCGGGCGTTCGAGGACGACTACGACCTCGTGCGCGAGCACATCGCGCGGGTCGTCCCCGGGTTCGAGGACTTCAACCGCCGGGTGCGCGAGCCCGGCGGCTTCACCCTCCCCAACCCCGTCAACGAACGGCGCTTCCCGACCGCGTCCGGCAGCGCCGTCTTCACCGCCAACACCTTCACCGGACTCACGGCGCCGCCCGGCCACCTCATCCTCCAGACGCTGCGCTCGCACGACCAGTGGAACACCGTCCCGTACGCGATGGACGACCGCTACCGGGGCATCGAAGGCGCCCGCCGCGTCGTCCTGGCCCACGCCGACGATCTCGCCGAACTGGGCTTCGCCGAGGGCGACCTGGTCGATCTCGTGAGCGTGTGGGAGGACGGCGTCGAGCGGCGGGCCCCCGGCTTCCGGGCCGTCGCCTATCCGACGCCCCGGGGCTCGGCAGCGGCGTACTACCCCGAGACCAACGTGCTGGTCCCGCTGGACAGCGTCGCCGAGCGCAGCAACACTCCGACGTCGAAAGCAGTCGTCGTACGGCTAGAGCGGCACTGAACCGCCGGGCCCCGGCGTCAGCCGCGCGCCGCCGCCCGTTCCTCCGCGTCCGCGTCGAAGCCCACCGGCTCCCACCGCTTCACCAGGAGCGCGACCAGACCGAGGGCGGGCGCGCCCAGGATCACCCAGTACACGTGCGTGCCGAGACCGGTGCTGAGGATCGGGAAGAAGAACAGCGTCAGCGTCGAACCGAGTCGCAGCACCGCCTGGTTGAAGCCGATGCTGACGCCGCGCATCGACGTCGGGAAGCCCAGCGAGGCGAAGCTCATGATGTGCGCGCCCGGCCCGAAGCCCTGGGCGAACATGAACGCGCCGAGCATGAGGATGCCCGCCGTGACGACGGCCGTGCCGGACGGCTGCCCGATCAGGGCGAGCACGGTGATGGCGACGAACTGGATCGCGAAGCCGAGCGTCATCATCGGCCAGGCACCACGCGTCGACGCCCAGCGGACGCCGAGCAGCCCACCGGTCAGGGCGAAGACCAGGTTCAGGGCGAACGAGGACGCGATCGTGGTCAGCGGACCCTGGGTCATCAGCGTGGCGATGATGATGGGCAGCCCGAAGGCGACCGCGTTGTAGCCGAAGGTCTCCGCGAGACCGACGGCCACCGACTGGACGGTGCGGGTGCGGTACGGGCCGGTGAACAGGCGCGCGTACGAGGCGAGCCCGGGCCGCGGCGGGCGGGGCGCCCGCGCCGGGACGTCGTCGGCGACGCGCGCGTCCACCCCGTACGACTCCCGGAGGATCCGCGCGGCGGACTCCAGGTCGCCTTGCTCGGCGGCCCAGGTCGGCGACTCGTTCATGTAGCGGCGGCGCAGCAGCATCACGATCAGTGCGGGCACCGCGCCGAAACCGACGGTGAACCGCCACAGCCAGCCCAGGTGGGCGTCCGGCAGCACGAAGTACAGGAACATGATCACCAGGTAGCAGCCGCTGGTCGCGGTGTACCAGGCGGGCGACCAGGCCGCCGTGCGCGAGCCCTTGCTGCCCTTGCCGCGCAGCCGGGAGAACTCGGCGAGGAAGGCGATGGCGACCGGGATGTCCATGCCGACGCCGATGCCCATCACGAAGCGCGCCACGATCAGCGTCCACACGTCCTGCGCGACCGCGCACACCAGCGCGGTGACGACGAAGAAGACCATGTTGGCCATGAAGACGCGGTAGCGGCCTATTCGGTCGACCAGCCAGCCGCCGAGCAGCGCGCCGAGCAGCGAACCGACACTGATGGAGGCGGTGACCGTGCCGGCCATCGCGGAACTGAGGCCGAACTGTCGGGTGATGTCGGGCAGACCGTACGCGAGCGAGCTGAGGTCGTACGCGTCGAGGAAGATGCCGCCGAGCGCGATCACCACGATCATCCTGGCGTGCCGGCCACTGGCCGTACCGGAGTTGACGAGGTCGGAGACGTCGGCGGCGGAGCGGATCGCCACCGGGGAGGGGCCTGCGGGTGCTGCGACGGACGGGGCGTGTGGGGGAGGGGTGGAGCTCACGAGCGCCTTCCGGGGTGGTGCGGAACGGTTCGTGGAATCGTATGCACCAAACGGAATGTCTTCGTCCGCCTGTCCGCATGGCGGTCACCTGTGCGACCTGAGCGAGGCCGGATCAGAGCGGGGTCAGATCCGCGTACAGCATGTGGTGGTCCGAGTGCTCGCTCGGCCGCACCCGGTGGGCCTGGGGCTCGATGCCCCGCAGGAAGACGTAGTCGAAGCGGCTCTGCCAGTCGGTGGTCGGCTCGCAGGCGCCGCCCGCGGAGGGGCCGCACCGGGGATCCGCGTCCGTGGCCAGCGGCCACATCGGGCGCAGTTCGGGCGAGTCCGGCACGGCGTTGAAGTCGCCGAGCACGATCGCGCGGTCGTGCCGGGCGACCTCCTCGGCGAGCACGGGCACCTGACGCGCACGCACCGCTTCCTGACGCCGTTCGGCGAGATGGGTGTTGAAGACCCGTACCGGGCGGCCGTCCACCTCGGTGGTGACCGCCATGAACCCGCGGTCCTCGGAACCGCCGTCGGGATACTCCACGGTCACGCCGTCCGTCGCCGGAGCCGCGGACAGGATCGCCTGACCGTAGCCGCCGGGGTGCCAGGGCAGCCCGCCGCAGCGGCTCCAGTTCCGCAGCACCGAACCGTACGTGACGTGGTAGACGAGCCCGTAGACGTGCTCCAGATCGTTCCTGATCTGCTCCACATCGCGGACGCACGCCTCTTGCAGGCCGACGACCTGGGGCGCGTACGTGGCGATGTCGGCCGCGCGGCCGAGGTTCTGCCCCGCGCCACGGCAGGGATTGCAGATGTTCCACGTCATGACCCGGTTGGGCACGATCTCCGTGGCCGCGCCGGCGGGCAGCGGTTCGGCGACGGGCAGGTCGTCGCGCGGCGCGCCGGGACCGATCAGCAACAGACAGACCAGGGCCAGGGCGCCTGCGACCCACCGTGTGTTTCTGCCGGACACCGCCGCCTCCTCGGACGTGGACGCTCATGGCATCACAGGAGGAGGGACCCGGTCGAGCCGGGGTGCGTCAGCCCTCGGCGAGGGAGGCCAGGTGGTGCAGCGAGTCGGGCAGGTGCTCCGGCGGGAACGGCGGGAAGCCGACGTACTCACGGACGGAGTCCGGCACCGCCGACCAGTCGTACGTGAGCGTCACCTCGGTCCGGTCCGGGCCGAGCGGCGCGAGGTCGTAGCGCCAGTACCAGCCGCCGAACCGCAGGCTGCCGTCCTCCTGCTCGGTCCCCGTGAACCAGCCGATGGCGTGCGGCGGTTCGAGCACATGGACGCGGTTGGCGGTCCGGTAGGTGCCGTCGGGGTGACCGGGGTGGTACATGCCCATCCGGAAGACCTGCCCCGGCTCGGTCAGCGGCGCCCGGTCGACGGAGTGCCGCACCCAGCCCGTCCCGTCGATCGCCGCATGGCTGGCCGGGTCGGCCAGCACCGCGAACACCCTGGTGACGGGTGCGGCGACGGTCAGTACGGCGCTCACCCGGTCCTGGTCGATGCCGTCCATGTCTCTCCTCGTCCGCTGCCGGTGTCGTCCCTCATGGAGACGGCCCGGCGGGGCGGGACTCATCGGTCGCCGCCCCGCCGGGCCCGCGGAGAGCGGGGACGATCAGCGAACCCCGTAGTAGAGGGAACCGTGCGCGGTGTCCGGAAGGTACAGCACGTCGTTCCCGTCCGAGTCGCGGCGCACCGCGAGCCGGTCCGCGCTCACCCCGGGCGCGACGGACTCGGCCGTCCAGGAGGCGTCCGCCGCCTGCGTCGCGGCGAACACCCGGTCCGTGCCGGACGACTTCACGTAGTAGATCCGCTTGCCGTCCGTCTCGTCCCACGTGATGCCGAGGGCCGCGGTGGTCCCGCCCGCGTACACCGTCTTGCGGAGCCAGCCGGTGCCGCTCGGGTAGGCGTAGTAGACGTTGAAGTTGCCGCCGCTGTCGGCCGACCGGTAGCGGTACGCGACCTTCGGGGTGTCACCGTCGAGGACCAGCTTCGCGCTCTGCACCGTCGCGCCGGTGTACCCGGCGTTGTCGATGCTCCACTCCTCGCCCGTGGTCAGCCCCTGGATCACGTCGGAGGTGTCGGGCGTGGTGGGCAGGGTGACCCCCGCACCGTCGTGGTCGGCGAACTGCCCGGTCGTCGGGTCGTAGCGCAGGTAGGAGAGCTGGTGGCGCCAGGCCGACGCGGGCGCCTTGGCCCACTCGTACAGCAGGTGCACGCGTCCGGAGGCGTCGACGGTGAGGTCGTCGGGGTAGACGGACCGGTTCAGCGCGGAACCGAAGGTGGCGACCACGCTCCAGGTGCTCGCCGCGTTGTTCCAGCGGTAGAGCTTGCCGTCGCGCTGGGAGTTGCCGCAGCCGACGCGGGCCGCCAGGTAGACGTCGCCGTTGGGCGCGGTGGTCAGCACCGGGTAGGTGATGCCCTGGCCCTGGTCGGGCAGCTCGCTCGCGTGGTCGGTGACGTCCGTGCCGGGGGCCGTGGTGCGGAAGTAGCGCCAGGTGTCGCAGTGCATGGACGTGAAGACGTGCAGCCGTCCGCTGCCGTCGCGCGCCACGGACGGCTGGTTGTGGCCGTTGTCGTCGGCGAACTCGGCCTGCTGCCCGTCGCTCTTCAGCAGCGGCAGCCGGCTCCAGACCCCGTCCGGGTCACGGCGGGCGATCGCGGGACGGTGCGTGGCGGCCGTCGATCCCGGCTCGTTGAACGCGAAGTACGTGTACTGGCCGCGGCCCTTGTACGTGGCGGCCGGGGTCCACCAGGCGGCCTGGTTCGACGAGTCCATCGCGTACGGGACCTTCTCGACGGTCGCGGCCGCTGCCGCCGCGGCACTGTCGGCGCTCGCCGCCGATACGGGCATCAGCAGGGCGGCGACGGCGGCCGTCGCGGCAGCGTACGTGCGTACGGTGGGTCGTCTCATGGTGAACTCCTTCGCGGGTGCGGTGAGGTGCCGAACAGGAGTGGCCCGAAGGCCTGGTCGAGGGGGAGCGGGCCGAGGGGGAGTGGGGCGGGCGCGGACAGCGAAGGGCCCGGTGACGGCCGTGCGACGTTCACCGGGCCCTGGCGCCTGCCGGGTCAGCGCGTGACGAGGTCAGCGCTTGACGAGGTCAGCGCTTGATGAGGTCGGAGACCTCCTCGGCGGCCTGCTTCATCGCGTCCTTCGGCTTCGACTTGCCGACGAGGACGGCCTGGACCTGCTTGGCCACGGCCTCCTCGATCTGGGCGTTCTGCGCGAACTGCCAGAACGGGCTGCCCGTCGCCGTCTTGGTGATCTTCTCGGTCCACTCGGTGGTGAACGTGTCCTTGGCGACCTTCGGGTCGGCCAGGCCCGCCGTCGTCGACGGCGGCAGCGCGCGCTCGACGAAGTACTGGGCGATCGTCTCGGGGTCGGTGGTGGCGTGCAGCGCGAAGTCCGTCGCCGCGTCCTGGCCCTTGCCCTTGACGATCGCGATCACGCCGCCCCACAGCAGCGCCTGCGGGGTGTCGCCGGCCTTCAGCACCGGGCGCGGCACCGGCTGCATCGCGTCGGCGAGCGTCTTGTCCTTCGACTGGGCCGAGGTCACGCCCTTGCCGATGATCGCGTCGTCGTAGAAGGCCGCCTTGCCCTGGCTGAACAGGGCGCGCGCGTCGAAACGGTCCACGTCGGCGGCGATCAGCTTCTGGTCGTGCAGCTTCTTGTACCAGGTGACCGCGTCGATCGAGGCGTCGTCACCGATGGTCACCTTGTCCCCGTCGAGGAGCTTGCAGCCGAAGGTCTGCATCCACGGGAAGATGTCCTTGAGCTGCGCCACCTTGGTCGCCGCCGCGTAGGGCACGACCCCGCCGCCCAGGCCCTTCAGCTCGCGCAGCGCGTCCTCGAACTCCTCGACGGTGCCGGGCTGCTTGTCGATGCCCGCCTTCTTCAGGAGCTTGGTGTTGGCTATCAGGCCGATCGAGCCGGTGTTCCACGGCAGGCCGTACTGCTTGCCGTCGTACTTGCCGCTGTTCAGCGCCACATCGGTGTAGCCGCCCTTGCCCGCCACGGAACCGAGGTCCGCCAGCTTGCCCATCTGCGCCACCGCGGCGAGCCAGGCGATGTCCAGGTGCACCGCGCCGGTGGTCTCCCCGCCGCCGAGCTTCAGGGTGAGCTGGCTCAGGTACTCGTTGTACGGGTACGAGACCGCGCGGATCTTCGACTTCTGCTCCGTCTCCCACGCCTTGATGATCTTCTCGATCGACGGCTTGGCGGCTTCCTCGTTGAGCGACCATGAGGTGAAGTCGAAGTTCTTCGACTTCGTGTCGCCGCCGTTGGAGGAGGTGCTGGCGCCGGACGGCGCACAGGCGCCGAGCACGCCTGCGCCGGCCACACCGAGCGCTCCGATACCGAACATGCGCAGGGCGCCGCGCCGGCTGATGCCGTTGGTGGTCATGGTGTCTCCATGGGGGAGTGGGACGGAAGGGAAGTGTGGGGGCGCGTGCGGGCGGGGCCCGCGCGGGTTCAGCGGAAGTACAGGAGTGGAGGTGCGGGAGCCGTCGGCTACTTGACCGAGCCCGCCGTCATGCCGCCGACCAGGTAGCGCTGGAGGAACATGAAGGCGACGACCACCGGGACGGACACGACCAGCGACGCGGCCATCAGCTCGGGCCAGGCGGTCTGGAACTCTCCGATGTAGGTGGAGACCAGGCCGGGCGGCAGCGTCTGCTTCTCCTTGTCGGCGAGGGTCACCGCGAAGATGAAGTCGTTCCAGCCGCGGACGAAGGCGAACAGGCCCGCGGCGATCATGCCGGGCGCGGCCAGCGGCGCCACGATGGAGTGCAGGGTGCGCCAGCGGGAGGCGCCGTCGATGGAGGCCGCTTCGAGCAGGGCGTCCGGGATGGTGTCGAAGATGCCCTTCAGCATCCACACGCACAGCGGCATCGTGAACGTGGTGAACGACAGCACCAGCGCGGTGTACGTGTTGAGCAGGCCGAAGCTGGAGAACACGGCGTACAGCGTCACCAGCAGCAGCGCCTGCGGGAACATCTGCGAGGCGAGCACCATGTGCATCAGGGAACGGCGGCCGCGGTAGCGGAACTTCGAGAACGAGTAGCCCATGTACGTCGCGACGATCACGCTCAGGACCGCCGTGATGGTGGCGACGATCATGGAGTTGACCAGGTACTTGATCAACTGGTCGTTCTCGGCGAGGGCCGTGAAGTTGCTCAGCGTGAGATCGGTGGGGATCAGCTTCGGCGGGAACTGGAACGTCGACTCGGGCGTGCTCAGCGCGGTGGCGAGCAGCCAGTACACCGGCAGCAGGCCGAAGCAGCCGATGACGACGACCGCGGTCCAGGCGGCGATCCGCGAGCGCAGCACGTCCTTGCGGATCCGGCGGCGCGAGGTCTGCCCGGTGGCGGCGGAGGGCGTCCGCGCGGCGCCGGTGCCGGACAGCCGCTCGGTGCCGGACAGCTGGGAGGAGGTCATGGGGGTCGTGGTGGTCATCGGGCGTCGCCCTTCCGCTCGGTGATCCTGAGGTAGACGACGACGAGAACGAGCAGGAGCAGCATCCACAGCCCGCCCAGCGCGGTGGCGCGGCCGATGTCGAAGCCCTTGAAGGCGGTCTGGTAGACGGCGGTCGCGAAGGTCTCGGTGGACCCGGCGGGGCCGCCGCCGGTGAGCACGTAGATGGTGTCGAAGTGCTGGAAGTTCCAGATGAACTCCAGGAGCAGCACGATCGAGGCCACCCCGCGCACCTGCGGCCAGGTGACGTTGAAGAAGCGGCGGATCGAGCCCGCGCCGTCCATCGAGGCCGCCTCGTGCAGCTCCTTGGGCACGGTCTGCAGACCGGCGAGCAGCATCACCATCATCCACGGGAAGCTGGCCCAGGTCTTGGTGATGATCACGGCGAGCATGGCGGTGCCGGGCTGGCCCAGCCAGGAGACCGAGTCCTCGATGAGGCCGGCCTTCATGAGGACGCCGTTCAGGACGCCGTAGTTGGCGTTGAAGATCCACATCCAGAGGAAGGAGACCACGACGCCCGGGATCACCCAGGGGAAGAGGAAGAGGCCGCGCATGAAGCCGCTGCCCTTGAGGCCCGTGTTCAGGGCGAGGGCGAGGGCGAAGCCGATCACGAAGGGGACGACCGTCGCGCCGACGGTGAAGACCAGCGTCTGCTTGAGGATGGTGAGGAAGTCGCCGTCCAGCCAGTACGTGAAGTTCTCCAGGCCGACGAACTCGCGGCCCGGCAGCCGCAGGTCCTGCTTGAAGAAACCGGTGAACAGGGCCGATATCAGCGGATAGATGATGATCGCCGCGAAGAGGGCGAGTCCCGGTGCCGTCAGCAGGAGGGCGAACGCGCCGTTGGAGAGCCGTCCGCCGGTCCGCTCACGGGGTGGAGAGACCTTCCGGGGAGGTGCGGCCGTACTCATGGGTGTGTCCTCTCGAACGGGGCGGGAGCGCCGGGGCCCTGTGTGAACGCCATCCATGCTCCATTGAACGCAAGTTGCAGCATGCGGGATCGTTCTCCATATCGTGCGACGGCGTCAACCCTTTTGGTCGGTGAATCGCCGGTTCTGCGCAGGGCCGGCGAACTCGCCCCACCTGCCATGAACTTCAAAAGCGGCTCGTGCCAGCCGTGTCCGCGGCTGCGTCGGAAACTTACAATGGATCCCACTGACTGAACAGTGGTTGCACAATATGGATGTGATGTACGTTCGAGGCCGCTCCGCTCCGGCGGGACGTATCCGCGCTTCACACCGCGTCACACCGGCGCACCGTCACACCAGGGAGGCCGCTCCGTGCGGGAAGAAGAGGTCCATTACGACATCGCCGTCATCGGCGGCGGCTTGGCGGGGACCTGCGCGGCCATCGCCGCGGCCCGGCTCGGCCGACGCGTCGCGCTGGTCAACAACCGCCCGGTGCTCGGCGGCAACGCCAGCAGCGAGGTCCGCGTCTGGGTCTGCGGCGCCACCGCACACGGCGTGCACCGGTGGGCGCGCGAGACCGGCATCATGGGCGAGCTGTACACCGAGAACCAGTTCCGCAACCCCGAGGGCAACCCGTACTACTGGGACCAGGTGGTCCTCGATGCCGTCCTCGCCGAGCCCAACATCGACCTGTACCTCAACACCGACGTGCGCGAGGTCGACGCGAGCGGACCGGACGACGCCCGCGAGGTGCACTCCTGCACCGGCTGGATGATGGGGTCCGAGCGCCGCATCACCTTCCACGCACAGCAGTTCCTCGACTGCACCGGCGACGGACTGCTCGGCCACCTCGCCGGCGCCCGCTACCGCATCGGCCGCGAGGCCCGCGCGGAGTTCGACGAGCCGTGGGCCCCCGAGGAGAGCGACGAGGCGCTGCTCGGCTCGACGATCCTGTTCCACACCAAGGACGCCGGCCACCCCGTGAAGTTCGTGCCGCCCGCGTACGCCCGGGATCTGACCACCACACCCATCCTGCGCAACCGCGTCCTGCGCACCGGGGACAACGGCTGCGACTACTGGTGGATCGAGTGGGGCGGCGAGCTGGACACCGTCCACGACAACGAGCGGATCCGCGACGAGCTCCAGGCCGTCATCATGGGCATCTGGGACCACATCAAGAACTCGGGCGAGTTCCCCGACGCCGCGAACCTCACCCTGGAGTGGGTCGGCTCCCTGCCCGGCAAGCGCGAGTACCGCCGCTTCCTCGGCGACTACGTCCTCACCCAGCAGGACATCCTGGAACAGCGGCAGTTCAGCGACCGGGTCGCCTTCGGCGGCTGGTCCGTCGACCTCCACCCCGTCCAGGGCATGTACGCCGACGAGCCCGGCGCCCGCCAGCGCTACGCGGACGGCGTCTTCCACATCCCGCTGCGCTCCCTGTACTCGGCGAACGTCACGAACCTGCTGTTCGCCGGGCGCAACATCTCCGCCACCCACATCGCGTTCGGCGCCACCCGGGTCATGGCCACCTGCGCCACGATCGGCGAGGCGGCCGGCACCGCCGCCGCGCTGTGTGTCGCCGAGAGCCTGAGCCCGCGCGAACTGGCCACCAAGCGCCCCGAGCTGGTGCGCCGCGCGCTGCTGCGCCAGGACGCCTCCGTCATCGGTCTCGCCGACGACGACCCCGAGAATCTGGCCCGCACCGCCCGCGTCAGCGCCGCCGGCCACCTCGCCCGGCTGGCCGCGGAGCCCACCATCGAGGCGCCCGGCGAGCCGTACCCCCTCACCCGCGACCTGGCGCTGCTGCTGCCGGCGGACCCGGCCCTCGACACCGTCGACCTGCTCGTCCACGGCGCCGACGACGGCGCGGAGCGCGAGCTGACCGTGGAGCTGTGGGGTACGGGCCGCCCCGAGAACGCCGTCCCCGTCGACCGGTTGCTGACCACCACCGTGACCGTGCCGCCGGGCGGCCCGCACTGGGTCACCGCCCGCTTCGACCACCGCCCCGAGGCCCCCGGGAACGTCGTCGTCATCGTGCGGGCCGCGCCCGGCACCGCGCTCGTCCTCGTGCCCGAGCGCACCGACGGAGTGCTCGCGCTGCGCAGCCGCGTCGAGGGGGACGCGGCCGTCGACCACGACATCCCCGAGGAGGACGGACAGCTCGTCCTGGAGTGGCAGGCCCGCGGGCTGCGCCGCCGGACCTTCGCGTTCCGGGCGAGCCCGCGGACGGCCGCGTTCCGCCCGGAGCGCGCCGTCGGAGGGTTCCAGCGGGCGTACGGCGGCCCGCAGATGTGGGTCTCCGAGCCGTCGGGCGGCGAGGAGTGGCTGCGGCTCGACTGGGATCGGCAGCAGCTGCTCACCGAGGCACGGGTCGTGTTCGACGACGACGTCGACGAGTACCTCAACAACCTCCACCGGCACCGCACCCCGTTCGAGGTGATGCCGGAACTGGTCCGCGACTACCGCATCCAGAGCCGCGCCGCCGACGGCACCTGGCACACCCTGCTGACGGTCACCGGCAACCGCCGCCGCCACCGCGTGCACCCGCTCGCCGAAGCCGACGGCGGACCCGTGCGCACCGACGCGCTGCGGATCGTCGTCGACGCGACGCACGGGGCGCGGCGCGCGCACGTGATCGCGTTCAAGGCGTACGGCGCGTAGGCCCGAGGCGCGGCAACGGGGAAGGGGCCCGGCACCGGTCGAACGACCGGCGCCGGGCCCCTTCCCCGTACGTGCCCTCGTGTACGGGACTCAGAGCGCGCCGAGTGCCTGGCTGATGGCGTCTGCGGCCTCGATGACCTCACGGGTGAGGGTCTGGCGCTGCCCGTCGGCCACGGCGCCGTGGTCCCCGAGCAGCGAGGTCGGGCCCCACAGCGAGATGGCGGCGACGACGTCGCCCGAGGCGTCACGGACCGGGGCGGCCAGCGAGGCCCGGCCCAGAGCGCGCTCCTCGGCCTCGATCGCATAGCCGGAGCGGCGCACGGAGTCGATCTCGGTGTCCAGGAGATCGTGGCTGGTCGTCGTGTAGTCGGTGTGCGCGGCGAGCGGCTCGGGCAGCAGCCTGCGGCGCTCCTTGGGCGTGAGCCCGGTGAGCAGGCACTTGCCGATGCTGGTGGCGTGCAGCGGCGCCGTATGTCCCGCCTGGGTGTACGACTTGGGGGCGCGGGTCCCCTCGAAGTTGCACAGGAACATCAGCTCCGTCCCGCGCCGGATCGCCACATTGGCCCCGAGGCCGGTGCGGGCGGCGAGGTTCTGGAGGACCATCCGGGCCGCCCGGTGCACGGGGTGGCGGTTCGCCGCGGTGGTCGCGAGCGGGAGGATGCCCAGGCTGAGGCGGTACAGATTGCTGACCGGGTCGCGCTCGACCATGTCCAGGCGCTCGAGGGTGGACAGCAGCCGGGACGTGGTGGAGGAGCCGAGGCCGGTGAGCTCGGCGACATCGGACACGCGCAGCTCGGCGCGGCCCGAGTCCAGTGCGCGCAGCACCGAGACCGCTCGTTCGACGCTCTGGTTCGTCCCGGCGTCGGTCGCCCGAGTAGCCATGACCCTCCTCGTTCTGCAAATGGCTTGCACATTCTGCATCAGCATATCGCGTCAGGTCGTTCTGTCAGCGGTTCCGCGGACCCGGACCCCACTCACTGATGACGGCGTGCGGGCCCGGCTACAGGCCGCTCACCTTGGCGCTCGCCGACACCTCGTACACCAGCGTCACCGTGCGCCGGCCGCCCGGCGGGAGCGTGACGTCCCAGCGGGCGATGCCCTCGGCGTCGAGGGCATCCGGAGCGGGGGAGCAGGACTCCTTGCGCAGACGCACCTCGACGTCCGACACCTCGGACACGGGGATCCGCTCGCGCACCGCGATCACCCGGTCGCCGGTCTCGTCCGGCGCGGAGAAACGCGACAGGTGCAGCCGCACCGTGCGGGTGACGACGGTGCGCTGGGTCAGGCCCGTCGTGTTCCGGAACTCCTCGGCCTCCCGGGTCACCCGGTAGGTGTCCGCGCTGCCGAACGCCAGCTCCTGGGCGGCTCCGGGCGCGGTGAAGTCCAGAGTGGCGCGGCCGGTGAAACCGCTGCCGCGGATCAGCTCCACGGGTCCGGCGAGCAGGGCGTGCCCGCCGGTGTGGGTGAACCGCACGACCTCGGTGACCAGCGGGGAGAGTTCCGGAGCGCAGACGTACTCGCTCTGCGCGGGCGAGACGGCGGTCGTCAGCGGCACGCGGTGGGCGCGCCCGTCGCCGGGCACCGAGGCGGCGGCGGGGGCGCGCAGGACGCGTACCTCCCCGCCGTCGTCCACGCCCGGCAGGCCGGGCACCTGCGCGGGGCCGACGTCGGTGATCTCCTCCTCGCGCAACTCGATCTCCACGGAACGGCGTTCGGCGGCGGACCGGTCGCGCAGGGTGAGGCGGTCCTCGACCAGCCGCGGCGGGGTGGTGGCGAGGGACGAGCGGGCGGTGGACAGGGTCAGGCGTACGCCGGTCCAGTCCTCCCCGGTGCGCTGCCACACCATCGCGTCGGTGTGCAGCGTCAGCTCGCCGTCGGCCGCCGTTGCCCGGTAGGCGGGGCGCCACAGGGCGCACGGCGTGAGGTGCGTCAGGCGCAGCTCCGCCGGGCCCGCCGCGGTGGACCGCACCGTCAGCTCGACGTGGGCCGTGAGCTCCGGCGGCTCCTCCTCGGCGAGGGTCAACGCGTGCTGGGCGTAGGACAGTTCCGCGCCCACCGCCGCCAACTGGGTGTCGACGGAGACGAGCTCGTCCTCGTGCGTGGCACGCTCGGCGTCGACGCGGTCCAACTCGGCTGCCCAGCGCTCCGGTTCGGCCTCGCCGAACCCCGCGCCCTCGCCGATGTCCCGCAGCAGATCGGCCGCAAGTCCGCCCAGCAGGTCCAGGCGGGCCCGGAGCCGGTCGCGGCGCTGCTCGAAGGTCCGCTGCTCCTCGCCCAGGGCGTGCAGGCGGCGGCGCAGCGGTGAGTCGTCGGCGGTGGGTGGCTCGGGGCTGCGGGGCGTCCAGGCCCGTACCACGCGGACGTCGAGGACCGTGGCGTCGTCGGGGCCGTCGGTGAGCTCGGCGTGCAGACTGCGGTCGACGGCCAGCGCGCTGACCGGCCCGAGTCTCAACTGCCGCACACCGGGTTCGAGTTGAAGTGTGGCCGTCCGCTCGATGTGCGCGCGGTCCTCCAGGCAGGTCACCGCGGTGACCGGCAGGGGAATCGGCCCGGGGGCCGAGGGCGGGACGGTCTCGGAAGAAGACGTGGGAGTGGTGTTCATGGTGGGTCAGCTCCTCCGGTTGCCGCCGGTGAGGGCCTTGGCGGCCGGAATACGGATCTCGTAGCCGCCGTCGAGCACGGCGGTGCCGCCCGCGGGCACCTCCACCCGCCACAGCCGGGCGCCGGGCACCTGCGGCTCGGCTCCGTCGTGGCCGTCCTCCGGCGCCGTCCAGTCGGCCCGTTCCTCGACGCGCACATCGGCCTGCGAGGTGACGGGCACCCGCTCGCGGACCTCCACGGCGACCGGGCGGGACAGCCGGTTGGCCAGCTCCACGTGGATCCGGTGGTCGAGGACGGTGGTGGTCGAGCGCAGCCCGGCCGTGGATTCGCGCAGTTCGGTGCGGCGGCTGACCCGGATCGCCTCGGCGGGCCCGAGCCCCACCCGGCCGGTACCGCCCGGGGCGACGGTGGGCAGCGCGGCCGTCGGCAGGTGCTCGCCGTCGGCCGTGACGTCCACGGGCCCGGCGAGCAGTGCCCGGCCGGTGGCGTTGGAGAGCACCAGAGTGGCGTACACCGTCTCCTCGACGGACGGCACGCACAGGTACTCGGTGCGCAGACCGACCGGGAGCTCCGTGACGGTGACCGTGTGCCAGGTGCCGTCCGACGGGATGTCGGCGGTGCCCTCCGCGTCGTAGCGATGGTCGAAGGAGCCGGCCGATTCGCGCGGCCGCACCGCGCGTTCGGGCAGCGGCAGCGAGCCCACCGATTCCGCGCGGCGCCGGTACTCGGCGGCCACCGGGTCCGCCGGAGTCCCCGGCGCGAGGAGCCCGCGGCCGCCGCCCGGCGCGTCGGGACCGGCGAGGACCAGGTCGGCGTAGTCGAGTTCGGCGGCGCTCGGCCGCGGCGGCCCGGGCGGCGGGGGCGGCGGTGGGGGAGCGGGCACGGCCCCGCCGGGAGCGGCGGGCGCCGGGGGAGCGGCGGCCGGAGGCGGCGCCGGCAGGGCGCCCGGCGCTTTCAGCTGTCCGGCCGTGCGGGGGCGGCGGGCACCGAGCGTCGCCTGAGGTGCGGAGCCCGCGTACACCGGCGCCTGGGGCGCCCCGGCGAAACCTGCGGCCGGCGAGAGGCCCCGCGGCTGGACGGCAGGGCCCGGCCCCACCGCGTCGTACCCGGCGAACAGCCCCGCGAGCCCGGCCGGCGGCTCTCGCCAGCCGGAGGGTGCCGGGGCGGGCTGGCGGCGACCGATCCGCACCGACCGCAGCACGGGCACCCCGGTCGGCCGGTGCAGATCGGCGGTGGACAGGCCGAGACGCACGCCGCTCCAGTCCTCACCGGTGCGCTGCGCGACCGAGGCCCGCAGCACGAGCCGGCCGTCGTCCTCGCCCGCATGCCGCGTCAACCGGTAGGAGGGCACCCAGACCGCGCCCGGGACCCGGTACTCGATCTCGATGTCCACCGGCCCGGTGTCCTCGCCGGTCTCCCCCAGAGTGAGGTCGGCCGCGACCGTGGTCCGCACGGGAGTCGACGGAGCATCGGTGGAGGAGCGCGCCAACCGGTCGCGGGCGATACCGAGTTCGTGCCCGATGCGGGTCAACCGCTCGTCCAGGTCGGCGAGTTCGCCGTGCAGTGCCGAAAGGCGCTCGTCGACGAAATCGGCGAGCCGCAGCCACGCGTCGACGGGCGCACGCCGGTGCGGATCCTCGCGGCGGCGCGGCGGCGGGACCGCGCGCAGCGCCGTGACCTCCTCGATCCGGCGCAGCTGCCGGTCCCGGCGGGCCTCGGCGCGCAGCTGCTCCCGGGTGAGCCGCTCCGTCTCGCGGACCAGGTCCTCGGGTGCGTCGGCCGGGACCGGCTCGGCCTCGACGGCGATCCGGGCGCCGGTGACCCGCAGGCCGCTCCCGGCCACGACCTGCGCGCGCAGCGAGAGGGGGTCGAGGACGCGGGGCAGACCCGCACCCGGACCCGGCCGTCGGCCGGCACGACGCCCCGCGCGAGCCGCCGGCACACCGCGCCGCGCGCGTGCACCACGACCGACGTGAGCTCCGATTCCCAAGGCGCGCAGGGCTGTGCCGCCGCGTCCGTCATCGCGTGTCCCCTCCCGTACGCCGTCGAGCACGGCGCCGACTTCGGACGAAGGGTAGCCCGTGGTCAGCGGGCCGGACACGGGATTGCGGACGCGCGGGGCCCTCACTCCGGGGGCAGCACCGCGGCCAGCGCCGTCATCACGGGCGCCCGCCGGACGTCGATGTGGGCGAAGGTGAGCGCCTCGGCGAGGCGCGGCCGGCCCGCCCCGATCGCGTCGCAGATCTGCCGGTGCTCCGCGCAGTGCTGCTCGGCCCCGCGCTCGGTCGCGGTGATGCGGAACAGCCAGTGCATCAGACCGCGCGAGGGCTGGAAGGACGACTGCAGCAGGCGGTTGCCCGTCATGGTGATCAGCTCGGCGTGGAAGTCGGTGTTCGCGGCCGCGATGGCCGCCGCGTCGCCGCGCCCGGTCGCCGCCTCGGCCTCGGCCATCACCGCCCGCAGGCCCGCGTGGTCACCGCCGCGCTCGACGATCTCGGCCGCCCGCCGCGCCGCGAACACCTCCAGGCTGAGCCGGAGGTCGAAGAGCTCGTCGACGTCGCGCAGGGTGAGCCGGCGCACCCGGGCGCCCCGGCGCGGTTCCAGGACGACGAGTCCGTCGCCCGCGAGCCGCATCAGGGCCTCGCGCACCGGAACGCGCGAGACCCCGAGGGCCTCGGCGAGTTCGCGTTCGCGCAGCCGGGTGCCGGGCCGGTAGGTGCCCGCGTGGATGCCGGTCCTGATCAACTCCTCGGTGCGCTCCACCTGCGAGGCACCGGAGATTTCGGACGCCTCGGCGAGCGTCACGCGCCCGTCTCCTGCCCGGCCCCGCGGAACGCGGGAAACGTCGGCGGGAAGAGCGCGGCGGTGTCCCGGCGCTGCGTGTCGCGCTCGCTGTAGGCCGCGCGCATCCGCTCGAACAGGGCCTGTGCGTCGTGCCGGAGCGCGTCCAGGTCGAGACCGGGAAGGCCCCCGTCGACGAGCACCGGGCGGCCCGCGACCACGGAGTCCGTCGCCTGCCGCGCCGTCCCGTTGAGCAGGAAGGTGCGAACCGGGTCGTCGAGCACGCCGTCGCGGAAGTCGTCCAGGGAGAACGCGACCAGGTCCGCCTGGGCGCCGGGCGCGATCCGGCCCAGGTCGTCGCGGCCGAGCGCGCGGGCGCCGCCCAGCGTGGCCGCCTCCACGTAGTGCTCGGCGGGCGCGGCGTCCGAACGGCCGTCGGCGATCTTCGCCAGGTGCACGCCGGTGTCCATCCCGCGGACGAGGTCCGGCGGGAACGAGTCCGTGCCCAGGCACAGGTTCACGCCCGCCTCGCGGTAGGCGCGGAACGAGTGCAGCATCTCGCCGTAGCGCAGCGAGGTCTGCGGGCAGTGGACGACCGAGATGCCGCGCCGGGCGAGCAGGGCCAGGTCGCCGTGGTCCGCGCCGTGGACGGCCGGGTGCCGGTCGAGGAGCACGGTGTGCGGGATGAGCAGGTTCGGGCCCAGCAGGCCGTGCTTGTCGAGGAGTTCGATCGGGGTCAGGCCGTGCCGCCGCCGGATGATGTCGCGCTCGGCCAGGCCCTGGAGCGCGTGCAGCCGGACCAGGACCCCGCGCTCGCGCCCCACCCGCGCCGTCTCGGCGAGCAGTTCCTCGGTGAGGGTCTCGACGCGGCACGGCAGCAGGACACCGGTGAGCAGCGGGTCGCCGAGCGCGTCGAGGTGGTCCAGGAAGCGGACGGCGTCGCGCATCCCCGCCAGCCCCTCCGCCTCGTCGAAGGCGACCTCGCGCGTGCCGTCCGGCAGGACGACGTTCACGCCCGACCGGTAGGCGGGACCGAGGTAGCCGCGCAGACCGATCCGGCGGGAGACGTCGGCCATCGCGACGAGTTCGTCGTACGGCTCGGCCCAGCGGCTGTGCACCTCGGAGGCGATCGGCATGAACGTGGTGATGCCGTGCAGCGCGAGCTGGGCGAGGGCGTACGTGCGGATGGTCGCCCGTTCCTCGGGCGTGAAGACGTCATGGCGCCGCTGGGCGAAGTAGTCCAGCGACCACTGCAGGCCCTTGGCCCGCTCCGGCCCCGCCCAGGAGTCCAGGACGAGATGGTCGACGTCGGTGAGCGCGTCGAGGTCGATCAGTCCGGGCAGCACCAGGGACTCGCCCAGGTCGCGCTCCGCGTCGACCGCGCCGTCGAAGCGCGGGCCGACGTAGACCACGCGGTCGTCCTCCCACACCACCTCGCCGTCGTGCAGCAGCGCGTGGCCGCCGTCCTGGTGGGCGAGGATGTGCCGGGCGCGCCAGCGGGTGCGCATAGTGCCTCCTGTGGTTCACGGGCCTTGCCTTCCCGATCGTACGAGTTGGTATACCGGCTAGGGAAGAGCGATCGGCCATCCGTTGACCGGCAGCATCTCTGCGCGGTGAAATGCCCTATTAAGCGCACAAGTTACCGGGCTCGGTATACCAAAATCCGGTCAGCCCTTTCGCGCCATTGCATTCCTGGTATACCGTCCCGCCAACCTTCCCCCGAACGCCGAATGGATCACGCGACGTGACGGATTCCCCTGTGCTGCCCGCCCGGCCGCCTTCCGGCGCCGACGCCGGTGGCGAGCCCAACTCCACCGCTGCCGCGCCGACTTCGGCCCCGCAGACGGTCGCCGCCCGCTCCCTGATCGGCACCGCATGGCTGCGCATCCGGCGCAGCAGGATCGCCCTCGCCGCGCTCGCCGTGGTGGTCCTCATGATCCTCTTCGCGGCGCTGGCCCCGCTGCTCAGCGCTCTCGAGGGCCAGGACCCGTACAC
This sequence comes from Streptomyces sp. NPDC001904, assembly GCF_040297005.1. Taxonomy (NCBI): domain Bacteria; kingdom Bacillati; phylum Actinomycetota; class Actinomycetes; order Kitasatosporales; family Streptomycetaceae; genus Streptomyces; species Streptomyces sp. NPDC001904. The sequence goes on along the minus strand of NZ_JBEOYI010000006.1, from coordinate 95,900 downwards.
CACCCGCACCAGCCCGGACGTCCTCGACGACTACGGCACCCCCGGGCTGCCGCTGCCCTACTACCGCTATCCGTCCGCCGACCACTGGCTCGGCGTCGAACCGGGCCTGGGCCGCGACATCTTCGCCCGCATGGCACACGGCGCCCAGGTCTCCCTGATCATCGCGCTGCTCGCCACCGCCGTCTCCGTCGTCCTCGGCACGCTGCTCGGCGCCGCGGCCGGCTACTTCGGCGGCAAGGTCGACATGGTGATCAGCCGGGTCATGGACCTGTTCCTGGCCTTCCCGCACCTGCTGCTCGTGCTGTCCCTGACACCGATCCTGCAGTCCCGGCTCGGCGACACGGCGCTGGGGGAGGGCAGCCTGCTGCCGATCGCCTCGCTCGTGATCATTCTCGGCTTCTTCGGCTGGGCCTATCTCGCCCGCGTCGTGCGCGGCCAGGTGCTGTCCATCCGCGAGCAGGAGTTCGTCGAGGCGGCCCGCGCCTACGGCGCCTCGCACCGCACGATCATCGTCAAGCAGATCGTGCCCAACGTGATGGGCGTCGTCCTCGTCTACGCCACGATGATGATCCCCACGAACATCACCGCCGAGGCGGCCCTGTCCTTCCTCGGCGTCGGCGTCAAGGACCCCACCCCGTCCTGGGGACAGATGCTCAACGCCGCCCAGGCCGGCAACTGGTACCTGACCGACCCCTGGTTCCTCGCCGTCCCCGCCGGCGCCCTCGTCCTCACGGTGCTGGCCTTCAACCTGCTCGGCGACGCCGTCCGCGACGCCCTCGACCCCAAGTCCTCCCGTGGCTGACCCCGTCCACGCAACCCAGGAGCAGCAGTGAATCGACGCACCGTGGCGGCGCTCGCCCTGACGGTGGCCACCGGGCTGACCCTCACCGCCTGCGGCGGCCCCAAGCCGAAGCCCGGCTCGGGCTCCAACGCCCCCGCCGACGCCTTCGAGGCCGTCAAGGTCGGCGACGGCGACACGACCAGGGGCGGCAACGTCAACGTCCTGATGTCCACCGACTTCCAGACCCTCGACCCGGGCAACAGCAACTACGTCCAGACGGCCAACGTCGGCCAGCTCTACTACCGCACCCTCACCATGGCGAAGGAGGAGGCGGGCAAGCCCCCGAAGATCGTCCCCGACCTCGCCACGGACCTCGGCAAGGTCTCCAAGGACGGCCTCACCTGGACGTACACCCTGAAGACGGGCCTGAAGTTCGAGGACGGCTCGCCGATCACCGCGAAGGACGTCAAGTACGGCGTCGAGCGGACCTACGCCCGCGACGTGTACACCCAGGCACCGCAGGAGCTGAACTCCGCGCTCTCCGACGACGGCTACAAGGGCCCGTACGCCAAGGGCTCCGCCGGTGACTTCAAGGGCATCGAGACCCCCGACGCACACACGGTCGTCTTCAAGCTGAAGCAGCCCTTCGCCGAGTTCCCGGCGCTCGTCTCGCGCTCCAACACCGCGCCCGTGCCCCGGGCGAAGGACACCAAGCTCGACTACACCAACCACCCGGTGTCCACGGGCCCGTACAAGATCCAGTACTACGACCGCGGGCGCTCCATGAAGCTCGTCCGCAACAAGAACTGGGACCCGGCCACCGACCCGAACCGCAGCGCCCTGCCGGACACCTTCACCTTCAGCCTCTCCACCGCGCAGTCGACCATCAGCCAGCAGCTGCTCGCCGACTCCGACCCCACGGCGCTCACCCTCGACAGCTCGGGCGGACTCCAGGCGTCCGACGCGGCGAAGCTGGACGAGCCGGGCGTCACGCGGCGCACCGCGTCCGGCCTGATCGGCTGCACCGACGTCCTCGACTTCAACACCGTGTCGATCAAGGACCCGGTCGTCCGTGAGGCCATCGCGCTCGCCATCGACCGCAAGGCCATCCAACTCCAGTACGGCGGTGCCCGCTTCGGCAAGCTCACGCAGTCGTACATCAACCCCGACCAGCGCGGCTACGTCCCCCAGCACACCGGACTCGACCCGGCGGGCCAGCCCCGGCTCGCGGCGGCGAAGAAGCTCCTGAAGGGCCGTGACGTACCGAAGAAGCTCGTCTACGGATACGCCGACGCCACGCCCCGCTACAAGAACATGGGCACCTCGCTCCAGCAGAACCTCAAGCAGCTCGGCATCGACCTCGAACTGCGCCCCATCCCCGCCGCGAACTACTACACGACGCTCGCCGGCTCCCACATGCCCGACATCGCCCGCAGCGGCTGGTGCGGCGGCGCCGACAGCGGCTCGGTGCGCACCACCATCGACCCCAACCTGGGCCCGAGCGTCGACGGCAAGAGCTTCGGCTTCTCCAACATCCCCCGCTACCACGACCCGGAGATCGCCCGCGCCATGTACGCGCTGCGCGGGGAGAACGGCACCAGTGAGGAGCTCGGCCGCAAGTGGGCGAAGCTCTTCGACCGCGGCATGCAGGACTACCCGCTCGTGCCGCTGATCAGGAACGTCACCCGCAGCGTCGTGGGATCCGACATCCGCAACGCGCAAGTCGGTTACTTCTTCGGCTCCATCGACCTCTCGACCGTCTCGGTCGTGTCCAAGAAGGGGTGACCATGGCCGCCTTTCTGCTCCGGCGCTTCGGCGCCACCGTCGTCCTGCTGATCGTCATCAGCTTCGTCACCTTCACCCTCTTCCAGTTCGGCCCCGCCGACCCGGCGGCCGCCGCCTGCGGACAGGAGTGCACACCGCAGCGCGTGGCCGAGGCGCGCGTCGCCCTCGGCATGGACAAGCCGTTCCTCAGCCAGTACCTGACCTACATGTCCGGGCTGTTCCACGGGCGGACGATCGGCGCGGCCGGTGCGCAGTCGCTGTGCGAATGGCCCTGCTTCGGCAAGTCGTTCCAGACGAACGAGAACGTCACCGCCGTACTGGAACGCGCCCTGCCGTACACGGTGTCCGTCGCCGTCGGCGCGATCGTGCTGTGGACGCTCGTCGGCGTCACCCTCGGCACGCTCGCCGCGCTGCGCAAGAACAAGCTCACCGACAAGCTGATCGTGGGCGGCGCCTCGATCGGCGTCTCGCTGCCGATCCCCGTCACCGGGCTGCTCCTGCTGCTGGTCTTCGTCTCGACGTTCGACCTGCTGCCGTTCACGACCAACGCCATCACGTCCCCGTTCGGACCGGCCGGGTTCGGCGGCTGGTTCCAGAACTACCTGCTGCCCTGGGTCGCGCTCGCCGTGCTGTTCAGCGCCCAGTACATCCGCGTCACCCGCAGCTCCATGCTGGAGACGTTCGGCGAGGACTTCATGCGCACCGCCCGCGCCAAGGGCCTGTCCAGGACGGTGATGGTCGTCCGGCACGGCGCCCGCGCCGGACTCACCCCCGTCGTCACCATGCTCGGCCTCGACATCGGGCTGCTGCTCGGCGGCGCCGTCCTCACCGAGCAGATCTTCTCCGTCCCCGGCGTCGGCTTCACCGCCGTCCGCGCCGCACAGGCCGGCGACCTGCCCGTGACCATGGCGATCACCCTGCTCGCCGCCTTCTTCATCATCGTCGCCAATGTCGTCGTCGACGCCGTCTACGCCGTCATCGACCCGCGAGTGAGGGCCGCCTGATGACCACCGCCACCGATCAACCCCTGCTGCGCATCCGGGACCTGCACGTCACCTTCCCGACCGACGACGGCCTCGTGCACGCCGTCAACGGCATGGACCTCACCCTGAACCGGGGCGAGACCCTCGGCATCGTCGGCGAGTCCGGCTCCGGCAAGACCGTCACCAGCCAGGCGCTGATGGGTCTGCTCAAGGAGACCCGCGCCGAGGTCACCGGCGAGATCCTGCTCGACGGCACCGACCTCAACTCCCTGTCCGAGGACCGGATGCGCGCCTGGCGCGGCAAGAAGATCGCCATGATCTTCCAGGACCCGCTCTCCGCGATGCACCCCTTCCACACCGTCGGCGCCCAGATCGCCGAGGCGTACCGGGTCCACAACCAGGTGTCGAAGAAGGCCGCCCTCGACGTCGCCGTCGACATGCTCGGCCGGGTCGGCATCCCCGACGCCCGGCGCCGCGCCCGCGCCTTCCCGCACGAGTTCTCCGGCGGCATGCGCCAGCGCGCCATGATCGCCATGGCGCTGGTCTGCGAACCCGAGCTGCTCATCGCCGACGAGCCGACCACCGCCCTCGACGTCACCGTCCAGGCACAGATCCTCGACCTGCTCGGCGAACTCCAGCAGGAGACCGGCACCAGCGTCGTCCTCGTCACCCACGACCTCGGGGTCGTCGCCGAGGTCTGCCACCAGGTCGCCGTCATGTACGGCGGCCAGTGCGTGGAGCGGGGCAGCGTGCGCGAACTCTTCCGCGACCCGCGCCACCCCTACACCCAGGGCCTGCTCGCCTCCATGCCCACGCTCGGCGACGAGAGCGAGCGGCTGCGCCCCATCCCGGGCTTCCCGCCGTCGCTGCTCGCCCTGCCGGACGGCTGCCTCTTCGCCGACCGCTGCCCGCAGGCCCACCGCGTGCCCGACGGACGCTGTCACGGCGAACGCCCCGCGTTCCGCACCGCGGACACCGCCGACCACCCCTCCCGGTGCCACCTGGAGACCCTCACCGACACCGCGGAGGCCGTGCGATGACCACCACCGAGCAGCCGCCGCTCCTGGAGGCGCGCGGCCTGACCAAGCACTTCCGGGGACGCGGCGGCCTCCTCGGCCGGGGCGGCGCCCCGGTCAAGGCCGTCGACGGCGTGAGCTTCGCCGTGGGCGCCGGACAGACCCTCGGCATCGTCGGCGAGTCCGGCTGCGGCAAGTCCACCACCGGCCGGCTGCTGATGCGCCTGCTCGAACCGACCTCCGGCACCGTCCTGCTCGACGGCCGCGACGTCGGCTCGCTGAACCGGGCCGAGGCGCAGGAGTACCGGCGCCAGGTGCAGATGGTCTTCCAGAACCCGTCCTCGTCCCTCAACCCCCGGCAGACCGTGGGCGCCGCGATCGCCGCGCCGCTGCACGCCCAGGGCATCGAACCGGCCGGCGGCGTCAAGACGCGCGTACGGGAACTGATGGACCGGGTGGGGCTGCGCCCCGACCACTACAACCGGTTCCCGCACGAGTTCTCCGGCGGCCAGAAGCAGCGCGTCGGCATCGCCCGCGCGCTCGCCCTCGAACCCCGCCTGATCATCTGCGACGAGCCGGTCTCGGCCCTCGACGTCTCCGTCCAGGCGCAGGTCGTCAACCTCCTCCAGGACATCCAGGCCGACACCGGCGTCTCGTACGTGTTCATCGCCCACGACCTTTCCGTGGTACGGCACTTCGCCGACCGGGTCGCCGTCATGTACCTCGGCAGGGTCATGGAGAGCGGGGCCACCCGCGACGTCTTCGACCACCCCCGCCACCCCTACACCCGCGCCCTGCTCTCCGCCGTCCCCCAGCCCGACCCGGACGCCGACCGGGGCCGCCGGATCCGGCTCTCCGGCGATCTGCCCACCCCGGCGAACCCCCCGTCCGGCTGCGTGTTCCGTACGCGGTGCCCGCTGCGCCCCACCCTCGGCGAGGCCGAGCAGGCGCGCTGCGCGGGGGAGGTCCCGCCGGTCCCGCAGGACGAGGGGCCCGCCTGCCACTTCGCCGACCGGGCCCTCTCGACCCACTGACCCGTCAACACATCACCGAAGTAAGGAAGTTGCACCACATGCTCATCCGTGACGTCCGCCCCTGGGGCGGCGAGCGCAGCGACGTGACCGTCGACGGCACCCGCATCACCGCCATCCGCCCGCACGACCCGGCGGCCGCGCCCGTCGCGGACACCGTCGAGGGCCGCGGCCGACTGCTCCTGCCGTCCTTCAGCGACGTCCACGTCCACCTGGACTCCACCCGCATCGGCCTGCCGTTCCGCCCGCACACCGGCGGCCCCGGCGTATGGACGATGATGATGAACGACCGCGAGAACTGGCGCGACGCGGAGATCGCCCTGCCCGAGCGGGTCGCCGGCACCCTGGAGCGCATGATCGCCCGCGGTACGACGCGGGTGCGCACGTACGCGCAGGTCGACGTCGACTGCAAGCTGGAGAAGTTCGAGGCGGTCGTCGCCGCCAAGGAGAAGTACGGGCATCTCGCCGACGTCCAGATCATGACGTTCCCGCAGGCGGGCATCCTGCTGGAGCCCGGCACCGCCGACTACCTGGAGGCCTCGCTCAAGGCGGGCGCCGACGTGATGGGCGGCATCGACCCCTGCACCCTGGACCGCGACCCCAAGGGCCACCTCGACGTCGTCTTCGGGCTCGCCGAGAAGTACGGCGTCGAGGTCGACATCCACCTCCACGAGCCCGGCGAACTGGGCGTGTTCTCGACCGACCTGATCCTGGAGCGGGTCCGGGCGCTCGGCATGCAGGGCAAGGTCACGATGTCGCACGCCTACGAGCTGGGCTCCGTCAACGAGGCGACCAGCCGCCGCCTCATCGAGGAGTTCGCGGAGCTGGACATCGCCATGGCTACCGTCGCCCCCGCCGCCCGCAACCAGCTCTCCCTCACCGCGCTCACCGAGGCGGGCGTCCGCGTCGGCCTCGGCGAGGACGGGCAGCGCGACTACTGGAGCCCGTACGGCAACTGCGACCTCCTCGACCGCACCTGGCAGCTCGCCTTCACCAACAACTTCCGCCGCGACGAGCACATCGAGATGTGCCTGGCGGTGGCGAGCATGGGCGGCGCCGCCATCATGAGCCACGACGTGCCGCGGCTCGCCGGAGTCACCGACCGGCCCGGTCTCGCCGTGGGCGACCGCGCCGACCTGCTGCTCGTCGACGGCGAGACGCCCAGCAGCGCCGTCATGGACCGTGGCACCGACCGCACGGTCCTGCACGACGGACGGGTCGTCGCCGACGGCCTCGAACTGGTCGACGCCGGCTGATCCCGACGCTCCCGACGCGGGCCGCCGTCCCTTGTGGACGGCGGCCCGTTGAGTACGACAATGTCCGGAATGCGTAACGACGCGTAACGTTCCGGCACGGCACGTGTGGAGCGAACCGCTCCACGGGCACCCTTCCCCCGGCACCGGCACAACGACCGCGCACGTCAGGACGTGCGCACGACAACGGGGGAACCGATCATGCGTGTGAACCACCAGAGAACGCTGCGCACCGGCCTGCGGGCCTGCGCGCTGGGAGCGGCCGTAGCGGCGGCCCTGACCCTGACCGCCTGCGACCAGAGCAGCGCCGACGACAAGACCGCCGGCACCGCGAGTCCTGCCACGAGCACCCCGCCGAGTCCGTCCGCCGCGAGCGCGTCGCCCTCGAAGACCGCCTCCACCGCGACGGCCGACCCCGCCGCGAGCACGACCACGCCCGGCGCGGCGAGGTCGGGCGGGTGGAAGTTCGCGCACCGGCAGACCCCGCCGACCGGCTCGGTCTGCGACCACGGCGGCCAGGGCCCGTACGGGAAGATCGAGTCCGTCAGCATGGGCGGCGAGAGCCCCACGCTCGTGAGCCTCGTCCTCGGCCACTACGAGTGCGGCGGAGCGAAGCCCCGCTTCGTGCCGTCCAGCGCGACCGGCGCCGCGACGGACGTGCTCGTCGACACGAACCATCTCAAGACGGTCGTCGGCGGCCGGATCGCGAGCCGCATGGGCACCCGGACCCCTGCCGCCGGCCCGTTCCTCGACGAACTCGCACGGATGCAGGACAAGGGCGAACTCGACGGCGCCAAGGCCCCCGAGTTCTGGTTCCGGATCGACGCCCCCTCCGACGACGTGAACGCCATGCCGGACAACGACAGCCACCTCATCTACCTGTACCAACTCGTCGACGCCCACTGACATCGCACACCGGCGCCGGACGGGCGCTCAGGCTGCCGCCACCTGTCCCTCCAGCGCGGCGAGCAGCCAGTCGTGGGCGCTGCCCGGTGTCGGCTCCGGTGCGCTGCCGGGCACGGTGATCAGCTCCGCCACGAGGTCCCAGTAGCCGTCGAGCCGGGGATCGGCCGCGAGCAGCGGAGCCAGCCCCCGGCGGAAGTCCGGGGTGTCGCGGCAGCCCGCCACGCGCGCGTACGTCGCCACGAAGCAGTCCAGCGCCTCGCCCCCGGAGGGCCCGGTACCCGCGCGCAACTGCCGGGCCGCCAGGTCGTAGGCCTCGGCCAGACCCGCGTACAGCAGCGCGGACTCCCGGGCGCCCGCCGAGCGGTGCGCGGCCGGCTGGGTACGGGTCTCGCCGACGCACGGAGGGGACACCAGGGCGCACAGCCGGGCGAACGCGAGGACCTGCGCCGGGGCCGGCGCGTCGGGCGGTTGCGGAACGGCGGCCTCCAGGAAGGCGGTTCGGGACGCGGCAGGCATCCGCGGCGGCAGCCACGCGCGCCAGAACCTGGCCAGCGGGGCCGTGCTGGGCGGCGTACCCAGCGAGCCGACGAGCCGCAGCCGGTCCGCGCGCTCCTCCGGCGGACAGGAGTGCACCAGGTGCAGCGCGGCCTCCTGCCAGCGCAGCGCGCTGAGCCGCGAGCCGAGCGTGCGCAACTGCTCCGCGACCGCGTCCTCCAACACGCCCTGCGCACCGGCCCGTTCGTCGACGACGCGACGCACCTCGGGGACCGGCAGGCCCAGCCCCCGCAGTGAGCGGATCAACCGGAGCCGGTCCAGGGCGTCCGGCGCGTAGCGGCGGTGTCCGCCGGTGCTGCGCGCACGCTCCGGCAGCAGACCGCTGTCGGAGTAGAAGCGGACCGTCTTCACCGTGGTGCCCGCGTGCTCGGCGAGCTCACCGATGCTCCACAGGCCGTCGGAACCGGAACCCGGCGTCACTTGAACCTCCCTCTGGGGGAGTTCCTAACGTACCCGCGAACGCGGCCCGGCGACGGACCGGGCCGCGAGGACGACGGGTCCGAGGAGCGTGCGGAATGACGGAATTCGTGCTGGTGCCAGGGCTGTTCACCGGACCGCACGTGTGGCGGGAGACGGCTGCCCGACTGGAGAGCGAGGGCGCGCGGGCACACCTCGTGGACCTGCCGGGACGGCGGTCCGAGAACGGAGCGGGCGCAGACGTGGCGGCGGACGTCGCCCTGGTCGTCGAGACCATCGACGCGATCGACGCGGCGGCCGACGGGCGCGACCTCCCGGAGATCGTGCTCGTCGGCCACGACTACGGCGTCCATCCCGCGGTCGGGGCCGCGGACCGGCGGCCGGGACGCGTCGCCAGGATCGTCCACGTGGACACGGCCCCGGTGAGCGACGGCGTACCGGCGCTGGCCACCGTGCCCGACCAGGAACTGCGCGAGCGGCTGGCCGCAGCCGGGGACACCGGCGGGGAGCTCGCCCCGCCCGCGCGGGACGCGTGGCCGCGCTGGGGGAGCACCGCGGGCCTGTCCGGGGCGGCCCTCGACCGGCTCACCGACCTCGCCGTGCCGCAGCCCCTCGGCACCTTGCTGCGGCCACTGCGGCTGACCGGCGCGGAACTGCCGCCGACCACCGGCGTGCTGTGCGCGGAGAGCGGCGCGACCCTCGCCACCGTCCGCATGCTGCTGAGCTTCGGCGACCCCATGATGAAGGCGCTGGCCCGGCCCGGGATCACCTTCTTCGAACTGCCCACCGGACACTGGCCGATGCTGTCCTGCCCCGACCGGCTCGCCGAGGTGCTGCTCGCCGCGGCGGCCGGGGACGGGGAGAGCCTCCTCGACGATGCCGACGGCGCCGACGCGCGTACGGCGACGGCGGGCTACCTCAGGCCCTTCCTCCTCGACGTCACGGAACGGCCCCGCGAGCGACGCGGCACCATCGACCTCTACGTCCCCGAAGGCGCCGTGGAGGCGCCGCGGCCCGCGATCGTGTTCGTGCACGGCGGGCCGGTGCCCGAGGGCGCGGAGCCGACGCCGCGCGACTGGCCGACCCTGATCGGATACGCCCGGTACGCCGCCGACCGGGGAGTGGTCGGCGTGACGCTCGACCACCGGCTGCACGCGGTGACCGCCTACCCGGCCGCCGCGGCGGACCTGGAGGCCGCGGTGGCCCGGGTGCGGGCCGATCCCCGGGTGGACGCGGACCGGATCGCCCTGTGGTTCCTCTCCGGCAGCGGCCCGCTGACCGCGCCGTGGCTCAGCGCGCGACCGCCGTGGCTGCGCTGCCTGGCCGCCAACTACCCGATCATGGCGCCGTTGCCCAACTGGGGAGTGAACGACGCCCGGTTCAGGCCCGCCGAGGTGGTGGCGCGGGGCGGCACACCGCCGTTCGTCCTGGTCAGGGTGGGCCAGGAGACGTCCGCGATCGCCGCGACCGTCGCCGGGTTCCTCGCGGCGGCCGAGGCGGGCGGCGCACCGGTCGAGGTCGTCGACGTACCCGCCGCACCGCACGCCTTCGAGGGGCTCGACCACACCGACAGCGCCCGGGACGCGGTGCGCGAGGCGATGGGGCGCGTCCTGGGGCACCTCACCGTCCCGCAATAGAGTGCGGGCATGGATCCACAGGAGCTCCGCGCGGCCGTCGACGAGGCGTTCGCCGATACCGGCGCCGACACCCCCGCCTGGGCGGACCCGCACCCCGACCGGGCCCCGCTCGACGAGGAGTACTCGCGCTGTCTCGATCCCGGCAAGTACCGCATTCTCGCCGCCCGCGCCGAGGCCTGGACCCGGGTGCTGTGCGGGACGGGCCTCGCGACGGCGGAGCCGGCCGGTGACCCGGCGGGCCTGTGGCGGCGCACCCCGGACGCGCCGTTGAGCGACCCTGTCCTGCTGCGGCCGGTCCGGGCGGACGCCGTCCCCCTGGTCTTCGGCTTCGGGGCCGTCGACGACGTGCCGCGCACCGTGGTCGTGGTCGGGGCGGGCGAACCCGCCGTGCCGGTGGAGCAGGTGCCGGACTGCGGCTGCGACGCGTGCGACGACGGCTCGGAAGGCATCCTCGAACTTCTGGACGACGCGGTCGTCGCCGTGGTCACCGGCACCTTCACCCACATCGACGCCGGGCCGGGGCAGGCGATCGTCGACACCGGGGAGAGTCTGTCGGCGAGCAACTGGCCCTCGTCCGCCGCATCGCCCGAGGAGGCCCTGGTCGCGGCCCGGCAGGGGCGCTCGCCCCATCGGGTGGTGATGGGACCGGCGTGGGACTGAAGGCGCTCAGGGGACGTCCGGGTCCTCGGAGAAACCGTCCCCGGCCAGCAGGAGGGCGGCCGTCCCGGTGAGCCGCAGGACGCGCAGCACCGGCCGCGTGACGGACACGATCCGCAGACTGCCACCGGCGCGCGCGGCGTGCCGGTGGTTGCGGACGAGGAGGTTCACCCCGGTCGAATCGGTGAACGGCACCTCGGCCAGATCCAGTTCGCAGCAGCGCGCGTGGAACGGCGTCAGTGCCCGGTCGAGCCGGGGACCGGTGCGCAGGTCGAGTTCGCCGCGGACCCGGAACAGAACCGTGTCGCCCGTGTCGACGACATCGATGACGAGCGACGGCGGAGTGGTCGCGTTCACTTCGGCGCCCCCTGGTGTCCGTGGGAGCAGTGAGGGAACTGCCCCCGGCATGTTCTTCCCGGCACATCCCATAGAAGCACCGGCGGGCCCCCCGCCGCCCCGCGGGGGACAGTTCGAGCCCGTGACACACCAACGAACCGTACGGACGATCGGTCACGCCGATGCTGTTCGAATCCGGAACCCGCCAGGTCAGTCCTGGGCGCCGTACGCCTCCGCGATCTCCTGCGGGCCGGCCCAGCGGCTGTACGTCGGCCCCTGGGGCCATCCTTCGGGGGAGTCCTGCCAGACCTCCTGACGCCCGTACGGCAGGACGTCCACCAGGGGGAACAGATGGCTGAGCTGCTCGGTGCCGCGGCCGTCCGTGTGCCAGGTCCGGTACACCGTGTCGCCGTCGCGCAGGAACACGTTCACCCCGAAGCCGCCGTTCGGCGGGGCGCCCACGTCGGTGCCGAAGGAGCTGTTCGCCGTGGAGTACCAGTCCATCCTGTTCCCGACCTTGCGCCGGTAGGCGAGTGCCTCGTCGATCGGGCCCTGCGTCACGATCACGAAGCGGGCGTCGAACTTCTCCAGCCCGAGGAGCCGGGTGAACTGCGAGGTGAACCCGGTGCAGCCGCCGCACTGCCACTCGGCGCCCTCGTGCCACATGTGGCTGTACACGATGAGCTGCGGATGCTCCCCGAAGATCTCGGCGAGCCGCACCGGACCGTCCGCGCCCTCCAGGACGTACTCCGGCATCTCGACCATCGGCAGCCGGCGGCGCTGCGCGGCGATCGCGTCGAGCTCACGGGTGGCCGCCTTCTCCCGCACCCGCAGCGCCGCCAGCTCCTTCTGCCAGGTGGCGGCGTCGACGACGGGCGGCAGGGCGTGCTCGGTGCTGGACATGGTGCCTCCTGGCGCTCACGGAACTGTCTGGGAGTAAGGACTCCAGGACATCCCGGAACTCATCGGCGCGCCCGTCGGCACCGGCCACCTGCCGCGACGAGATCGTGGCCGAGAGTGTCGGAGCGAAACTCAAGCAGCCCCTGCCGTACGAATTCGCCCCTACCCCCCGGGAGTTCACCGTGTCCGAGCCGGTCCAGCTGCGCGCCGCAGGCGTCGGTCTCGTCCTCGCCACGCCTCAGGGCGCTCCGGACGCCCTGCCGTCGGTCGTCCACTGGGGCGCCGACCTGGGCGCCCTCGACGCGGCCGCCCTCACCCGCCTGTGCCGGGCGGTCGAACCGGCCCCGGTGCCCAACGACGTCGACCAGGTCGTCGCACCGTCCCTCGCGCGCGAGCACGCCGCCGGCTGGCACGGCCGGCCCGGACTGACCGGGCACCGCGACGGCACCGCCTGGTCGCCCTGGTTCCGGCGCACGGGACTCGACGTCGACGACCGAGGGGCCCCGGGCCGGGGCGGCCGGGCCGTGGCCACCGGCGAGGACCCCGAGGCCGGTCTCGTCCTGCGGCTCGAACTGGAGCTGACCGAGGAGGGGTTGCTGCGCCAGCGCGCCGAACTCACCTCCACCGCGTCCGACGGCCACTTCGTGCTCGACGCGCTCACCCCCACCGTGCCCCTGCCGCCCGTCGCGACCGAGCTGTTCGACCTGGCCGGACGCTGGGGACGCGAGCGGGCCCCGCAACGCCTGCCGTTCACCGTCGGCGCGCACAGCAGGGAGAACCGCCGGGGCCGCACCGGCCCGGACGCCCCGCTGATCCTGGCCGCGGGCACCCCCGGCTTCGGCTTCCGGCACGGCGAGGTGTGGGCGCTGCACGTCGCCTGGAGCGGCAACCACCGCACGTACGCCGAACGCCTCTCCACCGGCGCCGCCGTGCTCGGCGGCGGCGAGCTGCTGCTGCCCGGCGAGGTGCGGCTCGCACCCGGCGAGAGCTACACCACGCCCTGGGTGTACGCGGCGTACGGCGCCGACGGCCTCGACGCCGTCGCCGCCCGCTTCCACACCCACCTGCGTGCCCGGCGGCCCGAACTGCCGCCCCGGCCGGTCGTGCTGAACACCTGGGAGGCCGTCTACTTCGACCAGGACCTGGACCGCCTCACCGCACTCGCCCGGGCCGGAGCCGAGGCGGGCGTCGAGCGGTTCGTCCTGGACGACGGCTGGTTCCGGCACCGCAGGAACGACCGCGCCGGCCTCGGCGACTGGTACGTCGACGAAGACGTCTGGCCCGAGGGGCTCGGACCACTGATCTCCACCGTCCACGCACTTGGCATGGAGTTCGGCCTGTGGGTGGAGCCGGAGATGGTCAACCCGGACTCCGACCTGGCCCGCGCGCACCCCGACTGGCTGCTCGCCGCCGGCGGCCGGCAGCCCCTCCCGGCACGCCACCAGCAGGTCCTCGACCTCGCGGTCCCCGGCGCGTACACGTACCTCCTCGACCGCCTCGACGCGCTCCTCACCGAGTACGACATCGCGTACCTCAAGTGGGACCACAACCGCGACCTCCTCGACGCCGGGCACGGGCCGCACGGCACCCCCTCGGTCCACGCGCAGACCCGTACCGTCTACCGCCTCCTCGACGCGCTCCGCGCCCGTCACCCCCGGGTCGAGATCGAGTCCTGCTCGTCCGGCGGCCTCCGCGTCGACCTCGGCATCCTCGAACGCACGGACCGCGTGTGGGCCAGTGACTGCATCGACCCCCTGGAACGGCAGCAGATCCAGCGCTGGACGGCCCAGTTGGTGCCGCCGGAACTCGTCGGTGCCCACGTGGGCGCGCCCCGCTCGCACACCACGGGCCGCACGCACGACCTCTCCTTCCGGGCCGGAACCGCCCTGTTCGGCTCCTTCGGCATCGAATGGGACCTCACCACCGCCACCCCCGACGAGCGCCTGGAACTCGCCCGCTGGGTCGCGCTGTACAAGGAACTGCGGCCGCTGCTGCACGGCGGCACCACCGTCCGCGCCGACGCCCACGACCCCGCGCTCGCCGTCCACGGAATCGTCGCCCCCGACCGGCGCGACGCCCTGTTCGCCCTCGTGCAGCTGGACGCGCCGCTGACCTCCGTGCCGGGCACGGTCCGGCTGCCCGGCCTCGCCGACGACCTGACGTACCGGGTGAGCGTGCAGCCGCCCGGCGACACCCCCGCCCTGCGCCAGGGGCAGCCGACCCCGTGGACCACCGGACCGCTCGTCCTCGGCGGGGCCGCCCTGGCCCGGGTGGGCGTGCGCGCCCCCGCCCTCCACCCCGAACAGCTCCTTCTCGTCCGGGCACAGGCCTGCTGATCTGCCTGCATCACGCAACCATCCGCCCTCCCGGCGCGTCCCTCAGTCACGGCGAACTGGTCTAAACCATGGGGGGTCCGGACGGTGCGAGGGCACGGGGCCGTGTCGACGCGGTGGATACGAAGACGGGCGGCGTCGCTGAGCGTGCTGCTCGGGGTGGTGGTGGCGCTGTCCGTCGGTGGTACCGCCGGCTACACGTACTGGCGGCACAGTGAGGCCCGTACCGCCGCCCGCTGCGCCGCCGCGGGCCGCGAGGCGGTGCGGGCGGCGGGCCCGTCCGGCGCGGTCCCGACGGCCGGTCCCGGCACCTTCGGCACGGCGCACTCCGACGGCCCGCCGGTGGGGACCGGGACCCGGCTGCGGCGCTATCAGGTACAGGTCGAGGACGGTTCCGGCATCGCGGCCGACGCGGCCGCACGGGAGATCTCCGGCGTCCTGGGCGACCGCCGGGGCTGGGGGAGCGACGGCATCGACGCGTTCCAGCTGGTGAGCAAAGGTCCGAGGGACTTCGTCATAAAGATCGCGACACCGCGGACCGTCGACTGCCTCTGCGGTTCGGCGGGCCTGTACACGCACGGCGAAGTCAACTGCAGCGTAGGGCGGACCGTCGTCGTCAACCTGCGCCGCTGGCTGCTCGGTTCCCCCGAGTTCGACGGCCCCATCGAGCAGTACCGGGCGCTCATCGTCAATCACGAGGTCGGCCACCGCATCGGCCACGGCCACGAGACCTGCCCCGGGCCCGGCAGCCCCGCGCCCGTGATGATGCAGCAGATCAAGGGCCTGAAGGGGTGCGTCGCGAACGCCTGGCCCTACGACACCCACGGCCGGTACCTGGGCGGACCGCCCGTGCCGTAGCGGGACAGCGGAAGGCTCTCACCTCCGACATCAAACTTCCGGCACCCGGCAGGCATAGATCGCCGCAGGTGCGCGCGTCCCTAGGGGAGTCAAGAAACGGGAGGGCTCATGGACCCGCAAGACCACGAGAGATTCCGGGAGTTCGTCGACTCCCGCTGGGGCGCACTGCTCCGGGTGGCGAACCTGCTCACCGGCGGCGACCGGCACGAGGCCGAAGACCTCGTGCAGACGGCGCTGATGAAGGCACTCGACCGCTGGCGGCAGATCGAGGATCCCGAGCGTTATGTGCGCAAGGTGATGTACCGCCACCAGGTCAGCCGATGGCGGCTGCGCCGGCCGCACCGCGAGCCGACGTTCGCCGCCCCGCCGGAGAGCCGCGGGACCGCGGACGGCACCTCCGCGGCCGATCTGCGGATCGCCGTGGGCCAGGCCCTCGCCCGGCTCACCCCGCGCCAGCGCACCGTCCTCGTCCTGCGCTACTTCGAGGACCTGTCCGAGACCGAGGTCGCGAGCACCCTGGGCTGTTCGGTCGGCACCGTGCGCAGCACCACCCACCGGTCCCTGGCCCGACTGCGCGGCCTCGCGCCGGAGTTGGCCACCCCCGCACGAGAGACGAGCGCCGCGATGAGCGGCGGCACCCCCGAGGGAGCCCACACATGAGCGCCGACCAGCTGGACCACGCGATCCGGGACGTCCTGCACGGCTGGACCCCCGACAACCCGGCCGCTCCCGCGGGCATCGCCGACCGCATCCTGCGCCGCCGGCGGCGCAGGAACGTCACGCGAGCGGCAGGCGCCGCGCTCGCCATCGCGGGCGTCACGGTCTCGGCCGTGCTCGTCACCGGGGGCGACACCCACCGCGGGACGCAGCCGCCCGCCTCCGGCACGAGCACCACCAGCAAGCTGCTGTGGCGGACCACGCTCCCCGGCGGCACCGACTGGCGGGCCTGCACCACCGCTCCGGGCACCGTCTACTGCCAGGGCGCCCGGTACGACGCCCTCGCCGTGAACGCCCGTACCGGAAAGGTCACATGGAAGGCGCGCGCGGGATCGAACGACGGGTCCTCGGCGGCGGCCCTGCCCGGCGTGCGCGACGGCATCCTCTTCGGCTACGCCGATCATGCCCCCGGCGCACCCGGACCGGGGACCGATGTCGTCGCCCGTGACGTCACGAGCCATCAGGTGCTCTGGCGGCACAAGGTGGCCGACGACAGCCGCGACCGGTTCTCCGCCGTGCTGTTCGACGGCGGGGTCCTCGCCAACACCCCCACCTTCAAGAAGGCCGCCGCCCTGGACGACAGGACGGGCCGCACGCTGTGGACGTACGCGTGGAAGAAGGCCGACTGCGACCAGATCGCGGTCGACGGGGTCCCCTACCTGACGTGCACACCGGACAGCAGGAAGGCGCCGCAGGTCAGCACCGTGGTCCGGCTCGACCCGGCGACGGGCGAGGCGCGGACGGTCGCGACCGTCGAGGGGGCGGCCGTGTACGCCGGTACGGACGGGCGGACCGTCCTGCTGGCCGAGATGTCCGAGGGCGGCGGCTCCGGGCCTCTCACCCTGACCCGGGTCGACACGCGGTCGGGAGCGGTCACCCGGCACCGGACCGACGACTACCCCGGGAACGTGGTCGCCGACGGCATCGCCCTGGGCAGCAGGCACGGCGAAGGCGTCGCGAGCACGGCCGCCGACGGCCGTCGCCTGTGGTCGCACGACCTCGGACTGACCCTGCGCGAGGACCCGCGCATGCCCGAGATGCGGGAGCTGCCCTCCGAGCCCGCGATCGACCTCAAGGCCAGGGTGGCGTACTACCTCGATCCGTCCGGGAACCTCGTGGGCCTCGACCTGGACAGCGGGGCGGTCCGCTGGCGCGGGCGCGTGCAGCTGCCCGAGGCGGAGGTCAGGGGCGGGATCCTGCCCCAGCTGATCATGTACGGAGACAGCCTCGTGGGGCAGACCGGCGGCCGGCTGTTCCGGATCGAACCCCGGCCGGCCTCCTGATCGACCAGGGGCGGGGAATGGGGGAGTGGCCTTGGCACCGGACAGGCTTTAGCTTAATCTGAACGAAAGTCCTTGCCGCAAAAGGGGCCTTGGCGCCGTAATTTCGAACAAGATGAGCGTTTGCCCGCCGCTGAGGCCCTGAGCGCCCGGTCACCTCCCACCCTGACTCACGATCGGAAAGACCAGTCATGTCCACACCCCAGTTGTCGCTCCAGCTGTACTCGGTGCGCGACGCCCTCAAGGCAGACGAGGACGGCACGCTCGCCCGTCTCGCGGCGACCGGTCTGCGCAACGTCGAGGTGTTCGACTTCGTGACCCGGCCCGGGGAGCTCGCCGACGCGCTCGGCAGGCACGGCCTGACCGCCCGCACCGGGCACGCCGCCCTCGCCGCTCCCGGCCAGGGACGGGACGCACTGGAGCGGACCTTCGCCGCGGCCCGGACCCTCGGCCTGGAGACCGTCTACGAGCCGATGGTGCACGCCGACCGGTGGGCGGACGCCGAGGCGATCGAGCAGACCGCGAAGCAGCTCAACGACGCCGCGGCGATCGCCGCCGACCACGGGCTGCGCGTCGGGTACCACAACCACTCGCAGGAGTTCACCCCCGCCGTCGAGGGGCGCACCGCCTACGAGTGGTTCGTGTCCCGCCTCGACGACACGGTGGAGCTGGAACTGGACGTGTACTGGGCCTCCGCCGGCGGACACGACGCGGTCGCGCTCCTCGGCAGGCTCGGCGACCGGGTCACGGCGCTGCACATCAAGGACGGCGCCGTCATCGACGACCCGTTCACCTCGGGCGACCCCTTCGACATCGCGCTGACCCGGCAGGTGCCGGCCGGGCAGGGCGAGATTCCGCTCGACGCCGCCCTGGCCACCGCCCCCAACGCGGCCTACGCGATCGTGGAGTTCGACACCTACGCCGGTGACATCTTCGAGGGCATCGCCGGATCCGTCGCCCACCTCCGCGAGAAGGGGATCGTCTGATGACGCCGTCCACGCCCCGCTCGGGCCCGGTCGGCGTCGGCATCATCGGCGCGGGCAACATCAGCGAGCAGTACCTCGCCACGCTCACCCGGATCCCCGACGTCGACGTGGTCGTCATCGGCGACCTGATGGCCGACCGCGCCGGGGAACAGGCCCGCAAGCACGGCGTCCCGGCCTGGGGCACGACGGACGACGTCCTCGCCCACGACGGCGTCGAGATCGTCGTCAACCTCACCATCCCCGCCGTGCACGCCGAGGTCAGCTCCGCGGCCTTCGCCGCGGGCAAGCACGTGTGGTCGGAGAAACCGATCGCCGTCGACCTGGCGTCCGCCCGCGCCCTGCTCGACCAGGCCGCCGCGGCCGGTCTGCGGGTCGGCGTCGCCCCGGACACCGCGCTCGGCCCGGGCGTCCAGACGGCGCGACGCGCCATCGAGCGCGGCGACATCGGCTCCGCCCTCTCGGCGTACACGATGTTCCAGACCCCGGGCCCCGACGCCTGGCACCCGAACCCGGAGTTCCTCTACTCCGCCGGAGCCGGGCCGCTGTTCGACATGGGCCCCTACTACTTCACGACCCTGATCACGCTGTTCGGGTCCGTGACGCGGGTCTCCGCCGTCGCCTCGACCGGCCGCAAGGTCCGCACGATCCGCACCGGACCCCGCGCCGGCACCGAGTTCCCCGTCGAGGTCCCGACCCATGTCGCCGCCCTCGCCGTCTTCGAGGGCGGAGCGGTCGCCCAGAGCGTCTTCAGCTTCGACTCGGCCCTCGTCCGCGCTGGAGTCGTGGAGATCAACGGCACCGAGGGCGCCCTCGTCGTGCCCGACCCCAACCGGTTCACCGGTGACGTGCGGATCACCCGCGGCACCGGCGACGACGGTGCGCCGCAGTGGGAGCCGGTCGAGCCCGTCGGTCTCGGCGAGGGCCGCGGCCTCGGCGTGCTGGACATGGCCCGGTCCATCCGGTCCGGTACGCCGCACATCGCGACCGGCGACCTCGGCTACCACGTCCTGGAGGTGCTCGTCGCCATCGACCGGGCCGCCGCCACCGGCGAGACCCAGCTCATCGAGAGCCGGGCCGGTGAGGTCGCGGCGGTGCCGCTGGACCGGGACCCGTTCACCGCCACGCTCTGACCCGTCGCCCGCCCGGTCGGTCGAGCAGTGTGCCGAGGGCCCGCCGGAGCACGGTGCGGTGCGCCTCGGACGCGTACGAACGGCCGTCGTGGCCGAGCGCGTCGTACACGGTGGTCCCACCACCGGGGCGGGTGTGCACCCACAGCAACGGGTGCCGCCCGCCCTCGTGTTCGTGCGCGAGCAGCACCCGGACGCGCGGGTCGTGGCGCAGGTGGGTGTAGCGCTCGTCGTCCAGTTCGAAGGAGTCGAGGCCCGCGGTGACCGGGTGCCCGGCGTCGGTGACCAGGACGCGTGCCCGGCCGTACGGCGGGTGCATCGACGTGCCGTGCACCCAGATGCCGCCCAGGAGTGACTCCCAGACCTCGTCGTCCGGGAAGCAGGTCGCCGAGGAGTGCACGGCGAGGACGGGCACGTCGCTCTTGACCAGCCGCGCGAGTCCGGCCGCGCCCCGGGCGTCGGCGGGGACGGGCGCGCCGTCCCCGGGCAGGCCGATGTTGACGACGACGAGGTCCGGCAGCGCTCCGGCGGCGAGGGAGGCCAGCGCGGCGTCGATGTCCGTGGCCGGCTCCAGGACGACGCCCGCTTCCCCGGCCGCGTCCGTCAAGGCCGCATTGGTGTCCGCGAAGGGATGCCACGGGTCCGTGTAGCGGCCGACACCACCGAGGAGCAGCCCGTGGCGCGGTGCGGCGGGGGCGGGGGATGTGGTCATGCGGTGACTTCCGTTCCTCCGGTGCCGGGCCACGGGGCCCTGACACGGTAGCGGCGCCCGGCCACCGCGCTGCGGCAGCTGCTCAGGGGCGGAACCCGTCGATGGCGAGGTCCAGCAGACGCTGAGCCTGCGCGGTGCCCTCGGGAGTGTCGGGAGTGCGCCACAGGCAGCTCAACAGCATGATCACGTCGACCGGGTCGAGCCCGGGGCGCACCTCACCGGCCTCCGCGCACGCGTCGAGCAGCCGCCCGACGGCCGCGCTGACCGGGGGCCAGGAGGCGCTGATGACCTCCTGGGCCGCCGCCGAGTGCAGCGCCTCCCCGAGGCCGTGCTTGATCCGCACGTAGCCCGTGAGCGCGGTGAACCAGCTGCGCAGCGCCTCCAGCGGCGGCTGTGCGGCGAGCGTCTCGTCCACCGCGGCCACGAGGCGCTCGATGCCCTGCCAGTGGACCTCCAGGATGAGCGCCTCACGCGTGGGGAAGTGCCGGTAGAGGGTCCCGGGGCCGACGCCCGCGCGCTTGGCGATCGAGTTCAGCGAGGCGTCCGGCGTCTCGGCGAGCACGTCGTGCGCGACCTGGAGGATCACCTCGCGGTTCTTGAGCGCGTCAGCGCGCCGCCGCGCGGCCTCGGGCATGGGTCCTCCTGGTGGCGCCGGCCCCCGATTGCGAAACGGAGAACTCTCCGTTACGGTCGAAGAGTCAATCGGAGACATCTCCGTTTACTGTTCGTTCCACCCTAGGAGTCCTCGTGCGCTACATCAAGCTGGGCCGGACCGGCCTGGACGTCTCCCCGGTCGCCATCGGTGCCATGACCTACGGGCAGCCCGACCGGGGCCACCCCGTCTGGTCCCTCGACGAGGAGAGCAGCCGCCCCCTCATCAAGCACGCCCTGGAATCGGGCATCAACTTCTTCGACACGGCCAACATGTACTCGTACGGCTCCAGCGAGGAGATCCTGGGCCGTGCCCTGAAGGACTACGCGCACCGCGACGACGTCGTCATCACCACCAAGGTCCGCCACACCATGCGCCCCGGCAGCCCGAACGGCGGCGGGCTCTCCCGCAAGGCGATCATGTCCGAGATCGACGCGAGCCTGCGCCGCCTCGGCACCGACCACGTCGACGTCTACATGATCCACCGCTTCGACGGAGCGACGCCGCTGGAGGAGACCCTGGAGGCCCTGCACGACGTGGTGAAGGCGGGCAAGGCCCGCTACCTCGGCGCCTCCTCCATGCACGCCTGGCAGTTCGCCAAGGCCCTCCACCTCCAGGAGCGGCACGGCTGGGCGCGCTTCGTCACCATGCAGGACCACTACAACCTCCTCGCCCGCGAGGAGGAGCGCGAGATGCTGCCGCTCTGCGCCGACGAAGGCGTCGCCACGATGGTGTGGAGCCCGCTGGCCCGCGGCCGTCTCGCCCGCCCCTTCGACCAGGCCAGGGCGGGGGAGCGCGCCGCCACCGACGGAGCCTTCGCCGACCTGCTCTACCGGGCCACCGCCGACAGCGACCGCCTCATCGTCGACGAGGTCGGTGCCCTCGCCGACGCACACGGCGTGAGCCGCGCCCAGATCGCCCTGGCCTGGCTGCGCCGCAACCCGGTCGTCGCGGCGCCCCTGGTCGGCGCCCGCACGATCCAGCAGATCGACGACGCCGTGGCCTCCCTCGACCTCACCCTCACCGACGACGAGGCCCGCCGCCTGGAGGCCCCGTACACGCCCCGGCACGACTTCCAGGGCGTGTCGGACGAGCGCGAGATGGACCGCATCAAGGCGAGCATCGCGGGCTACGCCAACATCTGACCGCACCACCTGAGGAGTTCTCATGACCGAACCCGTGGGCCGGCTGGGATCCGTGTCCCTGGACTGCGACGACCCGCGCGCGCTCGCCGCCTTCTGGGCGACGATGCTCGGCGGCGAGATCACCGTCGACACCGACGCCTTCTGCGCGGTCGCCCTCGACGGCCTTCTCCTGGTCACCGTCCGCGTCCCCGACCACCGTCCGCCGCAGTGGCCGGACGGGCTGCCGAAACAGTTCCACCTCGATGTGGCCGTCACCGATCTGGACGAGGCGGAGCGGCGCGCGCTCGCCGCCGGGGCGACCAGCGCGGCCGACCAGCCGGGACCCGACCGCTGGCGGGTTCTCCTGGACCCCGCGGGCCACCCGTTCTGCGTGACCACGCTCATTGCGGCCTAGGGCCTGCCGGCAGTGCGGAGTGACGGCCGTGCGGCGCTGGACCGTTGGCCCCGTCGCGGCCGACGCCCCGGCCCTCGTGGTGTGCCATTGGTACAAGGCATTCGTCCTCTGTTGAACCATGAGCCACCGAAATGCTGAGATGTACGCGTCGATGGCGCTGCGGACCTGCGAGAGGTCTCCGCGGCGCCTTTCTCATGTGCGTACGAAACCGGCGACGGAAAAGGGCGGGACAACTTGCTGAAGAGGGCGTTCGTGGCACCGGACCCGGGCCGCATGCGGCTGCGGTTCGCGAGCCGGGCCGTGCTGGGCATCGGGCTCGCGGTGGCGCTGTGCGGGGCGGTCGGACATTCGCTGGCGGCGGCCGTCACCGGTGGGCTCGCCGCGCTGCTCGCCCTGTTCACGGTGACCGACCCGACCGTGCGCGGCCAGGCGGTCACCACGGCGCTGCTGCCCGCCGTCGGACTGCCGGTGCTCGCCCTCGCCGCCCTGCTGCACGACCTGCCCCTCGCCCGCGACCTGGCCTTCCTCGGCGTCGTCGGCGCGGGCGTGTACGCGCGGCGCTGGGGGCCCCGCGGCCACTCCCTGGGCGTGTTCGGCTTCATGACCTTCTTCGCGGCCCAGTTCCTGCACACCGTGCCCGGCCGGCTGCCCGAGCTGTACGCGGCCGTGCTCCTGTCGCTCGGCGCGGCGGCCGTGGTCCGGTTCGGTCTCTGGTGCTACGAGCGACGGCTGCCCGCCCCGGCGGCCGTCGCCGCGCCCACCGGCGGGACCGGCCTGCGGCGGATCACCACCCGGCAGGCGGTCCAGGCGACCGTGGGCGCGGGCTTCGCGCTCGCCGCCGGACAACTGCTGTCTGACCAGCGCTGGTACTGGGCCGTCGGCGCCACCTGGTGGGTGTTCGTCGCCACGACCTCGCGCGGCGAGACGGTGGTGCGCGGCTTCCGCCGGTTCCTCGGGACCGTCCTCGGCATCGTCCTCGGATTCGCCGTCGCCCTGCCGCTGCACCACGAACCGGTCGTCGCGGCCGCCGTGATCGCCGTCAGCGTCTTCGGGATCTTCTACACCGCGCACGTCTCCTACACGTGGATGATGCTCGCCGTGACCGTGATGGCGAGCATGCTCTACGGGCTGCTCGGCGTCCTCGACCCCGCCCTGCTCGCGCTGCGGGTCGGCGAGACGGCGGTCGGCGCCCTGGGCGCCGCCCTGGCCGTCGTGCTGGTGCTGCCCGTGACCACGCACTCCGTCACCGAGGCCTGGGTCGAGCGGGCGCTGCGCTGCGTGCACGCCTGCACCGCCGACGCGGCCGCCCGGCTCGCCGGTCACGACGCCGACCCGGCACCGCGGGTGGCCGAACTGGAGGCCGTCCTCGGCCGCGTCCGCCTGTCCCTCGCCCCCCTCGTCCATCCGCTCAGCCCCCTGCGCCACCGCAAGGGCCGGGCCCGGCAGGTGCTCGCCCTGCTCGACGCGTGCGCCCACGAGGTACGCGGCCTCGCCTCGGTCGCCGCCGACCCGGAGGCCTCGCACGACGCCCGGCTCGCCGCCGCCTGCCGACGCGTGGAGAGCGCGGTCGAGGCGCTCACCGCCCCCGCCCGGCACCCGCACGCCGTGCCGGCCGCGCCGCACACCGCCGATGCCGAGCTGCCCGTCCTCGCCCACCTGCACGCCCTGGAGCGGGCCCTCGTCGACCTCGCGGTACCGCTGCGCGGAGCCGGGCGCGCGACCGTGGGCGCGTAGCTGCGGCCGCGCGCCGTCGCGCAGTTCCGCACGCTCCCCGTACGTGCGTGACCGACCGGCCGCCGGGCCCGCGGTGTGGTTGTCTCGCATCGGCCGAACCTCTGGGGGTGCGCCGTGCCGAGCAATCTGCGCAGGAACGAACCGCCGCAGGACGTGGAGGGCTGGCTCGGTGCGGCCCGCGTCACCCACGACCGGGCGGGGTGCGCCGACCGCCGCGCCCCGCTCACCGACACCGGGCGGGCCGCGGCCGCGTTCATCCGGCAGCACCACGCCGAGGAAGGGCTCGGCGACCCGGCCCGCCGCATCGCCGAGGCCGAGGCGGAACTCGCGGCCACGGGCACGTACACGCACACCCCGCGCGAACTCGAACACGGCGCCCGGCTCGCCTGGCGCAACGCCAACCGCTGCATAGGCCGCCTCTACTGGCGCTCCCTGTCCGTCCGCGACCTGCGCCACGTCGACTCCGCCGAGCAGATCGCCGCGGCCTGCGCCGACCACCTGCGGCAGGCGGCCCCCGGCGGCCGCATCCGCCCCCTCATCACCGTCTTCGCCCCCGATCGGCCCGGCCGTCCCGGCCCGCGCATCTGGAACGACCAACTCGTCCGCTACGCCGGACACGTCCAGCCCGACGGGCGCGTCATCGGCGACCCGCGCGCCGCGGGCCTCACCGCGTACGCCCGACAGCTCGGCTGGCGCGGCGCGGGCACCGCCTTCGACGTGCTGCCCCTCGTCGTCCAGGAGGCCCCGCACCGCAGACCCCGCGCCTTCGCGCTCCCAGCGGACGCGATCCTCGAAGTCCGCCTGGAGCACCCGGACTTTCCCTGGTGGGCCGAGCTCGGCCTGCGCTGGTACGCGGTCCCCGCGCTCGCCGGAATGTGCCTGGAGATCGGCGGCATCTGTTACGGCGCCGCCCCCTTCAACGGCTGGTACATGGGAACGGAGATCGGCGCCCGCAACCTCGCCGACACCGATCGCTACGACCTGCTGCCGCACCTCGCCCACCGGCTCGGCCTCGACACCGCGACCGACCGCTCGCTGTGGAAGGACCGCGCGCTCGTCGAACTCAACCGCTCGGTCCTGCACTCCTTCGACCGCGCGGGCGTCACCATCACCGACCACCACACCGAGTCCGTCCGCTTCCTCACCCACCTCGAACGCGAGGAGTCCCGCGGCCGCACCGTCGGCGCCGACTGGTCGTGGATCGTCCCGCCGCTCTCCGGCTCGGCCACCCCCGTCTTCCACCGGACCTACGACGACGTGCGGCACACGCCGTCGTACGTGCACCATCCCGAGGCCCAGGCACGCGCCCGCGGCGAGGACCCGGTCCCGGCCCAACACCGGCCTCCGCGCCGCGACCTGGTCTAGACCGACTGCTACCGTCGGCCGCACGGGCACCGGGCCCGCGGCCGAAAGGGGAAGCAGTGAGCGGCAGTCAGGCAGCACGGGCGTACATCGGGTCGTTCACGGCGGCCGGCGGCCCCGGCATCGTGACGGCGGAGCTGAACACCAGGGACGGCTCCCTGACCGTCCTGGACGCCACGGACACCCTGCCCGACCCCTCCTACCTCGCCGTCTCCGGCGGGCTCTTGTACGCGGTGAGCGAGACCCGCGAAGGAGCCGTCGCCGCCTTCCGCACGGACGCCACCCCGGTGCAGCTCGCCGCGCCGCCCGTACCGGTGGACGGCGCGGGCCCCACCCACCTCGCCGTTCGCGACGGCCGGGTGCTGACCGCCAACTACAACTCGGGCAGCGTGACCTCGCTCCCGCTGCGCGCCGACGGCGTCCCGGACGCGGCCGGGCGCGACGTGCTGGTCCACACCGGCTCCGGCCCGCACCCGCAGCGCCAGCAGGCCCCGCACGCCCACCAGATCCTGCCCGACCCGAGCGGCCGCTGGGCGGTCAGTGTCGACCTCGGCACGGACTCGGTCCGCGTCTGCGCGCTCGACGACGGCCGGCTCACCCTCCACCACGAGACGGCCCTGCGCCCCGGCTCGGGCCCTCGCCACCTCGCCTTCCACCCCTCCGGCGCACACGTGTACGTGCTCAACGAACTCACCCCCACCCTCACCGTCTGCCGCTGGGACGCGGCCGACGGCTCCCTCAAGCCGCTCGCCGAACTGCCCGTCCTGCCCGGCGACAGCACGAACGGGGACGCCTACCCGTCCGAGGTCGTCGTGGCCCCCGACGGCCGCTTCCTGTGGACGGCGACCCGGGGCGAGGACGTCATCTCGGTCTTCGCCCTGGACGGCACGGGCGGGACCGCCACGCTCCTCACCACGGTTCCCTGTGGCGGCCACTGGCCCCGCGACCTCGCCATCGACCCCTCGGGCCGCTTCCTCTACGCGGCCAACGAACGCTCCGGCGACGTCACGTGGTTCACCGTGGCCCCGGAGACGGGCGTGCCGGTACGGGGCGGCTCGGTGCGGGTGCAGGCGGCGTCGTGCGTGGTGTTCGGCTAGGGCGTCTCTTCGGGATCCGTTCTGGGGTGCGAGCGCTAGGTTCCAGGGCATGACCGAACTCGCCGTCGCCGTCTGGCCGCCCGCCCCGATCAGCACCGCACGTCTCACGCTCCGCGAGTCCGCGAGACGCGACCGCGGTGTGTTCGTCGATCTCTTCGCATCGGCGGAGGTGCGTTCCTACCTGGGCGGGCCACAACCGCGCGACGAGCTCGAACGCGCGATCCCCGACATACCCGGGCATCGACCCGGCGTCTTCGTCGTCGATCTCGACGGAGCGATGATCGGCTCGATCCACTTCGACCGACGCGATGCGGAGCGCCCGGGGCATGTCCGCCCGGGGGCCGGAGAGGTCGAGCTCGGTTACATGTTCCTGCCGACGGCGTGGGGCCACGGTTACGCTTTCGAGGCCTGCCGCGCGGCACTTGTCTGGGTCGCTGACGCGCTTCCCGGTGAACCGGTGGTGCTCTGCACCCAGACCGCCAACAAGAGCTCCCTGCGTCTCGCCGCCGCGCTGGGGTTCACGGAAGTGGAACGGTTCGAGGAGTTCGGCGCCGAACAGTGGTTCGGCGTGACGACCCCGGGAGCAGACGCCGCTTGAAGCCGTGCCGGCAGCCGCGACGACCGAGCCCGCGGGGCGGGCAGAAAGAGAAGCGGGGCCCGGGCAAAGCCCGAGCCCCGCTCAAAAGCCCCGGTCAGCCGCCGGAGGCGACCGGCTGAGGCGTGATCCCCAGCGCTGCGGTGTACTTGGCCAGCGCCAGCTTGCCCATCGCCGGATACGCCCCCAACGGCTCCGCGGCGGCACACCCGGCATCCTTGGCGGCAGCTTCCAGCACCGACGGATCCAGCTCGGGCCCGATCAGGTACGGCGACAGCGCCAGCTGCTGCGACCCGGACCCGCGCAGCTGCTCGGCGATCGCGGTGACCGACCCCTCGGCGTCGAGCGCGGCGGCCATCACCGGCACGGCGAGCCGCGCGGCGAGCAGCATGCCGGTGATCCCGGCGGCCTGCACGGCCTCCTCGCCGCCGACCGTCGCGAGAATGATCCCGTCGGCGGCTGTGGCCACGGTGAACAGCCGGGCACGGTCGGCACGGGCGAGCCCCGCCTCCGACAGCCGAACGTGCAGCCCCTCGGCGAGCAGCGGGTGCGGGCCGAGCACATCGGTCAGCTCGGCGGCGACCCGGCTGTCGGCGATGCCCTGGCGGATCTGCCGGACCTGCGCGTTGTCCGGACCGGCGAGCAGCGGCACGACGACGGCGACGGGGCCCTCGGGCTCCTTGACGCCCTCGACCCCGGCGGCGAGCGCCTGCTCGTAACGGCTGCTGCGCTCCTTCGCGGCGTGCGCGAGCACGGACGCGAGGGAGGGGAACTCGGCGGAGACCGGGAAGTCGGTGGCTTCCCCCTCCACGAAGGCGACCCGCGCGTCCAGGCCGGGCAGCTCGGAGCGGGCGATGCTCACGACCTCGTCGGCGAGCATGCGCGTCGCGGCGCTGGGCGTGCCCGGCACCGCGAGAACGAGGGACGGTGCGCCCTCGGGGGCGGCCACGGGTTCCGGGCGGCGGTGCCGTCCGGGCTGTCGGGGTCGCGGCATTCGTACAGGCAGGCCGGAAGCAGGCCCTTGGGGGGAGCTCATGGCGCCGCATGCTACTGGCTCGACAGGCCCCGATGTTCGGTCAGGGCCCAGCTGAGCGGTATCCGTCCTTGATTGTCCGTTCAGTTACGGATGGGCGGTTACGGACGGTTCAAGTGCCCTGGTCCACAGGGTTTCCCGTCAACCCCGGGTGTCACCGGCACCCCGGCGGCCCGCTACACCACCGCCAGCAGTCGGCCGTCGCGGGGCAGCCGCAGCGCGTCCGTGGCGAGGGCCGCGGCGATCACCAGGGAACCGTGCAGCGGATCGCCCGCGGCGGACGCCATGGTGGCCCCGGGCAGTTGCTCCGCGATCTCGGCGCGCAGCGGGGCGAGCAGCGGCTCGCCCATCTTGAACAGGCCTCCGGTGAGCGCGACGTCCCCGCCCTCGTCCGGGCACACGGCGGCCGCCGCCTCGGCGATGTGCCGGGCGGCCCGGCGCAGCACCTCGCAGGCGACCGGGTCGCCGTCCGTCGCGCACCGGGCCACGTCGGGCGCGAAGGAGGCCAGCGCCGCCGCCCGGTCCGTACGCGGATAGATCCGGCCGGGCAGCTCACCGGCGGGCCCGAACCGCTCCTCGGCGCGCGCGAGCAGCGCGTCGCTGCCCCCGCGCCTGCCGTCGAACGCCCGCAGCGCCGCCTCCAGCCCGGCCCGGCCGATCCAGGCACCGCCGCCGCAGTCGCCGAGCAGGTGCCCCCAGCCGTCGGCCCGCCGCCAGCCGGTGAGATCGCTGCCGAGGGCGATCATCCCGGTCCCGGCGGCGACGACCGCTCCGGGCCGCTGCCCGAGCGCTCCCGCGTAAGCGGTCACGGCGTCACCGGCCAACGCGATCCGGCCGGCGCCCAGTTCGCGCTTCATCGCGTCGGGCAGCACGGCCCGCAGGTCGTCGCCGAGCGTCGCCATCCCGGCGGCGCCCACGGCCACCGCGTCCACCGCGTCCACCGCGGAGCCGCTGTCGTGGAGCAACGACCGCACCAGGGGCAGGAGTTGATCCATCATGTCGGCCGCGTCGATGCCGGCCGCGGAGGTGCGGACCGGCGTACGGGACACGGCCGTGACGGCTTCGGCCGGCCGGTCGGCGCGGGCGAGCGCGACCCGCAGCCCCGAACCTCCCGAGTCGATGCCGAGCACCAGGGCGCCGCTCACGGCAGCCTCCGGCCGACGGGGCGGAGTGGCTCGATCGCCGGACGCAACGGGCTCCCCGCCTTCGTGAGGGCCGGCCGCACGGGATGCGGGACCGGCTCGGTGACCTCGGACACGAGGAAGAGTAGCGCCGAGGCCGTTCGCCGCGGTGCGGGGGTCGCGCACCCGTGGACCCCGTGCGCCGCGGGTGTCGGTGTGGACCAGTAGGGTGACGCACTGTGGCACCACGACCGTTGCACGAACTTGTCGAGACCGGCTGGGCGCAGGCCCTCGAGCCCGTGGCCGGGCGCATCACGGCGATGGGGGACTTCCTCCGCGCCGAGATCGCGGCGGGCCGGACGTACCTTCCGTCGGGCGCGAACGTCCTGCGCGCCTTCCAGCAACCCCTGGACGACGTCCGGGTCCTGATCGTCGGTCAGGACCCCTATCCCACACCGGGGATGGCCATCGGGCTGAGCTTCGCCGTGGCGCCCGAGGTGCGCAGGCTGCCCGGCAGCCTGGAGAACATCTTCCGCGAGATGCACTCCGACCTGGGCCTTCCGCGCCCGTCGAACGGCGACCTGACGCCGTGGACGCGACAGGGCGTCCTGCTGCTGAACCGTGCGCTCACCACGGCCCCCGGCAAGCCCGCCGCCCACCGCGGCAAGGGCTGGGAGGAGGTCACCGAGCAGGCGATCCGCGCCCTGGTGGCACGCGACAAGCCGATGGTGTCGATCCTGTGGGGCCGCGACGCCCGCAACCTCCGTCCGCTGCTCGGCGACCTCCCGGCGATCGAGTCCGCACACCCCTCCCCGATGTCGGCGGACCGCGGCTTCTTCGGCTCGCGCCCCTTCAGCCGGGCCAACGAACTGCTGCAGCGCCACGGCATGGAACCGGTGGACTGGCGCCTGCCGTGAACCGTCCCCGCCGCCCGGCCGGAGCCTGAGGCGTCGCGGACCGGTGGCGCCGGTCCGGGCGGGGCGCACGCCTCTCCTCAGCCCACCACCGCCGCCCGCACGCACAGCACATCCGGCAGATGGGAGGCCAACTGCCGCCAGCTGTCGCCGTCGTCGGCGGAGGCGTACACCTCCCCGTTGCGGTTGCCGAAGTAGACGCCCGCCGGGTCGGCGTCGTCCGTGCACAGTGCGTCCCGCAGCACCACGCCGTAGTGGTCGCCCGTCGGCAGGCCCCGGGTCAGCGGCTCCCAGCTCTTGCCCGCGTCCTGGGTACGGAAGACGCGGCAGCGGCGGTCGGCGGGGACCCGGTCCGCGTCCGCGGTGATCGGGAAGGTGTAGGCGGTGTCGGCGCGGTGCGGGTGGGCGGCCATGGCGAACCCGAACGTCGACGGCAGACCGTCCCCGATGTCGGTCCAGTGGCCGCCCGCGTCGTCGCTGCGGTACACACCCCAGTGGTTCTGCAGGTACAGCCGGTCCGGGTCGGCAGCGTCCCGCGCCACCTTGTGCACGCACTGCCCGAACTCCGGGTTCGGGTCCGGCAGGAACACCGCGGACACCCCCGAGTTCGCCGGCTCCCAGCTCGCACCGCCGTCCGCCGAGCGGAACACCCCGGCCGTGGACACCGCCACCGTCAGCGCCCGCGGATCGCGGGCGTCGGTCAGCACGGTGTGCAGTCCCTCGCCGCCTCCGCCCGGCACCCACCGTCCCCGCGTCGGGTGCTCCCACAGCGGCCGGCACAGCTCGAACGTCGTGCCCCGGTCCTCGGAGCGGTACAGCGCGGCCGGCTCGGTGCCCGCGTACACCACGTCCGGCTCGGCCGCCGCCGGGTGCAGCTGCCACACCCGCTCCAGTGAAGTCCCGGTGTCCTGCGGGAACTTGACGGCAGGCGCGGACGGCTCGGTCCAGGTCCTGCCGAGGTCGTCGGAATGGAACACGGACGGCCCCCAGTGCGCACTGTCACCGCCCGCGAGGAGCCTCGGTGTCGGGCCCCTGGTGTCGATGGCGACGGAGTACACCGCCTGCGCGTTGAAGCAGGGGCTTTCGTCGAACGTCCAGGACGCGCGGGACGCTCCCGCCGTCCCGCTCGACCGAGCCAGGAAAAGCCCTTTGCGTGTACCCACAGCGAGCAGCACGTCGGTCATGCCGACCACCTCCGAAACTCCGTTGTCTCCAGGTACTCGTCAGTCTGCACCCAGCCACTGACAATGGCCGTGGCACATGCAGTCACCGCAGGTCACAGGGTCTGTCGCGGAAGTGGGCCGTCATGGTCCGCGCAGGACGAGAACCCGCAGTCCGGCGGGCTCCAGGTCGTACCAGCGGCCGTCTCCCCAGCCGCCGATCAGCACGCCGAGATCACGCTCCGTGATGCCGATCCTGCGCTCCGGCGGCAGCCGTGAGGCGAGCGGCGTGGTGACCACCCAGGCACCCCCGGGCGCGAGCAGCCGGCGAACCCGTTCGGCGACGGCCGCCTTGCGCCGCAGAAACGCGTAGACGAGCCGCATCGTCACCAAGTCGTACGACCGTTCGGGGAGTTGCCGCACGGACCGCGCGTCCTCGAAGTCGACCCGCCGCACGTCGAGCGGAAGGCCGAGCCCCTCGTAGCGATCACGGACCGCCGCCACCGACGAAGCCGCCCAGTCGATCGCCGTGGTCGTGTACCCCAGCGCGGCGAGCCCGGCCGCGTACCCGCCGAGCCCGCAGCCGACGTCGAGCGCCCGCTGCCCGGCACGCGGCCGCACCTGCGCCCGCAGCAGCGCCATCTCGTACGGGTCCGCCCGCCGGAACCCGCCACCGCTCGCGAAATGCTCCTCCCACACCGAGGCGGGAACCACCTGGCCGGACATGTCGCCGCACCTCGCTCTCCGGAGCCCCGGCGCCCGTCGGCGGGCCACCGGTCCCTCATCATGCGGCGTAGCCGGCCGGCGCGGCGTACCCGGATAGCGGCGCACACCCGCCGCTGTGCGGGGTACGTGTCCGATCATGAGTTCTTCCCCCGATGAACGGTCAGTGCCCGAGGAGTCCCCGGCGGGCGGCGGGCGGCTCTGCCTCGTGACCGGCGCGAGCGGCTATGTGGGCGGCCGGCTCGTCCCGGAACTGCTGGCGAAGGGCTTCCGCGTCCGGTGCCTGGCGCGGACGCCGGAGAAGCTGCGCGACTTCGAGTGGGCCGCCCAGGTCGAGATCGTCCGCGGTGACGTCCTGGACCCGCCGTCCGTGACCGCCGCCCTGGAGGGCATCGAGATCGCCTACTACCTGGTGCACGGCATGGGCAGCGGCGACGACTTCGAGGAGACCGACCGGCGGGCCGCGCACATCTTCGCCGACGCCGCCGCACAGCAGGGAGTCGGCCGGATCGTCTACCTGGGCGGCCTGACGCCCAGCGACGTCCCCGAGCCCGAACTCTCGCCCCACCTGCGCTCCCGCAGCGAGGTCGGCCGCATCCTGCTGCGCGCCGGAGTGCCCGTCGCCGTGCTGCGCGCCGCCGTCATCATCGGCTCGGGCTCCGCGTCGTTCGAGATGCTGCGCTACCTCACCGAACGCCTGCCGGTCATGGTCACCCCCCGCTGGGTGCGCACCCGCATCCAGCCGATCGCGGTCGCCGACGTGCTGCGCTATCTCGTCGGCTGCGCCGACCTGCCCGACACCGTGTCCCGCGTGTTCGACATCGGCGGACCCGAGGTCATGAACTACCGCGACATGATGCAGCGTTACGCGCGCGTGGCCGAGCTGCCCCATCGCATGATCCTCTCCGTGCCGATGCTCACCCCCGGCCTGTCGAGCCACTGGATCGGGCTGATCACCCCGGTCCCGCGGGGCATCGCGCGCCCGCTCGCCGAGTCGCTGCGGCACGAGGTCGTCTGCGCGGAGCACGACATCGCGCAGTACGTGCCCGATCCGCCCGGCACCCCCATCCCCTTCGACGACGCGCTGCGGCTCGCGCTGCGCCAGGTGAAACAGGCCCAGGTCAGCACGCACTGGTCCGCCGCGGCCGTGCCCGGGGTGCCGAGCGACCCGCTGCCCACCGACCCGGACTGGGCCGGCGGCAGCCTCTACACCGACCGTCGGGCCCGCCGCACCGAAGCGACCCCCGAGGCGCTGTGGGCGGTGATCGAGGGCATCGGCGGCGAGCACGGCTGGTACTCGTTCGGCCTCGGCTGGTCCGTGCGCGGCTGGATCGACCGGCTGGTGGGCGGCGTGGGCCTGCGCCGGGGACGCAGGGACGCCACCCGGCTGCGCCTCGGCGACGTCGTGGACTTCTGGCGGGTGGAGGAGATCCAGCGCGGCACGAGCCTGCGGCTGCGCGCCGAGATGCTGCTGCCGGGCCTGGCGTGGCTGGAGCTCCGCGTCGCCCATGACCGCGCAGGGCGGACGGTGCTGCTCCAGCGCGCGCTGTTCCACCCGCACGGGCTGGGCGGACACGCCTACTGGTGGAGCGTGGCCCCCTTCCACGCGATCGTCTTCGGGGGCATGACGTACAACATCACCAAGGCGGCGGAACGCCTCACCGCCGAGGCGGACGAGGAAGCCGGGGGAGAGGCGGGGTAAGCGGCCGGGCGCGAGGATCGGCGGCCCGGCCGAGGACGGGCCGGGCGAGGGAGTGGCTCAGGCGGCTCAGTCGGTGTCGGTGCCGACGAGCCGCAGCCGCAGCCGGTGCAGACCCCGCTTCGAGTGGCTCTTCACCGTGCCGAGCGGCCACCCCGTCACCTGCGCGATCTGGGTGTGGGTGAGATCGGCGAAGAAAGCCAGTTCCAGCACGCGGCGCTGGGTCGCGGGCAACTGCGCCAGCTCGTGGCTCACCACCACCCGGTCCAGGGTGCGCTGCGGGGCGTCGTCGACGGTCGTGGGCGCGAGGGTCAGCACCGCCGCCGCGGCGGACGCCAGATCGGAGCGCCGGGTGCGTGCCCGCAGCGCGTCGGCGATCTTGCGCCGGGTGATGCCGACGATCCAGCCGGCCAGGGCGCCGCGTGCCGGGTCGTAGCCGTCCCGGCCGCGCCAGACGGCCAGGAAGACCTGCTGGGTGACGTCCTCGGCCTCCCGCGCGTCGCCCAGCGAACGGTAGGCCAGGGTGTGGACCAGCGTGCCCCAGCGGCGGTAGGCGGCCTCCAGGCAGGCGTCCTGACCGTCGCGCAGACCGGCCGCGAGCTCCTCGTCGGCGAGGGACTCCTCGACGGGGGCCCAGAGGTCTCCGCGCGCCGCCGTCGTCCGGGAAATCGTTTGAGCGCGCATGGACCCGTGCCCTTCTGTGGCCGACTGAGTGGGCTCACCTTGACCAGGAGCCCGGGCCCGTTTCGACTCGCAACGAATACGCATCGCTTTGCCGGATGCTGATCGTGTTCAGCGTGCCGAGCGGCACTCGTGGCGAGGAGGCGGGGCGATCGGACGCCGTCTTCGAGGCTCCACCAGGCATGCAGCGGTTACGCATCGATATAGTTGATCCATGGACACCAGCGATGCTCCGGCGCGATCGTCCCGGCGCCCCTCGACCGCCGACGGCGCCGGGATCACATCGGGCTCGCTGGCGCGGCGGCTCGGCATCTCGCCCACGACCCTGCGCTCGTGGGACCGGCGCTACGACCTCGGTCCGGCCCGCCGTGACGAGGGCCGGCACCGCCGCTGGTCACCCCGGGACGTGGCCATGATCGAGGAGATGTGCCGGCTGACCGCCTCCGGCGTGCCGCCCGCCGAGGCCGCGCGTGTCGTCAAGGCCCACGCCGCGGACGCCGTCGCCGCGTCCGCGCACCCCACGGACACGGGACGCACCGACGCTCCGGCCGACTCGACCGGCGTGACCCCGACCGACTCCCCGCCGGTGCCGCCCGGCACCGTCAGGTCCGAGTGCCGCGGGCTCATCCGGGCCGCCCTGCGCCTCGACTCCGCCGCCGTCCAGGAACGGCTGAACGCCTTCGTGCGGAGATACGGGGTGATCGCCGCCTGGGAGGAACTGATGATGCCGACCCTGCACGCGGTCGGCCGCAAATGGGAGACGTCCGGCGACCGGTACGTCGAGGTCGAGCACCTGCTGTCGTGGCACGTGTCGACGGCGCTGCGCAACACGCCGTTCCTGCTGGGCCTTCCCGAAGCGAGCCGTGACGACAACTGCGTCCTGCTGGCGTGTGTGCCCGGCGAGCAGCACACCCTGCCGCTGGAGGCCGTGCACGCGGCGCTGCTCCAGGCCGGCCGGCCCGCCCGGATGCTGGGCGCGGCCGTGCCCGCCGACGCGCTCGTCTCGACGGTGCGCCGCACCGGCCCCGCCGCGGTCATGCTCTGGTCGCAGGCCCGCTCCCTGGCGAACACCCCGCTGGCCCAGCACCTTCTCCAGTCGGCCTGGGGACCTCAGGGCGCCCGGCAGCAGCCCCGGCTGCACCTGGCCGGACCCGGCTGGCGGGGCGCCACCGTCGAGCGGGCGTCCCAACCCGCCGGGCTGCGCGAGGCGGTCGCCCTGCTCGCGGCCGACCCCCGCTGACGCGCCCTCTCCCGCGGCGCGACGGGCCGGCACACCGTCAGCGCGGCACCAGCCCCGCCACGACGGAACCCGCCGTACGGTGCCAGAACCCCGCCCGGCGCAGCATCGCGTGATCGCCGCCCGGCACATTCCGGAACTCGGCCCGCGCGCCGGCCGCCCCCGCCCGCTCCACGAAGGACCGCGAAGCCACGGGATCCGTCACCCGGTCCCGGTCCCCGTGCAGCACCACGAGATCCCGGCCCCGCAACTGAGCCACCGGTTCACCGTCCGGGCACCACGGAGCCAGCGCCAGGACCCCGCTCACCGAGGGCGTGCCCGCGACCCGCAGCGCCGCCCGACCGCCCATCGAATGGCCCACCAGAACCACCGGCACCTCACCCACCGACCGCGCGAGGTCCGCGAGGGCTTCCTCGGCGTCGTGCAGCGGATCGGCCGCCCCGCCGTTCCAGCCGCGCACGCGGTAGCGCACCCGCGCCAGCAGCACGTCGTCGTCCGGCAGCGCGGCGGCCACGGCCCCCTCGAACGGCCGCATCCGCAGGGCCGCCGCGTGCCAGGGCCGCGACGTGGCCAGGCTGTCGGCCCGCCCGCCGTGCAGGAACAGCACCGCGGCCCGTACCCGGGAAGGAACCCTCCCCGGCACCAGCGCCCCCGTGCGCACCGCACCCGACCCGCGCCCGTCCACCGTCATCCGTGTTCGCTCCCTTCGTGCCGGGCGCCGTGCCGCGCCCCTTCGCCGTCGACCCCTCATCATCGATCCGTAGCCGGTCCGGGATCGGATCGGTCCACGGACCAATCCGCTGAGGAGCGGGCTCCGAATTAACCGTGGACATGCAAAGACCACGGAGGACCCAGTGAAAGAAGCCGTGCACATCGGAGGCCGTCCGGCCGACGAGCCGGACCTCGAGGAACTGGTGGGGCGGGTCGCCCTGGGCGATGAGAAAGCCTTCACGTCCGTGTACGACGTGGTGGCGGGACCGGTCTTCGGCACCGTACGCGCCGTGCTGCGCGACCGGGCGCAGTCCGAGGAGGTCGCCCAGGAGATCCTGGTCGAGGTCTGGCGCACGGCGCCCCGCTACCGCTCCGACCGGGGCACCGCCATGAACTGGATCCTCACCCTGGCCCATCGGCGGGCCATCGACCGCGTACGGTCCGTGGACGCGGCCGCCGCCCGCGACCGCCGAGCCGCGCTCCTGGACCACACACCCGAGTACGACCAGGTCAGCGAACAGGTCGAAGCCCGCCTGGAGCGGGAGCAGGTGCGGCGCTGCCTGCGCACCCTGACCGAGATCCAGCGGCAGGCCGTCACCCTCGCGTACTACCGTGGACTGACCTACCGTCAGGTCGCCGAGGCGCTCGCCGTGCCGCTGGGCACGGTCAAGACCCGGCTGCGGGACGGGCTCATCCGGCTGCGCGACTGCCTGGGGGTGACCGCATGACCGCCGACCTGCACACACTGACGGGTGCCTACGCGGTGCACGCACTGACCGACGAGGAGCGCGAGGCGTTCGAACGGCATCTCGCGGACTGCGAGGCCTGCGCCCAGGAGACCGCCGAACTGACCGCGACCGCCGCCCGGCTGGGCCTGGCCGCGACCGACGAACCGCGCCCCGAACTGCGCGAGCAGGTGCTGCGCCGGATCACCACGGTGCGCCAGGAGCCGCCCGGCGAGCCGGGCGCCGCCCAGACCATCCGCACGGGAGCCGCGCGGCGGCGCGTGCTTTCGCAGTGGGCGCTGGCGGCGTGCCTGGCCGCGGCGGCCTCCCTCGGCGGTGTCGCGGTCTGGCAGCACCAGCGCGCCGACGACGCGGTGCAACAGGCCCGGCAGGCGGAGCGGAGCAGCGACCGGATCGCCGCCGTGCTCGCGGCGCCGGACGCCAGGACCGGCACGGCCCGACTGGCGGGCGGCGCCAGCGGCACCGTCGTCGTCTCCGCCGCGCAGGACAAGGCCGTCCTCGTCGTCAGCGGGATGGCCGAGCCGCCCCGGGGCAAGGTCTACCAGCTGTGGTACGACGACGGCGGCACCATGCGGGCGGCCGGACTCATGGACGCGGGGCGCCGCGACCAGACCGTCCTGCTGAACGGATCCGTGGACGGGGCGTCCGGCATGGGGATCACCGTCGAACCGGCGGGCGGATCCGACCGGCCGACCTCCGACCCGGTGGCGCTGATGCGGCTGCCCGCCTGAGGGCACGCGTCAGTCGGTACGGTCCCGCTCCTGTGCGAGCAGGGCGTCCAGATCGCTCAGGCGGCCCAGTCCACGGACCGCCTGAGCCATCCGCGGATTGTGCTCGAAGCGGGTCCGGTGCCGGTGCAGGAACGCCCAGTACCCGGCCGTGAACGGGCACGCGTCGTCGCCCACCCGCACCGTCGGCTTGAAGCGGCAGTCGCCGCAGTAGTCGGTCATCCGGTTCAGGTAGGCGCCGCCCGACGTGTACGGCTTCGTCGTCATCCGCCCGCCGTCCGCGAACTGGGACATGCCCATCACGTTCGGCACCATCACCCAGTCGTAGCCGTCGACGAACGCGCGGTGGAACCAGTCCGTCACCTCGGCCGGGTCCCAGCCGCGCTGCAGGGCATAGCTCCCCAGGATCATGAGCCGGGGAATGTGGTGCGTCCAGCCCGTCGAGCGCACGTCGTCCAGCACGTGCGACAGACAGTTGGCCTGCACCGCGCCGGAGTCCAGCTCCTCCCACCAGGACGGCACCTCGCCGTGCGCCCGCAGGGCGTTCGCCGTCCGGTGCTCCGGGCCGAAGTGCCAGTAGAGCTGCCACACGTACTCCCGCCACCCGGCGATCTGCCGCACGAAGCCCTCGACGCTGTTGAGCGGCGCCCGCCCGGCGCGGTACTCGGCCTCGGCGCCCTCGACGCACTCCGCGGGGTCCAGCAGGCCGAGATTGAGCGACGAGGACAGCAGGCTGTGGCTCATGACGGGGTCCGCGGCGAGGACGGCGTCCTCGTACGTGCCGAACGTCGGCAGCCGGAACTCCAGGAATCGCCGCAGCGCGGCCAGCGCCTCGCGGCGGGTGGCGGGGAAGCGGCGCGGACCGTCGTCGCCGAGGAACTCCACCGTGCCCTCGCGCTGCCAGCGGTCGAGATCCGCGCGGACCTCCGCGTCGATGTCGTCCTCACGCGGCCGGTAGGGGGCGGGCACCCCGAGGTCCGCCGCACCGCGCGGCGCCGGTTCGCGGTTGTCGTGGTCGAGGTTCCAGCGCCCGCCGACCGGCTCGGCGCCGTCCATCAGCAGGTCGTGGTTGCCGCGCACCCACCGGTAGAAGGTCTCCTGGCGCAGCTGTCCCGAACCGCTCCGCGCCGCCCACTCCCGGAAGTCGTCGTGGCCGACGAGGAACCCGCGGGCCGGCAGCACCCGCGTCGAGGAGCGGGCGCGGACCAGCTTCAGGGCCGCGCGGGACGTCGGGTGATGGACCGTCAGCGGGGCGTCGCCGACGGCCTCGCGCACCCCTTGCACATAGCTGTCGGCCCGCACGTAGATGACACGGTCGCCGAGTTCGGCCGCCCGGTGCCGCATCGCCGAGAGGACCAGATGTGCCTTGGCACGATGGAACCTGCGGCGCCGGAACACCCCACGGGACTCCACCATCAGCACCGGAGTGTCCCGGTGCGGCCCGTCGGGTCCCGCCGTGAGGAAGTGCGGCCCCAACTGGTCCCCGAAGAGCCAGTGGGCCGCCACGTCCGTGTCGTTCTCAGGCACCGTGCGCCGTTCCTTCCGAGTGGGCCTACCGCGGTCAGCGGCGCGGCGGCCAGGGGAAGAAGCCACTGGTCCGCGCCACGTACTCGGTATAGCCCGGCCGCCCGGCCATGTGCTGTTCCAACAGGCGCTTGCCGCTGCCCTTCGTCAGCAGCAGGGTCATCACCACCGGGGAGACCACACTGACGGCCGCCGCCGGGAGCGAGTCGCAGGTCAGCAGGAACAGGCCCCACCACACACAGAAGTCACCGAAGTAGTTGGGATGCCGGGTGTAGCGCCACAGGCCCCGGTCCATGATCCGGCCCTTCGCCGCCGGGTCCGCCTTGAACCGGGCGAGCTGGGCGTCACCCACCGCCTCGAAGACCATCCCGACGGCCCACAAAGCGCCACCCGCCCAGGCGAACCCGCTCATCGGCCCGGGCACGTACCCCGCCGCCTGGACCGGCAGCGACACCAGCCAGACGAGCGCTCCCTGCAACAGGTAGACCATGCGCAGGGCGTAGAGGTTCCGGCTGCCCGGCGCCTTCGCCAGCATCCGTTCGTAGCGCGGGTCCTCGCCGTGCCCGCGGCCGCGCCGGGCGATGTGGACGGCGAGCCGGACGCCCCACACCGCGGTCAGCACGGTCACGAGCACCCGGCGGCCCGGATCGCCACTGCCCGCCGACGCCGCGTAGCTCACCAGGGCCACCGCCGTGAACCCGAGCCCCCACGCGACGTCGACGATCCGGTGCAGCCCCTTGCGCAGCGCCACGGCGAAGGTGGCGAGCAGCACGGCGAGCGCGGCGGCGGCCGACCAGCCGAGGCCCGCCGCGAAGTCCGCCCAGGGAAAGCCGTTCACAGCTCCGCCAGCCCCGTGTACCAGTCCCGCTGCGTCGCGGGCATCGCGACGTGGCCGTCGGCGGTCGGCCGGACCGAGAGGATCTGGTCGACGCCCATGCGCCGCTCGTCGAACGCCAGGCCACCGCCGACC
This sequence comes from Streptomyces sp. NPDC001904, assembly GCF_040297005.1. Classification (NCBI taxonomy): domain Bacteria; kingdom Bacillati; phylum Actinomycetota; class Actinomycetes; order Kitasatosporales; family Streptomycetaceae; genus Streptomyces; species Streptomyces sp. NPDC001904. Next base: position 55,404 of record NZ_JBEOYI010000006.1, on the reverse strand, counting down.
AGATACAGCCGCCACACCCGGGCCGTCTCCTCGCCGACCAGCCGTACGACCTCGCTCCAGCGCTCCTCCAGGGTGCGGTGCCAGGCGTCGACCGTCCGCACGTAGTGCTCGCGCAGCGACTCCGTCGACCGCACCTCCAGGCCGGCCGACTCCAGCAGCGCCACGGTCTCGCCCAGCGGCCGCATGTGCATGTCGGGGGCGATGTACGCCTCGATGAAGGCACCGCCGCCGGGCGCCACGGTCCCGCGCGACATCTGCTGCACCAGGACCCGCCCCGCGGGCCGGACCAGCCGGTGCAGGGACGCGGCGAACGCGGGGTACTCGGCGTCGCCGACGTGCTCGCCCATCTCGACGGTGGCGACCGCGTCGTAGCCGCCGCCCGTGATGTCGCGGTAGTCCTGGCACACCACGTCGACCCGGTCCTCCAGGCCTCGTTCGCGCACCTGCTCCCGGACGTACGCGGCCTGCTCGGCGGCGAGCGTCACCGCCGTCACCCGCGCCCCGTGCCGTTCGGCCGCGTACAGCGTGAGCGAACCCCAGCCGCAGCCGATGTCGAGCAGCCGCGCGCCCTCCACCAGGCCCAGCTTGCGGCAGATCAGTTCCAGCTTGGCGCGCTGCGCGTCCGCCGGGCCGAACTCCGGTGCGTCGGACGCCCAGTAGCCGCACGAGTAGGCCATGGTCTCGTCGAGGAGCAGCCGGTAGAACGCGTTGGACAGGTCGTAGTGGTGGCTGATGGCGGCCCGGTCGCGGGACCTGCTGTGCAGGACGCCGCGCAGCCGCGCCTGGGACGCGGGCGGCGCGGGCGGCGGGCCGGCCGCGCCCAGCCGGGCCGCCGTGCCGACGGCGTTGGCCCGGTCGGCGATCGTGAGGCGGGGCGGGTGCAGCCGGCGTTCCCTGGCCGCCGCCCACATGGTGCGCAGACCGGTGGCCAGGTCGCCCTCCACGTTGATCTCACCGGTCACATAGGCCTGTGCGAGCCCCAGCTCGCCCGGCTGCCACAGCAGTCGGCGCAGCGCCCGGCGGGAGCGCACGACGACCACGGGGGCGTCGACGGGCCCCGACTCGGAGCCGTCCCAGGTGCGCAGCCGGACCGGGAGCGGCCCGCCGAGCGCGGTCGCGGCGAGAGCTGCCAGCCGGTGGGCGGCGCCGGTGCGGACGGGACGTGCGGTCTTCATCGGACGGAGGCCTCCTTGGTGAACAGGTATTGCTGGACGTCGAGGTATCCGGAGCGGAACCCGGCCTCGGAGTAGGCGAGATAGAACGTCCACATGCGGCGGAACGTCTCGTCGAAGCCGAGCGCGTCGACCTCGTCCGCGCGTGCGGTGAACCGCTCGCGCCACAGACGCAGCGTCTCGGCGTAGTGGGCGCCGTAGCCGTCCCGGCGGGCGACGGTGAGCGCGGTGTGGTCGCGCACGACCTCCGCCACCGCCTCCACGGACGGCAGCAGACCGCCGGGGAAGATGTACTTCTGGATCCAGGTGTACGTGGAGCTGCTGGCCAGCATCCGGTCGTGCGGCATCGTGATGGCCTGGAGCGCGACCCGGCCGCCCGGGGCGAGGCGGGCGTCGAGCGTACGGAAGTACACGGGCCAGAACTCGGCGCCGACGGCCTCGATCATCTCGACGCTCACGACGGCGTCGTACGTGCCGCGGGCCTCCCGGTAGTCGCACAGCTCGACGGTGACCCGGTCGGCGAGACCCGCCGCCGCGATCCGCTCGCGCGCCAGGTCCCGCTGCTCGTGGGAGAGAGTGAGGGAGGTGACGTGCGCGCCGCGGGCTGCGGCGCGCAGCGCGAGCTCGCCCCAGCCGGTCCCGATCTCGAGCACCCGCGTGCCCTCGCCCACCTCGGCGAGGTCGAGCAGCCGGTCGATCTTGCGCCGCTGAGCGTCGGCGAGCAGGTTCCACTCGGCGGGCAGCGCACGGAAGGCGGCCGACGAATAGCTGAGCGTCTCGTCGAGGAACAGCGCGAACAGGTCGTTGGACAGGTCGTAGTGGTGGCTGATGTTCTCGCGGGAGCCGTCCGGGCTGTTGCGCTGCGCGGCGGGCCGGCGCAGCGCCCACAGGCCGCGCAGCCGCTGCAGCGGCGCGGGCACCAGATCGGCCGCGTGCGCCGCCAGCACGGTCAGCACCGCCACCAGGTCGGGGGCGTCCCACTCCCGCGCCATGTAGGACTCGCCGAACCCGATCAGACCGTCGCGGCCGATCCTGGCGTGGAAGTCCCGCGGCCGGTGGACCTCCAGGAGCGGGCCGCCCCGGCCGAGCTCGGTGCCGTCGGCGAACCGGACCCGCAGCGGCAGCCGCTCCAGGGCGTGCCGGACGACGGCGGCGGCGAGCGCGGTGCGGGCCCGTGAGGCCCGGGGTGTCGCCGCGACGTCCGGCCAGCGGACCGGATCGACGGAAGAGGGCCGCGCCGTGCCGCGGAACGCCGTGGTCGAGGGGGATTCGTCTGTTCTCATCGGTGGTTCTCCGGGCATCGTCGTGAAGCGGGCCGGGGCTGGACCGGAAGCCCGCGCAGATACAGGCGCACGCCGTGCCACCGGATGGCGGCGGCCACGGCGAGCGTGGACCACGGCCGGCGCACGGCCAGCCGCAGCAGGGTCCGCGCCCGTGCTTCGTGCCGCGTACCGCGAACGGTTGCGGTGAAGGGCCGGCCGCCCTCCCGCTCCAGCTGCACGGTGAGGTCGACCCGGTCGCCGGGAGCGGGCAGGCGCATGCGGTAACGGCCGTCGACGGGGAAGAACGGCGAGACGTAGAACTCCTTGCCGGTCGTCGCCCGCCCCGCGCCGTCGGGGTGCAGCAGATAGCTGTGCCGTTCGCCGTACGTGTTGTGGACCTCGGCGACGACGCAGCGCAGCGCGCCGTCGGGGCCGTGGCACCAGTAGAGGGTGAGCGGGTTGAACACGTACCCGAGTACCCGCGCATGAGCGAGCATCAGCACCCGGCCGCCCGCCAGATCCACCCCGTGCTCCGCCAGGAAGGCGTCGAGCCCGGCACGGACGGACGGCGCCAGACCCGTGAAGTGGTCACGGGGGTCGAACCGCGCCCACGGCCGCAGCAGGAAGGGCAGTTCAGGGGGCCGGTCGGCGTCGATGAGCCACATGTAGGTGCGGTGGCGCAGGGTGTGGCGCAGCGGCGCGGTGCGTACGTGGACGACCGCGACGTCGTACAGGGCGGGCGCGGCCGTCACCAGCGCACTCCCAGCGCCGCGGCGGCCGCCACCCCCGAGCGGCAGCCGTCCTCGTGGAACCCCCAGCCGTGATAAGCGCCCGCGAACGCCGTGACGGCGGAGTCCAGTTCGTGCAGCCGCTGCTGCGCGGCGACCGACTCCGGTGTGTAGACGGGGTGTTCGTACACCATGCGGGCCAGCACCCGGTCCGGTGCGACCCGGTCCTCACCGCCGAGGGTGACGACGTAGGTCTCGGGCGCGGTCAGGTGCTGCAGCCGGTTCATGTCGTAGCTGACCCGGACCCGGTCGGCGCCCGCCGCGCAGGACGGCATCAGATAGTTCCAGGAGGCGCGGGCCCGGCGGGCGCGGGGCAGCAGGCGGGTGTCGGTGTGCAGCAGCGTGGTGTTGCGGGAGTACCGGAACGCGCCGAGAACCGTCTTCTCGAGCGGCGTGGCGTCGGCCAGCAGCCTCAGTGCCTGGTCCGGATGGGTGGCGACCACCACGGAGTCGTACGAGGCGGTGACGCCGTCCTCCGTGGTGACGTCGGCCCCGTCCGGGTGCCGCCGCACGGACCGGACCGGGCTGCCGAGCCGTACCTCGTGCACCCCGTCGGCCACCCGGTCGACATAGCTGCGGGAGCCGCCCGTGACGGTGCGCCACGTCGGTGATCCGCTCACCGAGAGCATCCCGTGGTGCCGGAGGAACCGGAACAGATACACCGCCGGGTAGGCCTGGGCGGTGGCGGAGTCGCAGGACCAGACCGCCGAGACGAGCGGGGTCATGAAGTGCGTACGGAAGTACGGCGAGAAGCCCTCGCGGTCCAGGAACCCGCCCAGCGTCAGTGAGCAGCCGGGGTCCTCGTCGAGCGTGCGGCTCGCCGCACGGTGGAAGGCCGGTACCTCGGTGAGCAGCCGGAGATAGGGGCCGCGCAGAGCGTTGCGGGGACGGGCGAACAAGCCGCCGGGGCCCTTGGCGCCCGCGTACTCCAGGCCGCATCCCTCGCACCGCACCGACATGCTCATCTCCGACTCCTGGGTGGCGACGCCGAGTTCGGCGAACAGCCGCAGCAGGTTCGGGTAGGTGGCGCGGTTGTGCACGATGAAGCCCGAGTCGACGCGGTGCCGCGCACCGTCCGACGAAGTCGTCTCGTGCGTGTGGGCGTGACCGCCGAGCCGGGCGTCGGCCTCGTACAGGGTGACCTGGTGCGCGCGGCCCAGGACGTGTGCGGCGGTCAGTCCGGCCACGCCGCTGCCGATCACGGCGGTGCGCCGCGTTCCGGACCGGTCGGCGGTCCGCCGTCCGGCCTCCCCGGGGTTCTGCCCCGATATCGACGTCATCGCCTCTCCTCCCCGGTGACCGCGGGCGCGGTCTCATGGATGATCCGGAGCGGGTCGGGCGGCGGATTGGTGGACGGTGGGCCACGCCGTGACAGGGGGTGTGAACAGGGGCGCGAGCGGTCGCGGGGCGGGGGATCGCGGACGGCGTCGATAGGGTGAGCGAGTGGACAACCGTGAACCCCGAGGGGGCCCCGCCGCCGGCGACCCGGAGCCCGCGTCCGCGCCGTCGCACCCGGACCTGCGCGCCCTCGCCGTCGAGCTGCGCCGGCTCAACGGCGAACTGAACCGGCTCATTCACGCCTTCGCGGCCGGGCAGGAACTGCACCCCACGGACGTCCAGGCGCTCGCCGCCATCCTGGACTCCGAGACGCCCCTCACCCCCAGCCTGCTGCGGCAGCGCCTCGGGCTCACCTCGGGCGCCGTCAGCGCCTGCGTGGACCGCCTGGAGCGCGCCGGACACGTCAAGCGGGTCCGCGAGAGCGCGGACCGGCGGGTCGTCCACCTGCACTACGTGCCCAGCGCGCAGGCGCAGGCCCGCAAGCACTTCACCCCGCTCGCCGAGGCCACGGAGCGGGCCAGGCGCCGCTTCGACGAGCCCGAACTGGCCGTCGTCCTGCGCTTTCTGAACGTCCTCAACGAAGAACTGGCCGAAACCCGGAGCGCGCAGCGCGGCTGATCCCGGCCGACCGGGGCATGCCGCATCCGATCGGCGGGCAGTCGGCGAATGATGACCACGGAACCCCGCGTCGGAGATTTTTAGCTCAATCATTAAGATACTTTGGCGTTGAGATTCCTGTGTCTCCGACTGTTCCGAGATCCCCGCTGTCGCTGCTCTGGGAGAACCATGTCCCGCACCCCCCGAGGTACTCGGTGGCTCGTGCCTCTTGTCCTGCTCTTCGTCTGGCTCGCCGTCGGCGGCACCCTGGGTCCCTATGCCGGGCGCCTGGGCGAGGTGTCCACCAACGACCAGGCCGCCTTCCTGCCGCGCAGCGCCGAATCGACCCGGGTGATCGAGGCGCAGCGGGCCTTCCAGGACGACGAGACGCTGCCGGTGATCGTCGTCTGGACCGCCGACGACAAGGGCACCCTCGACAGCGCGCAGCGCGGCGCCGCCACCCGCGCGCTGGCCACGCTGAAGGGCACGCCGGGGGTGGTCGGCCAGGTCTCGCCCGCGATCCCGTCGGGCGACCGCAAGGCCCTGGAGGGCGTGGTCCAGCTCCGGCCCGACCTCGGCGACGACCTGGCGCCCACCCTCGACCGGATCTCCGACCGCGCGGACGCGGTCACCGGCGCCACGGCGGTGCTCGCCGGACCGGCCGCCAGTCAGGCCGACCTCTCCGACGCCTTCGCCGGGATCGACGGACTCCTCCTCGGCGTCGCCCTGATCACGGTCCTGGTCATCCTCCTGCTGGTCTACCGGAGCGTCCTGCTCCCCTTCGTGATCATCCTCGGCGCGGTGTTCGCCCTGGGGGTCGCCTGCGCCGTCGTCTACGTCCTCGCCGACCACGACGTCGTCCGGGTCGACGGCCAGGTCCAGGGCATCCTGTCGATCCTGGTGATCGGCGCGGCCACCGACTACGCCCTGCTGCTCACCGCCCGCTACCGCGAGGAGCTGGCCGCGGGGGAGAACCGGTTCACCGCGATGCGCGCCGCTCTGCGCCGCTCCACCGGGGCCGTCGTCGCCAGCGCCGCCACGGTCGCGCTCGGCCTGCTCGCCCTGCTGCTCAGCGACCTCACCAACAACCGCGCCCTCGGCCCGGTGGGCGCCATCGGCATCGTCTGCGCGGTCCTGACCACCCTCACCTTCCTGCCGGCGGCCCTGGTCCTGCTGGGCAACGCCGCCTACTGGCCCGCACGGCCCAAGCCGGCGGAGGCCGCAGGCGGCGGCCACGGCGTGTGGCGGCGCATCGCCCACCGCGTCGGGCAGTCGCCGCGCCGGATCTGGGCCGTCGCGCTGATCGGCCTCCTGGCCTGCGCCGCCTTCGCCCCCACCCTGAACGCCAAGGGCGTGCCCCTCGACGAGATCTTCGTCAACGACGCCCCGTCGGTCACCGCCCAGGCCACCCTCGCCGAGCACTTCCCGGGCGGCTCCGGCAACCCGGCCGTCGTGATCGCCGACGCCGACCACGAGGCGCGGATCGTCGGGCGGGCCAAGGCGGTGCCCGGAGTCGCCGACGTGACGCCGGTGACCGGGCAGGGCCGCCCCGGCGCCGGGAAGGCCCGGGTCGTGGACGGCAGGATCCGCGTGGACGTCACGCTCGAGGACGCCGCCGACAGCGACGCCGCCAAGGCCACCGTCGCCCGGCTGCGCACCGCCCTGCACGGGATCGACGGCGCCGACGCCCTGGTCGGCGGCTACACCGCCCAGCAGTACGACACCCAGCGCACCGCCGAACACGACCGCGCGCTGATCGTCCCCGTGGTGCTCGCCATCATCCTGGTCATCCTCGTCGGGCTGCTGCGCTCCGTCCTGATGCCGCTGATCCTGGTCGCGACGGTGGCGCTCAACTTCGCCGCGACGCTCGGCATCTCCTCGCTGGTGTTCCGGCACGTCTTCGGCTTCTCCGGCACCGACGCCTCCGTGCCCCTGTACGGGTTCGTGTTCCTCGTCGCGCTGGGCGTGGACTACAACATCTTCCTGATGTCGCGGGCCCGGGAGGAGTCCCTGGAACACGGCGTCCGCGAGGGCATCCTCAAGGCGCTCGTGGCCACGGGCGGGGTGATCACCTCGGCCGGTGTCGTCCTGGCCGCGACCTTCGCCGCCCTCGGGGTCATCCCGTTGGCGTTCCTCGTCCAGATCGCCTTCATCGTCGCCTTCGGCGTGCTCCTCGACACCCTGGTCGTCCGCTCTCTGCTGGTTCCCGCACTGGTCAGGGACATCGGACCGAAGTCCTGGTGGCCGAGCCGGCTCAGCAAGGAGTGATGTTCCGGATCACGTGCAACCAAGAGGGCAAAACGGGGCGAAGTGATCTCCGGGAGGGGTTACTGGACGTGGTGGACCAGAAAGGTGCCCGCATCATGGAACTCAAGGACGAACTTCCCGTCGATCACAAACTGTCCCAGGTGTACCGGTGGGGCGCCGCGTTCTGCGGCGTCGTGCTGCTCGTCTTCGGCTGCCTCGGCTTCGCCGATCAGCTCAGCCCGTTCGACACGGACGGCAGCCACATCGCGGGCATGTCCACCAACGGCGTCCTCAGTCTCATCTCGGTCGTCGTCGGCGTCGCCCTGATCGCCGGAGCCGTCATCGGCGGCAACGTCGCCTCCACGCTCAACATGGTCGTGGGCACCCTGTTCCTGATCAGCGGCTTCGTCCACATCTTCATCCTGGACAAGGGCGCGAACGTGCTCGGCTTCGGCATGACCAACGTCATCTTCAGCTTCGTGATGGGCCTGGTCATCCTCACGTTCGGGATGTACGGCCGGGTGTCCAGCAGGCTGCCCCACGACAACCCCTACTGGCGCCGCCGGCACCCCCGGGAAGCGGCGAGGGAGTCCATCGCGCGCCGTGGCCTGCCCGCGGGCGGCACCCCCACGGGCTCGCGCACCTGAGCTACAGCTGGTCGCGGATCGTCTCCCACACCTCTGCCGGAGGCCGCACCGGGTCCGTCGCACCGGCCCGGGCGGCCTCCGTCACGCGTACGAACTGCGCGAGTGTCGATCGGCACGACGCGCAGTCCCGCACATGGCGCTCGGCCTCCTCCGACAGATCACCGTCGAGGGCGAACAGCGCGAGATCCCCGGGCGACGGGTGATTCAACTGAGAACCGGCTGACATCGGTCACCTCTGACGGCGGAAGCTGACGAAGCACGGCGGATCCGTGAATCGGACACGTCGTGTCAACCACCGTTCAGTTCGCCGGGCCGTGTCGGATGCAGCCGCCTGGGCCGGGAGGTGTCCGTCAGCGGCGGACCGCGGCGGCCACCGCCTTCCCGAAGGCCCGCGAACCGGTCGCGTTCGGATGCAGGGGGAACGCGTCACGGGTGGAGACGGCGCCCTCGACGTAACGGTCGGCGGGCGCCGCACACGCGTCGTGCCCGGCGCCGAGGGCGGCGGTGTCCACGAACGTGTCCCCGTGCCGGGCGGCGGCCTCACGCAGGACCGCGCCGAGGTGATCGACCTTCCCCTGGAGATAGTCGGCGTCCTCCTTCCAGAACGGCTGCGCCGGGTAGCAGCCGCCGGGCCGCAGGTAGGCGCCGTACCCGACGACGAGCACGCGGGCGTGGGGCGCGCGCCGGTGGATCGTGTCCAGGACGGTGTCGAACGTGGGGGCCCAGGCGTCGATGGCCGCCTGCACCTTGTCCGTCCCGCCGGCGGTGTTGCGCTCGGCGCAGCTGGTGCCGAGCGGCTTCGGCAGGACGTTCACGCAGCTCACCGCAAGGTTGAACAGGGCCGTGTCATTACCGCCGATGGTGATGCTGACGACGTCCGTGTCCTCGCTCAGCGCGTCGTACTGCGGTGCCGTCCCCGGGAACTGGGAGGTCGTGAAGTCGTCGGAGGTGGCGCCGGAACAACTGACGTCGGTCAAGGAGGCGCCCAGTTCCCTGGCCGCGACGTGCGGATAGTCGGCCAGCGACCGCAGACACGCGCGGTCCGTGGTGTCGGTCGGCAGGACGAGCGGCGCTGCGGCGTAGGAATCGCCCAACGCCACGTAGCTGAGCCCGCCGCCGCTGTCGGCAGCGACGGCGGGGGGAGCGGCGGCGACGGCCGCGCAGAGCGCGGCGGAGGCGGCCAGAGCGCGGGGACGGATCTTCATGGAGCGGTCTCCCTGTCGTGTCCGTGCGGGTGCGGGTGCGGGTGTGGAGGTGGTGGTGCGGGACGCGGTCAGCGCCACAGGCAGCGCTCCTCCTCGCGGGGAGCGGGGACCACCCGCGCGCCGTCTGCGGCGAAGGTCATGACCGGCCGGCCGTCGTCCCACCGGGGCCAGCCGGGGTCGCCGGTGGCGGCGAACGAGACCCAGGCGCCGTGCATCGCGTCGGCCAGTTCCTGCGGGGCGCCGTCCCCGGTGAGCAGGCGGCTGTCCGCCGTGCCGAGCGTGTCGAAGACGAAGCCGATCTCCAGGGCGTGGCAGGCGCCGAGCCGCTGCACGGGCGACGGCCAGGCGAACTCGTAGAGGAACGTGCGCCCGGGCCGGCCCGTGCGCGCGTCGGCGAGCCGGTTGAACGGAACGCGCAGCAGGGTGTCGGTCGCGATGGCGCCGAGGATCTCGCCCGGGGACGCGCCGGGCCGCGCGGCCCGGTAGACGCGCGGGGCGCGCCACGGGGCCCGCTGCTTGAGCAGGGCGGCACGCAGCGTGACCCGGCCGATCCGGTCGACGAGACCGCTGGGCACGAACCACAGCCGGTACTCGTCGGTGTTGCTGCCGAGGAGCACGTCGACGCCGTCGGCCGCGCCCCGCGCCAGCGCCGTGACGGGATCCTCGGGGACGACATCGCCGTCGACGACGATCTGGAAACCGAGGCCGCCGGTCAGCGGATTGCCGCGCCGGGTGACATCCCGCTGAGCGGCGAGCAGGCGGCCGGGATCGGCAGCGGCGAAGGCCTCCGCGGTGGCCTCGATGCCGAGCTGTTCGGCGATGGCGGCGGTGGTGCGCGCGGCGGAGTCCCGGGACACGGCCGAAGGCGCGCCGCTCTGCAGCACCGCCCGGTGGAAGAGCCCCTTCGCGTGCGGACTCGCCAGCAGGGCACCGATGCTGATGGCGCCCGCGGACTCGCCGAACACCGTCACGTTGTCCGGGTCGCCGCCGAAGCGACGGATGTTGTCCCGCACCCAGGCGAGCGCGGCCAGCTGGTCGCGCAGTCCGAGATTGGCCGGGGCGTCGGGGAAGACGCCGAACCCCTCGATGCCGAGGCGGTAGTTGAGGGAGACGAGCACCACGCCGTCCCGGGCGAACGCCCGGCCGTCGTAGACCGGCACGGCCGAGGAGCCGTTGCGCAGGGAGCCGCCGTGGATCCAGACCATCACCGGGCGCGGGTCACCGTCCGGCGCGGGCGTCCACACATTGAGGTTGAGCCAGCCGTCGCCGGGCACGTCCGGATCGGGCAGCAGCGCGTCCAGGGGCGCGGCGTACGGGTTCTTGGGGGCGGTGGGGCCGAAGTCCGCGGCCTCCATGACCCCGTCCCAGGGGTCGGCCGGCTCCGGGGGCCGCAGCCGCAGCGGACCGACCGGCGGTGCCGCGTACGGGATGCCCCGGAAGACCGTCACCCCGCCCTCGACGCGGCCGCGCACCGCTCCGCTCGTGGTCTCGACGACGCTCATCGGCACTCCTTCTGCAGTTCCCGCTTGAGGATCTTGCCGCTCGGACCGAGCGGCAGCTCGCTCAACAGGCGCACGACACGCGGGTACTTGTGCCGGCCGAGCCGCTCGCGGGCCCAGGCGACGATGTCCTCGCCGCTGACCGTGGTGCCCGGCCGCAGCACGACGGCGGCGCACACCTCCTCGCCGCGCTCCTCGTCGGGCAGGCCGATGACGCTCACCTGGGCGACGGCCGGATGCCGGGCGAGCACCTCCTCCACCTCGCGCGGGTAGACGTTGAAGCCGCCGCGGATGATGAGGTCCTTCTTGCGGTCGACGATGCTGAGGCGCCCTTCGGCGTCCCGCACCCCGAGGTCACCGGTACGGAACCAGCCGTCGACGACGGCGGCCGCGCTCGCCGCCGGGTCGTCGAGGTAGCCCGCGAAGATGTTGTGACCGCGCAGCACGACCTCCCCGACCTCGCCTTCCGCGAGCAGCACCGTGCGGTCGTCGGTCTCGGCGTCGGCGATGCCCGCCTCGACACCCCAGATCGGATGGCCGACGGTGCCCGGCCTGCGGCCGAACGCCGGCTGGTTGAAGGTGGCCGCCGGAGACGTCTCCGTCAGCCCGTACCCCTCCAGGACCATGGTGGAGAACGTGGTCTCGAAACGTTCGAAGAGCGCGACGGGCAGGGCCGCGCCCCCGGAGACGGCCATCCGCAGCGCGGGCCGCCGCTCGTCGTCCGTGGCCGCCTCGACCAGCGCGTGGTACATCGTCGGTACGCCCATGAAGACCGTGACGCCTTCGCGCGCCATCAGCTCCAGCGTGCCCGGGCCGGTGAAACGCGGGCAGAGGACGAGCGTGGCCCCGGCGCGCAGGGCGGCGTTCATGGCGCAGGACTGGCCGAAGCTGTGGAACAGCGGCAGGCAGCCGAGGACCACGTCGTCCGGGGTGAGGGCGAACAGGTCCTGTGCGCACACCGACGCGTTCAGCACCAGGTTGGCGTGGGTGAGCAGGGCGCCCTTGGGCCGGCCCGTGGTACCGCTGGTGTACAGGATCACGGCGGTGTCGTCGGCATCGCGCGGCTCGGCGACGGCCGACTGCTCGTCGCCGCCGTCCCCGTCGGCGCCGTCGACATTCACGTGGAGCACCTCGACCCCGGCGGCCTCTGCGGCGGCCCGCGCCACCGGCCCGTACGGCTCGGCGGTGACGATGGCCCGGCAGCCACTGTGCTTCAGCACATGGACGACCTCGTCCGCGACGAGCAGGGCGTGCACCGGAACCACGGTCCCGCCTGCGGCGAGCACCGCGTAGTAGGCGCGGGGGAAGTCGACGGTGTTGGGCAGCAGCAGGGCGACGCGGTCGCCCGGCCCGATGCCGTGGGCCCGCAGCCGGGCGGCGAAGCGGAGGGCCTCGCGCCACAGCGTGCGGTAGCTGACGCGGACGTCGCCGTCGACGACCGCGATGCGGTCGGCGTGGCGGGCGGCGGATTCCTGAAGGACGGTGGCGACGCTCAGTTGCACAGCGGCTCCCTTGCATGTGTGCACGTTCGAGTGGCCGACGCCCCGGTCGGACGGACGCGCGGTCGGGTCGGGCCGCCTCAGCTTCCGGCATCGCCCCACCGGGCACCATGTGCAACTGCCCACCATCACCGGCGGCGCGCTGGGCAGCGGCCACCCGTGGCCCGTGCCCTATGTGCTCAGGGAGCCAGTTCGAGCGCGCGCAGGGCCAGCGCCCAGCCGAGCCGGGCCTCGCCGGACTCGGCGGGCCAGCCGGTGAGTTCGGCGACCCGGCTGATGCGGTTGAGAACCGTGTTGCGGTGACAGAACAGCCGGGTGGCGGTGCGCGACGCCGAGCAGCCCGAGTCGAGCCACACCCGCAACGTCGTGAGCAGGGCGGGTCCCTCGACGCCGCTGCTCAGCACCCCGTCCAGATAGCGCGCGACCAGCCGCTCGGCGATCTCCGGCTCCGTACCGAGTGCGGCGTGCACCAGCCGTTCGTCGAGTTCGGCGACCTCGCCGTGGCCCGGCGCCAGGGTGTCGAGAGCCAGCCGGGCGAGCCGCAGCCCCTGGTCGGCCAGGGCGAGTTCGGTGAAGGCGGGGGAGACCCCGGCGCGGTAGCCGAGATGGGCGCGCAGCATGTCGACGAGCACCGCGGGCTCGTGCGCCCCCAGCCGGACGAGGCCCGCCACGGTCTCGCCGCGCGAGCGCCAGAACGACCACATGCCGGCCGTCTCCAGGGCGGGCCCGGGATCGGGCGGCGAGGCGGGGTCACGGGCGTCCTGGGCGACGAGGACCACCACGTACCGGTCGTGGCGCGGCACGCCGAGGGCGGAGGCGGCCGCGGCGGCCACCGCCGGGTCGCCGGCCCGGCCGTCGAGCAGCGCCTCGAACAGGGCGCCGCGCCGGGACGCGTCACGATGCTCCAGCTCCAGGGTGCGCAGCCGGTAGGAGTCGGCCATCTCGGAGGAGAACCGGTCGATGGTCTCCCACACCGCGCCGGCCATGTCACCCATCAGCCGCTGCTGGGACGGGGGCCGGTCCCGCATCCAGTCGGCCATGGCCTGCCACAGGACGCGCCCGCCGCGCCGGTAGGCCTTCAGCACGGTGGCCAGCGGCATGCCCTGCTCGGCGCGCAGACGCCCGTTGTCCGCGGCGACGGCCTCGAAGCGGCACCGGTCACCGGGCAGCCGGCCGAACTCGCCGAGCGCCAGCTCCATGTTGCCGCGCAGGGTGCGTTCGAGGTCCTCGCGCGAGACGGGACGGCCACTGGCGTAGCGCGTGCTGTGGGCGCAGATGTCGGCCGCCAGGTCGGCGATCAGCGGGTCGAGATCGGTGAGCAGCGTCAGGGCCAGCTCGCGGCGCAGCGCCGACTCGTCGTTCATGGCCGGAGGATAGGCATCCGCCCTGCCGCCTGGGAAGAGGAACGGGCGGTTGCCCAGGTGACCGGGGCGTCACCTGGGCAACCGCCCAACAACGGGGCGAGGGTTCGTTCAGTCGACGGCCGCTGCCACGGCGGGCACGCCGGTCCGCTCCTCGCGGCCCACCATCCACTTCAGCGCCGCGGCGAGCACGCTGCCCACCAGGCCCGCGACGACGACGAAGACGAACGGGGCGTCCGCGTCACCGCCGCGGTCCTCGATGACACCGAACACCAGTGGCCCGACGAAGCCGCCGAGCAGTCCGATCGTGTTGATGAAGGCCAGCCCCACGGCGGCCATCAGACCCGACATCCGGGACATCGCCACGGACCAGAACAGGGGCAGCGTCCCGGTGAGGAAGAAGTTCGCGGCGAACAGCAGCGCGAACCGTGCTCCGGCGGCGTCGACCGCCAGATATGCGGCCATGATCCCCGTCCCGGCGAGCGCGCACACCACGATCAGGTCGGTGTCCCGGCCCACCCGGCTCTGCAGCCAGGGGAAGAAGAGCACGCCCGCGAGGATGGCCAGGCCCATCGTCCCGGTGACGAGCCCGATGTTCAGCGGACCCGAGACGCCGAGTCCCTGCACGATCGACGGCAGGTTGAACCCGACGGCGGATCCGACGAGTTGGTTCACGAAGTAGGTCCCGGACAGCAGCAGCACGATGGGGCGGGCGAAGGCGAGGCCGAGGTTGCCGCGCAGCCGGTGCGGCGACGGTTCGGCTCCGGCGGCCGCGTGCCGGGTCAGCGAGGCGGCCTGCTCGGCCGACAGCCACCGGGCGTCCTCCGGGCGGCTCGGCAGCACGAACCACACCAGGACGCCGATCGCCACGGTCACCAGACCCTCGACGAGGAACATCCACTGCCAGCCCTTGAGCCCGGCCACCCCGTCCAGGCTCATGAGCCCGCCGCCGGCCGGTGCGCCGAGCAGGGTGGCGAGCGCGGGCGCGGTGTAGACGAGCCCGACGACCGGCACCCGGTGCCGCTGGGCGAACCAGAGCGTCACCGTGTACATCAGCGCCGGATAGAGCCCGGCCTCGGCGGCGCCGAGCACGAACCGCAGGACGTAGAACGAGACTTCCCCCTGCACGAACATCATGGCGGCCGAGACCAGCCCCCAGCTCACCGCGATCCGCGCGATCCACACCCGGGCGCCCACCCGGTAGAGCACCATGTTGCTGGGCACTTCGAGCAGCGCGTAGCTGACGAAGAAGATGCCGGCGCCCAGTCCGTACGCGGCCGCGCTCACCCCGATGTCGGCCTCGAGCCGGGTCTTGGCCAGCGCGATGTTCGTCCGGTCCACGTACGACATGAAATAGGCGAGGCCGAGCACCGGCAGCAGCCGCCGCATGGCGGTGCGGGTGGCTGCCGCGTGCACCGCGTCGGGTAGAGAGAGCATCACAGTCCTTCCCGCGTGCGCGCGTCGGCGCAGCAGGGGTTGCCGGAGATTGCCGTGGAAATGCCGTGGAATTGCCGAGAAAGGAGACAGCGGCCCCGCGCGGCACCGTTCTTTCCGGTGGTCAGGCGCGTGGCCGGTGGTTGTTCAGCATCGAGTACGCCCCCTGGACCCGGCCATGTGCACGCGCCCACCGTGCCCGTGCGGGTGATGGGCACCGGCCCAGACCCGTACGCGCACACGCGTCAGGGCGGAGGCGCTGTCGCCTCCGCCCTGACGCGTGTCTCTTTTCTCGGGCTCTCCCGGCCCTGGCTCGCCCCGGCCTTTCGGCTCGGGCTCATCCGGCTCGGACCGGACCGGTCCGGACCCTTCGGACTCAGACGGACCGGTGGTACTGGTCCGGCACGTGCACGTCGGCGCCGAGCTCGCGGGCCGCGTGCCGTGCGAACGACGGGTCGCGCAGCAGCTCACGACCGAGCAGCACGGCGTCCGCCTCGCCGTCCACCAGGATCTTCTCGGCCTGCTGGACCTCGGTGATCAGACCGACCGCGGCGGCCGGGACGCCGGCCTCGTTGCGCACGCGCGCGGCGAACGGCACCTGGTAGCCGGGGCCGACCGGGATGCGGACGCCGGAGGCGTTGCCACCGGTCGACACGTCGACCAGGTCCACTCCGTGCTCCTTGAGCTCGGCGGTGAACCGGACGGTGTCGTCGGCGGTCCAGCCCTCCTGCCCGTCCAGCCAGTCGGTGGCGGAGATGCGGAAGAACACCGGCAGTTCCTCGGGCCACACGGCGCGTACGGCGTCGGTGACCTCCAGGGCGAACCGGGTGCGGTTCTCGTAGGAACCGCCGTACTCGTCGGTGCGCTTGTTGGAGTGCGGGGAGAGGAACTGACCGATCAGGTAACCGTGCGCACCGTGGATCTCGACGACCTCGAACCCGGCGTCGAGCGAGCGCCGCGCCGCGGCGGCGAACTCCCGCACGATCTCCTTGATGCCGTCGACGGTCAGCTCGGCGGGCACCGGGTGCTGCTCGTCGAAGGCGACGGCGCTCGGCGCGACGGCCTGCCAGCCGTGGGCCTCCGGGCCGACCGGGGCGCCGCCCAGCCAGGGGCGGTCGGTGGAGGCCTTGCGGCCCGCGTGACCCAGCTGGATGCCCGGGGTCGTGTTCTGCGACTTCAGGAACGCGGTGATCCGACGGAAGGCCTCGACCTGTGCGTCGTTCCAGATGCCGAGGTCGTACGGGGAGATGCGGCCCTCGGGGCTGACCCCCGTCGCCTCGACGATGATCAGGCCCGTGCCGCCGGCCGCGCGGGCGCCGTAGTGCTGGAAGTGCCAGTCCGTGGGGGCGCCGGTCAGCGGGCCCTCCGCGGCGGCACTGTACTGGCACATCGGCGGCATCCAGACGCGGTTCGGGACGGTCAGCGACCGGAGGGTGAAGGGCTCGAACAGCGCGCTCACGGCGGACTCCATTCGTATGGGCTCGACTGGTACCTCGTACGATAGCCATCGTAGTACGGCGAATGTCAAACTACGAAGGTTCTCGTACAATGAGCGATGAGCCGCTCGACAGAGAGACGTGAAGGGGAGGTCGTCATGGCGACCGCAGCACCGCAGGCCACCGGAGGCCGCACGCTGGCGCATCCGGCCCGCGAGGAGATCCGCCTCGAAGGGGTGCTGCACGCGCTGTCCGACCCGATGCGCCTCGCGGTCGTCCGCGAGCTGGCCAGTGCGCGGAGCGTCGAGCTGTCCTGCTCGCACTTCGATCTGCCCGTCACCAAGTCCACGACCACGCACCACTTCCGGGTGCTGCGCGAGAGCGGTGTGATCGAGCAGGTCTACCGCGGCACCACGAAGCTGAACGGACTGCGCAGAGCCGATCTCGACGCCCTGTTCCCCGGCCTCCTGGACAGCGTCCTGGCCGCGGCCGACCGCCAGGAGCGGCGGCTCGGCGCCTGAACCGGACATGCCGTAGGGGTGGCCGCGATCCGCGGCCACCCCTACGGTCCTTACCCCTGCCGCTACTTCACCGGCGCGTCCGCGCTCGGCGCCGCCTGGGCGGGAACGACCGGGACCTCGGTGATCTCGGCCGGCGCCTCGGTGGAACGGTCCTTCTGCGGAAGGTGGTTGAAGACCAGGTTCAGTACGATCGCCGTGATGCAGCCCGCGCTGATCCCGCTGTCCATCACCGTCTGGAACCAGTGCGGGAACTTCTCGTAGAGCGTCGGCACGCCCACCGGCAGCACACCGAGCGCGACGGACACGGCGACCACCGTCAGATTGCCGTTGCCCTCGAACTCGACCTTGGACAGGGTCTTCAGGCCGCTCGCCGCGACCGTTCCGAACATGACCAGACCCGCGCCGCCCAGGACCGGCGACGGTATCGCGGCGATCACCGCGCCCAGCTTCGGCAGCAGTCCGAGCACCACGAGGATGCCGCCCGCGACGGCCACCACCCAGCGGCTGCGCACCTTCGTCATGCCGACCAGGCCGACGTTCTGCGCGAACGCCGTGTACGGGAAGGTGTTGAAGACCCCGCCGAGGACGGTCGAGAAGCCGTCGGCGCGCAGACCGTCGGCGAGCGCGCGCCGCTCCACCGGGCGCTCCGTCATCTCGCCGACCGCGATGAAGTCACCGGTCGTCTCGGTCATCGTCACCAGGGCCACGATCAGCATCGACACGATCGCCGCGCCGTGGAACTCGGGCGCCCCGAAGTGGAACGGCGTACTGATCCCCACCCAGTTCGCGTCCCCGACCGCCCCGAAGTCCGTGAACCCGGTGGGTATCGCCACTGCCGTGCCGACCACGATGCCGACGAGCACCGCGACCCGGCTCAGCGCGGGCGGCGCGAACCGCTGCACCCCGAGCACGAGCACCAGCACGAACGCGGCGAGGGCGAGGTTCTTCGGCTCCCCGAAGTCCTCCGCACCGGCCCCGCCGGCCGCCCACGTACCCGCGGTCGGCAGCAGCGAGAGCCCGATGATCAGAATCACCGTGCCGGTCACCAGGGGCGGGAAGAAGCGCAGCAGCCGCCCGAAGACCGGCGCGAGCAGCATCATCGCGAGCCCTGCCACGATCACCGCGCCGTAGATGGCGGGCAGCCCGCCGCCCGTCGTCCCGATCAGCACCATCGGCGAGACCGCCGCGAACGTGCACCCCTGCACGATGGGCAGCCGGATGCCGAAGCGCCACACGCCGACGCACTGGATCAGCGTCGCGATCCCGCACACCAGCAGGTCGGCGGTGATCAGATATGCGAGATCGGCGGGCGGCAGCTTCATCGCGCCGCCCACGATCAGCGGAACGGCGACCGCGCCCGCGTACATGGCGAGAACGTGCTGCAGCCCGAACGCCGCCAACTGGCGTACGGGCGGGACCTGATCGACAGGGTGTGTCTGTGGCATACGTGCTCCAAGGCCAAGGGAGTCCCGGGGGACAGCGGGAGGGGCGGCAGCACGAGACCGTATTCGGGTTAAACGTTTTGTTGATTGCACGGATGTTGCCGGGACGTGTCGGGCCCCGGGGCCCGACACGGATCGCCTACGAACCGGCGCCCGCGGCGCCCAACAGCCCTTCCCAGTCCGGGATCTTCACCGGTCCGCGACCGAGCGCGCGTCCCAGCTCCGCCTCGGCGCGCTCGATCCCGAGCCAGCCCGCCCAGTCGACCGGCCGCACCCCGGCACCGACGAGTCCGGCCAGCGGATCCCGGGCGAGCGTCCTCGCCGCGAGCGCCGGGGCGTCGTCGAGCAGGGCGGCCACGGTCTCCTTGGCGCACGGCCGGTTGGTGCCGATGACGCCCGTCGGGCCGCGCTTGATCCAGCCCGCGACGTACTCGCCGGCCGACACCCGGCCGTCGCGCAGCACCCGCCCGGCCAGCTGCGGCACGGTGCCGCGCTCCGCGTCGAACGGCAGTCCCGCCAGCGGCACCCCGCGGTACCCCACCGACCGCAGCACCAACTGCGCGCCGATCTCCTCGTACGTCCCCGTGCCGACGGCCCTGCCGGCGCCGTCCGGCCGGGTCCGCTCGAACCGCACTCCGGCCACCTGCCCGTCCCGCCCGACGATCTCGACCGGCCGCAGGAAGAACCGCAGATGGATCCGGCGCCGCCGCTCCTCGTCCGGCAGGGCGGCCCAGCCGCGCAGCACCTCCACGTTCCGCCGGTTCGCCGCGGGCAGCGCCGACGGGTCCGCGTACGCCGGGTCGAGCGCCAACTCGGCCTCGTCCAGCACCAGCCGGGTGTCCGGCAGCGACGCCAGCTCGCGCAGCTCCTTGGTCGTGAAGCGGGCCTGCGACGGTCCGCGCCGCCCCACCATGTACACGTCCCGCACCTCGCTGGCACCCAGGGTGGACAGCGCGGCCTGCGGCATGTCGGTGGGCGCCAGCTCGGCCGCGCCGCGGGCCAGCATCCGGGTGACGTCCACGGCGACATTGCCCACGCCGATCGCGACGGCGGCGCGCACGCCCCGGACGAATCCGTTGTCACGCGCGTCCGGATGTGCGCTGTACCAGGCCACGAAGTCGGTGGCGGACCAGCTGCCGGGCAGATCCTCGCCCGGCACCCCGAGCCGGCGGTCGGCCGCGGCGCCCACGCAGTACACGACCGCGTGGTACAGCTCGAGCAGCCTGGCGGGCGGCAGCGCCGGGCCGACCTCGACACCGCCGAGGAACCGCACCCGGTCGTCCTCCAGCACCTTGCGCAGATTCCCCTGGAGCGACTTGATCTTCTCGTGGTCGGGCGCCACGCCGTAGCGCACCAGTCCGAACGGGCAGGGCAGCCGGTCGAGCACGTCGACCCGGACGTCCGGGACGCGCAGCTGCTGGACGAGGCACTGGGCGGCGTAGACCCCGCTCGGCCCCGAACCCACGACGGCGATGTGCGGCACGTGCGGCTCCTTCCGCCGGTGCTGCGCTGAGGTTCCTCAGCATGGCATCGCGCGCGGCGCCGGGGGAGAGGGATGACGCGGACCTCTCTGCGTGCCGTTGATGATCAAGTGTGATCGGAGGGTTACGGTGCGTGGGTGCTGGAAAGTTCATTCTTTGACGTCGCTGATCATTATCGACTGAACGATGTCGTTTCCGCAGAGCCGCGATGGGAGATCCAGGGGCACGGCTCGGTGACGGGCGACCTCTGCGGCGACCTCCGGGACGGCCGGTGGGGTGACGCCGTACCCGTCGGGTCGTCGCCGTGGTTCCACGTCCGGCTCACCTTCGGCCGCGGCACCCATGTCGACGTCCTCGCCGTCATGGCCGACGGCCGCGTCTCCATCGAGGACGTACGGGCCCAACCGCCCCTCTCCCTGGAGGAGTTCGCCTCCCTCAGCGGATGGATCGACGGCTCGCTCCAGGAGGCCTGCCGGACCGTCACCGGCCTGCCCGACCGTGCCGCGCCCGCCTCCGGCCGTTCCGCGGAGCCCGGGGAGGCGGCCACGCACCGTGCCCGCTCCGCGCTGCCGCGCGGTGTCGAGGGCCGCCGCGCGGTCGCCGAGGCCTACCGTGCGGCCCAGGGCGCGGGCGCCGATCCGGTGCTCGCGGTCATGTGCGCGACGGGCCGCAGCCGGCGCAGGTCCCTGCGGATGATCGCGGGCGCACGGGACGCGGGACTGCTGGCGCCCCGCCACAACCGGCGCTGAGCCGGGGCGCTGCCGGCCGGGGCGGGGCCGGGTTCAGGACATCTCGCGCATGCGGGAGATCTCGGTGGTCTGCTGCGCGATCACATCGTCGGCCATCTCCTCGACCATCACGTCGTTCCCGTCGCTCTTGACCTCCGTGGCCATGGTCACCGCACCCTGGTGATGCGTGATCATCAGCTTCAGGAACAGTGCGTCGAACGCGGCCCCGCGCGCCGCCCGCAGCTTCTTCAACTGCCCCTCGGTCGCCATCCCGGGCATCGCCTCGTGCCCGGCGTGCCCGGAACCGCTCTCCGGCTTTCCGTACTTCTTCAGCCACGCGCGCATCGTCTCGATCTCCGGCCCCTGCGCGGCCGTGATCCGTTCGGCGAGTCGCTTCACCTGCTCGGAATCGGCGTGCCTCGGCGCGAGTTGAGTCATCGTCAGCGCCTGCTCGTGGTGGCGGATCATCATCTGCGCGTAGCCGACGTCCGCCGAGTTGGGCCGGTCGTCGGACTTGCGCTTCTCGGCGTCCTGCGCGGACAGCGTCTCCGCCACCTGGCCCGGCTTGCCCGGCGCGATCACCGAACTCCCGCTGGAGACGCGGGAGTCGGCCTCGGTGTCGCCGCCCGCATCGCATCCGCTCACCCCCAGCGCGAGCGCCGCGAGCAGCGCGGGCACAGCAACTTTCATGACGAGTGCGTTGCCATCTGTTGATCTGTGCATGGTGAAGACGATACTCGGGGGACGAGTGAACCGTTCACGAACGAACGACGTCACCATCGATCAGGGAGACGAGGGAGACAACAGTGACCCTGTTGCACAGCTTCGCCCGAACACGCGCAAGACGCCTGGGAGTCGCCTCGGCCGCGGCCGGACTCCTGGCAGCCCTGCTCGCCGCGGGGCCCGTCTCGGCGACCCCTGACCCGGGGGACCGCTCCGCCGCACCGCGCGGCGTCTCGAAGAGCGCACAGGCGCAGGCCGAGGCGGCGATAGCCGCCGGCGACATACCCGGCCAGGACGAGGTCGTCCACTCCGCCAACATCGAACACCTCACCAACATCCCCAAGGATGCGCTGCCCGGCACCAATTCGGACCTCGCCTTCCAGGGCCGCTACGCCTTCGCGGGCAACTACGACGGCTTCCGCATCTTCGACATCAGCAACCCGAGGGCGCCGAAGACCGTCGCCCAGGTCCTGTGTCCCGGATCGCAGAACGACATCTCCGTCTCCGGGAACCTGCTCTTCCTGTCGACGGACAGCTCCCGCAGCGACAACTCCTGCGCCTCCACCACCCAGCCCGCGACCGAGAAGTCGTCGTGGGAGGGCATGAAGGTCTTCGACATCAGCGACAAGAAGAACCCCAAGTACGTCGCCGCCGTGGAGACCGCGTGCGGCTCGCACACCCACACGCTGGTGCCGGAGAAGAAGAACGTATACGTGTACGTCTCCTCGTACTCGCCGAGCGCCACGTTCCCCGACTGCCAGCCGCCGCACGACGGCATCTCCGTCATCAAGGTGCCGCGCAAGGCCCCGCAGAAGGCGGCCGTGGTCAACTTCCCCGTCGTCTTCCCCGGTGAGGGCCCCGACGGCGGCGGCAACCCGGGCGGGCCCACCAACCCCGGCGTCTCCAAGACCACGGGCTGCCACGACATCACGGTCCTGCCCTCCAAGGACCTGGCGGCCGGTGCCTGCATGGGTGACGGCATCCTGTTCTCCATCAAGGACCCGGAGCGCCCGAAGGTCATCGACCAGGTCCAGGACAACGTGAACTTCGCGTTCTGGCACTCGGCGACCTTCAACCAGACGGCGAGGAAGGTCGTGTTCACCGACGAGCTGGGCGGCGGCGGGGCAGCCACCTGCAACGCGGCGATCGGCCCGGACCGCGGCGCCGACGGCATCTACGACATCGTCGGCAAGGGCGACAAGAGCAGGCTCGTCTTCCGCGGCTACTACAAGATCCCGCGCCACCAGGCCGACACCGAGAACTGCGTCGCGCACAACGGCTCGCTGATCCCGGTCAAGGGCAAGGACCTCATGGTGCAGGCCTGGTACCAGGGCGGCGTCTCGGTCTGGGACTTCACCGACTCCACGAAGCCCCAGGAGATCGCCTACTTCGAGCGGGGCCCACTGACCACCGGCACCCTCACCGTCGGCGGCTCCTGGTCCGCGTACTACTACAACGGCTACATCTACTCCAACGACATCGCGAAGGGCTTCGACGTCCTGAAGCTCAGCGACCGGCGCACGGATCCGGCCAAGCGGATCCACCTGGACGAGCTGAACACCCAGACGCAGCCGGACTACTTCGACTGATCCCGGTCCACCACGGCAGGCCGCAGCGGCTCGAAGTAGCGTGAGAAGTCGGCCGCGCGGGCGTGCGAGGACATCCCGTCGGACGGCAGGTCGTCAGGACCGCCGTCCGGCGGGAAGCCCGACTCCCACGCCAGCCCGTAGCGCTGGAACAGCTCGGCCCGCAACGTCGCGACCGGCATCGGGGCGCCCGGGACGAGCGCGGCGAAGACCGCGCCCATCAGCAGGGCCCGCAGCAGCGGATAGTCCCGGTCGACGTCGAGCGTCCCGTGCCGCATGACCGTGTCCCGCAGCAGCGCCGCGAGCCGCTGCTGCTCGGGGCACTGCACGAAGCCTTCGGCCTGCAGGATCCCGGCCATGTGCGTGCGCATCAGCACGGGCTGGTCGCGGGCGAGCCCGAGAATCGCGTCGACGGCCCGGGCCAGCCGCTCGTCACCGTCGTCGTCGGCGGGCCGCGGCTCCCGCTCCAGGGCCTCCTGCAGCGTCCGGTTCATCAGCCGGTGGACGGCGGACTGCAGCAGCTGGCGCTTCCCGGGGAAGTAGTACGAGACCAGCCCGCGGGCGGAGCCGGCCCGGTCCGCGATGTCCCCGAGCGTCGTCGCGTCGTACCCCCGCTCCCCGACCAGTTCCAACGTCGCCTGGAGGAGCCGCTCGCGGGAACGTCGGCGCAACTCCTCATTGACCGATGCGCTGCGGGGGGACATTCTTATCTCCTGCGTTGACTGGCTCTCAGCCAACTATACTCAGCGCATCTCGGCCCGCGGCCTCGAGTCTGCGGCGTGCCGAGGTGGACCGGCCGTATTCGGGCGACGCGGGGGATCGTCCGAATACGGTTGATTCCTGTCGGCCTCAGCGATCTCCGCCCGCAAATGTCGTTGAGCCCGCACCCTGCCATCGTGTTGGCTGGCGGCACCGAACCGTCGGTACCGCAGGTGCCCGCGCGGCTGGAGCAGGGAGTTGAACGTGCAGGACATTGGTGGCGATCCGGTCGCCCACAATCGGGCAGCCTGGGACAAGCTCGTCCAAGAGGGCAACGAGTGGTCGAGGCCGGTGAGCTCCGAGGCTGTCGAGCGTGCCCGCCTCGGCGACTGGTCGATCGTTCTCATCGGGTATGAGCCGGTCGATCGCTCCTGGCTGCCGGCGGACCTGACCGGCAAGGACGTGCTGTGCCTGGCCTCCGGCGGCGGCCAGCAAGGGCCGATCCTCGCCGCCGCGGGGGCGCGGGTCACCGTGTTCGACAACTCACCCGGCCAGCTCGGCCAGGACCGGATGGTGGCGGCGCGCGACGGACTCGAGCTGCGCACCGTCCTGGGCGACATGCGCGACCTCAGCGCCTTCGGCGACGCGACGTTCGACGTCGTGTTCCATCCGGTCTCCAACCTGTTCGTACCGGACCTGGCAGCGGTGTGGCGCGAGTGCTGCCGCGTCCTGCGACCGGGCGGAACTCTGCTCGCGGGCTTCCTCAACCCTGACGTGTACTTGTTCGACCACGAGGCGCTCGACGAGCGCGGCGAGCTGATCGTGGTGCACAAGCTGCCCTACAGCGATGCCGCGCAGTACTCCACCGAGGAACGCGCCGCGAAGTTCGGCGCAGACGCCCCTCTTGAATACAGCCACACCCTCGCCGACCAGATCGGCGGGCAACTCGCCGCGGGATTCGTCGTCACCGGCTTCACGGAAGCGCCGCACCAGTCCAACGCGTCCGCCCCCTACATGTCGTACTATTTCGCGACACAGGCGGTCAAGCCGGGCTGACCCGGCCGAGACGCGCTGCCTGCCAACGCCGGAGTGCCGATGCCGCTGCCGGGTGCCGCGTCGCTCGGTGTTGTGCGATCGCTGGTTCTGCATGCTCGGCAACTGAGAATCGCGAACGCCATGGGATGGCGCAATTCCCACAGGGACTTGGGTTTCCGCGTCGCTGAGGATCCGATCCCACCACGGCAGGACGGAAAAGAGCGCCAGTTCGTGGACTCGCCTCGGCCGCCTGATTCGGTGCATTGACGCGTGTCTGGCCGTGCTGCCGGCTGACGAACTCGCCGAGGGGAGTCGACGCCTACCGGCGTGACCCTGCCTCCGGATCCCGCCACTACGACCCCTCCCTCTACGCCCCCGTCCTCGACGGCGCTGTACTGCCCACCGACCCCCTCACCGGGATCGCATCCGGCGCGGCTCGGGAAGTGGACCTGCTGGTCTGTCACACGACTGAGGAGTACTGGCTGCTCGATGCCGTCGGCAGCAGCGCGAAGGTCACCACCGATGAGCAACTGGCCCGATTCGCGGCTGACTTCGACCTCCCTGACGGTCTGGTGGCCGGCTACCGCGCTGTGATGCCCGACGCCCCGGTGCTCGACGTCTACCTCGCCGTTTTCGGGGATCTCCTGTTCGGCGAGTACAGCAAACGACTCGTCGAGCTTCATGCCCGAGCCGGCGGCCGGACGTTCCTCTCGCGTTTCGACCGTCGGCGCACCGGTCCGAACGGGGCCGTACGTGCCTGGCACTGCGCGGACATCCCCTTCGCCTTCGGCAACCTCGATGACGACTCCCTTGCCTTCCTCATCGGCGGCGCACCCACCCCCCAGGACCACGCACTGGCACGCCGCATGGTGCGCGCGTGGGCCGACTTCGCCGCCACCGGAAACCCGGGCTGGCCATCGGCCGACGACTCCATCGCCCGGGCCAGGACATGGAGCACCGAGGGCGACCCCGCCGATGACACGGCCGCCGCCATCAGGGCTCTCTGGGCCAAGGCCGACTTCCCCGTTCTGTGCCCGTGAACAGCCTCGGACAGCGGGCGGCTACTCCGCCGGAAACAGGATCGGGCTGATGAGGTGCCGGACGCGGTCCGGGGCAGGGGCGTTCCCGATGTACTGGACCAGGACGGCGCGCAGCCCTTCGATGAGTTCCGTCCGTTCGGCGGGGCTGAGCCAGACCGCGTGCTGCCGGTAGCCGACCTGGTCGGTCACCGGATCGGCGCCCTCCCGGTCCAGATAGGCACCGAACTCCGCGAGCAGGGTCGCTGTCGCCACGGCGAAGACCTGCCGGTGTTCGTCGGGCGTGACCTGGGCGGCGGCCTCGGCGTCGACCACCGCCCGCTCCCGGCGCAGCCGGTAGGAGCGCTCCACCGCCCCGCGCACCCGCCGCTCGTCCGCGACGTCGAGGAGTCCGGCATCGGCGAGGGCGCCCACGTGCCGGTACACGGTCGCCTTCGACACATCGGGCAGCAGTGCGCACATCTGCGACGTGGTGAGCGAGCGGTCGCCGGACAGGGTGTGCACGAGGCGCAGCCGTACCGGATGGAGGAGGAGATCGACCGTGTCCATGAGAGTACGTTCTCACGGCTGATAACGTTCTCAAAGTTGAGAATGTTGCTCGCGGGAGAGAACACATCGCGGTGCGCAACCACGCGCGCCCGAGTCGAGGGGGAGCGCCATGACCGTGCACCGGCCGCCGCTGGGCCGTCACCACACCGTCGGGGGAAGGCAGTTGATGCTGCACCGGGCCGGGACCGGTGGCCCGGCCGTCGTCCTCCTCGCGGGCGGCGGAATGATGGGCCTTGACTATCTCAACCTGCACGAGCGCATCGCCGAGCGCACCACCGCCGTCCTCTACGACCGGGCGGGAACTGGCTGGAGCGAGGGTGCCGACGCGCTGCCGCGCAAGGCCGCCGACGTCGTCGCCGAACTGCGCGCGCTCCTGCTCACGGCGGGCGTGCCCGGCCCGTACCTGCTCGTCGGCCACTCCCTCGGCGGGGCCTACGCCCGCCACTACGCCCGGACTCACCCCGCCGACGTGGCCGGCCTGCTGCTCCTCGACCCGTTCCACGAGGACCTGCAGCGACGGGTGCCGCAACGGGCGCGCGACCATCTCGAGCGCATGACGAAGGAGCTGGAGCGGCAGCAGGGCGCCGAGCCCACCGAGGCTCAACTCGACTCTGCGCGGGAGCAGTTGATCGCCCACTTCGCCGCCTGGCCGGAGGCCGTGCGCGGACCCCTCGCCGACCGCCACCTCGGCACGTTCCGGACCGCGGGCCGCGAGAACGACAACCTCTACGACGAGGTCGCCGACGAACTGCGCGCCGCACCGCCCACTCCGGACGTCCCGGTGATCGTCCTCTCCGCCATGGGCCACGACGCCACCCAGGCCCACCTGTGGCCCGCGGACCTGCTCGGCGAGATCGCCACGACCAAGCACACCCTGCACGCGGAACTCGCCGCCGAGTCGTCGCGCGGCGAGCACCGCGTCCTGGACGATGCCGGACACGGCTGGCTCCACGAGGAACGGCCCGAGGCGGTCCTCGCCGCCGTCGACGACCTGCTGCGGGAAGCTGCGCGCCCGTAAGCGGCGCCTCCTCCAGAACCTGTCCGGTGAATCGTTCGGCACATGGCTAACCTTCAGCCGTGGACCTCTACTTCGATCCGGTGTCAAGGCTCGACGATGCTCGCGGAGCGTTCTCGGGACAGTGGGCGGATCGGAAGTGGCTCAATGTGCCCGGACCGTTCTACGGAGCCGATACCGACAACTGCGGCACGGGCCGAATCCACGCCCCGGAGCTCGTGCTCTACGAGGCCGACTGCTTCGCCGAGTATGTGTACCGGCAGCCCCGGACGCCGGAGGAGCTTCAGCGGCTGGTCGATGCAGCGGAGGCTGAGGCATTCTCCGGCTTCGGCTGTGACGGCGACACCCAATGGACGCCGGCATCGGTCCGGGAGTGGTGGCGTGACCGAGGGCGGATCAGGCAGTACCTGGCGAATCGGTGTGCCGACTGGGAGGCCGACGACGCGAAGGCCGGGCAAGGTGTGGCCGCCGCGGCCTTGAACTACGCCGCCTACATCGACGGCGAGCTGGCGTCGCACCTCCGTGTCCATCTCTTCTGGCTCGAGGAGCGACGCACTCCCACAGTTGCGGACCGCCTGCCGCAACTCTGACGACAGCGGCACGATCCGGCGGCCTTCCGGTTCGGCGGGGCTGCGCCAAGCGCGTGCCTCCTGCGCCTGACTCAGGCGTGTGGTCGACGTCACCACGGCCAGAAGCCGAGCCCGTGACCTCGTTGCATTCCGCAACGGAATCTCACATGCGCGCACGGTATTGGAGTCCGCTGCCCTCGTCTCTGTGTACTGCGTGCCGTCGGTTTTTGGCCACCGGCGCTCGCGGGCGTCGGCACGATCAGGGAAGCGCGCCATGTACGAGGAGTTCTTGTCCGGCAAGCTGCACGAGCTGCGGAGCAAGGGGCAGTATCGCGAGTTCATCGACATCAACCGCAGAGCCGGTGCGTATCCGTCGGCGATACGTCGCCTGCCGGACGGACACGAGCAGCAGGTGACCGTGTGGTGCAGCAACGATTACCTGGGCATGTCACAGCACCCGAGAGTCGTCGATGCCATGCACCAGGCCATCGACGAGTACGGGGCGGGGTCGGGTGGGTCACGCAACATCGGCGGCACCCACGCCCACTACGCGGCCTTGGAGTCGGCGATCGCCGAGTGGCACGGCAAGCAGGCGGCACTGGTCTTCCCCACCGGTTACGGGTCCAACGACGCGACACTGCAGTGCCTGCTGCGCATTCTCCCGGATGCCGTCATCATCTCCGACGAGCTGAACCACGCCTCGATCATCAACGGCATCCGCAGTACGCGGGCCGAGCGGGCGGTCTTCCGGCACAACGACGTGGCGCACCTGGAGGAGTTGCTCTCCCAGCAGCCCCTGGACCGGCCGAAGATCGTCGCTTTCGAGTCGGTGTACTCGATGGACGGTGACATCGCGCCGATCGAGGAGATCGTCAAGGTCGCACAGCACTACAACGCCTTGACCTACCTCGACGAGGTGCATGCGATCGGCATGTACGGCCCTCGTGGAGCGGGCATCGCCGCCCAGCTGAACATCGATCATCAGGTCGACATCATCCAGGGCACGATGGCCAAGGCCATCGGTGTGATCGGTGGCTACATCACCGGCTCGGCAACCCTTGTCGACGCCGTACGCAGCTTCGCCTCGGGGTTCATCTTCACCACCTCGTTGCCCCCGGCGGTCGTGGCCGCCTGCCACACCAGCATCGAACACCTGAAGTCGTCGGAGGCCGAACGGGAGGCGCTGCACCGTAAGACCGCGATGCTCCGTGAGGCTCTCCTGGCAGCCGACATAGCCGTCATGCCCTGCAGCACCACACATGTGCTGCCGGTTCTGGTAGGTGATGCGGACCTGTGCAAGCAGGCCGCGAACCGGCTGCTCGACGTGCACGGCGTGTACCTGCAGCCGATCAACTCCCCTACGGTGCCGGTCGGAACGGAACGGTTCCGCGTGAACGTCACCCCGAATCACAGCGACGAGGACATCGCCCACCTGGTGCGGTCGCTGACCGAGGTCTTCACCCACTTCGGCATCGCCCGGCACATGCTCGAGCAGGCAGTATGACGCCGCCGAATCCCCCACAGGTTCGCCCTGCCGGCCTTGGTGACATCGACGAACTCATCAGGCTGCGCGCGCTCTTGCTGGACGGGGAAGCCGCCACGGGTCTGCCCTACGCAGCTTCCTCGGACGCGGCACGAACCGCGTGGCGCGAGCAGTACCGCAGCTGGCTGACGTCACGGCTCGCAACAGAGAGCCCTGTCCGGGTGGCGGTGGTGGACGGCCCGGGCCGGCTGAGCGCCTGCGCCCTCGCCATCGTCGACCAACGGGCGCCCTCTCCTGCCTGCCCCAGCGGGAAAGCGGCCTGGTTCCAGTCGGTCGTGACCGACCCCCGGGACCGCGGGCTCGGCCTCGGGACCGCCGTCCTGGAACACCTGGCCTCCTGGCTGCGGGAACGAGGCGTGGACGAGGCCGTACTGCAGACCACCGCGGAAGCCGAGGGCTTCTACCAGCGGGCCGGATATCTGCCCAGCGGCGAACAGCTGCTGTTCCGCCCTCTGCACGACACGAAGAAGGAACACCTCGTATGAGCACCCTCAACGTCCTGATCTCAGGCATGGGCTACGCCGGTTCACGCTTCCTCAGCGCCCTGCGCACCCTCGACAGCATTCCGGGAATCGGCGCCGACATCGAGGTCGCCTACCACTCCCGGCGCCGCACCCGCGACGATCTGCCGTACTACAGCTCTCTCGAGCAGGCACTCACCGACTTCGCCCCCGACCTGGTCATCGTCGCGGTCACCGACTCCGCCCACGCCGAGATCCTCACCGCGCTCGACGGCTACACCGGGTTCGTTCTCGCCGAGAAGCCGCTCACCTCCCGCCACGACGACCTCGACGCGGTGACCGCGGCACTGCACCACACGTCCGGGTTCGCCATGGACCTGGTGGAGCGCTACTCCGACGTCACCGTCGCTCTGCGCCAGTACGTGAGGGACCACGGTTTGACGCTCGTGCGGGCGCACGCTACGTGGGGCAAGGACCGCATCAACGACCACCGGCCCACCGTCGGCGTGACCAGCGAGGTCATCCACTCGCTGGACCTGCTGCGCTGGATCGCCGGCGGCCCTTGTGACCTGACTCTGGTCGATGCCGTCGGCGTCACCTCCGACTTCTCGGTCTCCGGTCCCGAGGTCCTCGACACCGTAGCCCTGACCGCACGCGTGGGCGACGCGCCCGTCACGGTCTACAGCAGCTTCACCAACATCACCCGCCAGCGCACCGTCGACTGCACGTTCCGCGCCACCGACGGCAGTCTCGTCCACGCCTCCACCGTCTACGACACACCCGCTTGGGACGCTGACCACCTGCGGATATGGCGCCGGGGGCAGCACGGCGACGAGGTGCTGTGCGAGGTCGACACCCGCCACGAGCCGGTCCCTGAACGGCTGCGGGCCATCGTCAAGATGCGTCGCCTGGTCGCCGACGTCCTTCACTACGTCCGGCACGGCGAAGAACCGGACATCGCCTTCGCGGGGCTGGCCGAGTCGGTGGGCCTGCAACAACTGCTCAACGCGATCGAGGAGCAGGCCCGCATCACCGGGCCGGCCCGCTACTTCCCCGAGGGCCGGACCATCGCCGCCGAAACGGACTGGGAGCGACTGGGATGAGCAACAACAACAACACTCCGGCCACCGGATCCCGCGGCAGGTTCGTCCTCCTGCTGGCGTTCGGCGCCTTCGCCCTCGGCCTCGATGCCTACGTCATGGCCGGTCTCCTTCCCCAGGTCGCCGACGACGTGCACGCGTCGGAATCGTCCGCCGGGCAGATGGTGACCGTCTTCACGCTCTGCTACGCCGTCGCCGCCCCCGTCTTCGCCGCCCTCCTCGCCGGACGCTCGGCCAAAGCCGTCCTCGCCTGCGCACTGACCGTCTTCACCCTCGGCAACGCCCTCACCGCCCTGGCCACCGGCCTGCCCCTGCTGCTCGTCGCCCGCGCCCTGGCCGGGATCGGCGCCGGCCTCTACTCACCGATGGCCGCGGCGACCGCCGCGGGCCTGGCCGGGCAGGAACGCCGAGGACGCAGCCTGGCCCTGATCATGGGCGGAATGAGCATCGGCACCATCGTCGGTGTTCCCCTGGGTGTGCTCCTCGCCGAACACACGGGCTGGCGCGGCACCCTCTGGCTGATCACCGGACTGGGTCTTCTCGCCCTGGTCGGCATGACGACACTGCCCACCGCTACCGCCGCTGCGCCGCCCGCACTGCGCGAGCGGGTCCGCATCCTGGCCGACGGCCGCGTCGGCGGCATCGCCGTCGTCTCCCTGCTCGGCGGAATCGCCAGCCTCGGCCTGTACACGTATCTCGCCCCGTTCCTCACCGATGCCGCACACACCACATGGACGGTCGGGCCGATGTGGGCCTGGGGCGCGGGAGGCGTGCTCGGCAGCCTGCTCATCGGCCGCATCGTCGACCGCACGCATCGTCCTTTCGCGATCGTCGCCTGCATCCTGGCGCTGCTGACGGCGGCGCACCTCGCGCTGCCTGTCGCGGCCGGATCCTGGGCGTTGGCCGTGCCGCTCGTCGTGTGGGGCGCGGCGGGATGGGCCCTGCAGGTGCCCCAGCAGCACCAGCTGATCGCCGCCGAACCCGACCAGGCTCCCGTCGTCGTCGCTCTCAACAGCTCCGCCGTCTATCTCGGCTCGGCCATCGGCTCCGCACTCGGCGGCACGATCATGGCCGCCGGGCTGGCGCCCGCGTCGCTGCCCTACTGCACCGCAGCACTGGCTCTGCTGGCCCTGGTGCTCCACTTGACCGTCGTACGCCGCCCGGGGCGAGGCCAGGCCACTGCCGCGCAAGAGGAGGCCCCCGGGCCGTCGGCACCCGTGAGCAGGTGACTAGTGTGATGACGATGGACATCGGCATTCACCACCTGCGGTGCTTCCTGACCCTGGCCGAGGAACAGCACTTCACCTGGGCAGCAGACAGGCTCGGGCTTGCGCAGCCCACGCTGAGCAGACAGCTACGGCGTCTTGAGGAGAGACTGGGCTACCGCCTGGTCGACCGCAGCACCCGCCACCCCCGCCTCACTCCCGAGGGCCGCCGCCTGCAGGCGGAGCTGCACACCTTGCTGCCCCAACTCGAGGCCGCACTGAAACCAGCCGCAGAACCCCAGGACCTCCGCCTGGGCTACTCGTGGGGCTTCCCGCTGAGCCTGGGCCGCAAGGTCGTCGCCGCCATGGAAGACGAACATCAGCTCCTGGTGCAGCTCGTGCGATCCGATACCCGGACCGCGGGCCTGCACAACGGATCGGTCGATGCGGCCCTCGTCTGGAACATCAGCGACGATCCTCGCCACACCGCGATTCCCATCCTGCGTGAACCCCGCGTCGCGGCGATCTCCCGGCGATCCACCCTGGCCGTGCAATCCACCGTCACCTGGCGCGACCTCGGCCGCCGCTGCATCGTTCTGAACACGTCAAGCGGCACGCTCACCCCCGACGACTGGCCCCCTACGGCCACTCCTGAGGTGGGCGCCGAAGCCACCAACTTGGAGGAGTACCTTCACGCCATCGCCGCCCGCCGGGGCGTCGGCGTGCTCCCCGCATCAGTAGCTGCCGCCAACCCGGACCCCGACATCCTCTACCTCCCCCTCAGCGGTGCTCCCGCCGCAGTGCTCTCCTACGTCTTTCCGCACGACAGCCCCCACCCGCACGTGCACACCCTCGCCCAGGCATTTCAGGAGGAACAGCAGTCCCGCAGGCCCGACCCCTCACCGAAGCAACTCGCCGAGACCCTCACCCACTCGTCCGGCTAGCACTTCGGAGCGGTCCGGTGGGCAGGAAGACCGCCCGGGGCGTCACGGGCGCCACTCCTCGCGATAGCCGGGGCGGTCCGCGTACGCGGCGGCCAGGTCCCTCGTGATCGGGTCCGCCACCAGCAGCGCCATGCGCGCCGGGCGGCTCAGGAGGTGGTCGGGGGAGTCGGCTTCCGTGAGGGCGGTGCCGACGCGGGCGAGGATGCGGCGCTTGGCGTCGGTCTCGCGCAGCACCCGGGCCGGGATCCCGCAGTCGCAGACCGCGCCCGGTGCCTCATGGAACATCGCCATGGCCGCCTTCACCGACTCCAGGTCACCCTGGAGATAGGCGTGGATGTCGCACTCCAGCGCGTGCAGGCTGCTCGCCTGGCGCGTGTCCGCGTCGAGCTGGGCCCCGAGCCACCGCACGAGGTCATCCATCGGCTGCGGTGATCTCTGCGAGGAGGGTGGGAGCGACTCCATGGCGCCAACGTATCGCAGGCGCACGGCCGCCCGGCCGGTGACGTCCTCACTCTCGTGGCGCAGCCAGGATGCGGCAAGGGCGGCGCGACCGCATCCTGGACGTAGGGCTCGAAGCTAGGAGGCCGACATGTCCGTGATGGACAAGCTCAAGCAGATGCTCAAGGGGCACGAGGACCAAGCCGGCAAGGGTGTCGACAAGGCCGGCGACTTCGTCGACAGCAAGACTCAGGGGAAGTACAGCAGCCAGGTCGACACGGCCCAGGAGAAGCTCAAGGAGCAGCTGGGCGGCGACCGGGGCCAGGACGGGCAGCCGCCGCAGTCATGACCTCCCGCACGGACTGACGTCCGGGGCCCCGCCGTCCACGACGGCGGGGCCCCGGACGTTTCAGGCCGCTTCGTAGTGGTGCGCCCGCCCGCCGCGCCACTTCACCCATGCGGGGTCGTCCAGCAGTGCCTCTGCATGGTCGAGACCGGCGCGGCGCAGGAACTCCAGGACGTCGCTGTCACTGTGGGCGAGGCCGAGAATCTGCCCGTGCGCGGTGACGCGCCGGCCGCCGGTGCCGAGCGGCGGATGGACGACTATCGGGGCGGTGGGCATAAGTCCAGGGTGGATGGTCAGTGATCCTTCCGCGACTTCACGCACCGGTCCGCCGCACTGTCGACGGCGAACAGGGCGACCGGAAACTTCATGACGGTCTCCTGCCCAGCCCCGGGATCCGCACGCATGTGCCCCTGCCGCAGCCACCTCCCGCAAGGTGATCAGGGGAGTGAACGGTGCATCCGGCACGCCCCGCGAGGTCGTAAGACAGGCATGAGCACGTCGATGGAATCCCAGAACAAGGAGGGCTGGTCGGTCATCCCGGTCCTCTGCTTCGTCCGCAAACCGGGGGACACCCTGCGCTGCACCCTCGCCGCCGGTCACGACAGCGACCACCTCCACGCGTACACCCGCACCTCCTGGCCGCACCGCTCCGGCGAGAAGCAGGCCGACTAGACGCCCGCCCGCCGCCGACGGCGGATTCACTCCGGTGGCGGGCGGGTCCTCAGCGTCCCGCCGGACGCGGCAGGGCCGGCGGGCGCAGGAAGCGCAGCCCGGTCTCGATCAGCAGCCAGCCGACCCGATGGCGCAGCGGGGCGGCCCCGCTGTCCGTACGGTCCGCGGCTGCCGCCCGGCGCAGCCGGTGCGCGCGGGCCGCGGCGCGCAGTTCGGCGGAGCGTGCGGCATGGACGTAGCGGTGGATCTCCGGATGGGTCATGAGGTCGCCTCCTCACGGCGGTTGCGGTACGCGACGCGCAGCACGGTCACCGGCTCCGCGCCCTCCGGACGCCTGTCGGGATCGCCGAGCCGGTCGTCGTAGGCGGCCACCAGTTCTCTGAACCGACCTGCCAGCTCGGCGAGTTCGTCCGCCGTCACGTACACGACGTCGTCGCCGAACTGTTCTGCCTCGCGCCATGCGGTGGGCAGCTGCCTGCGGGTCAGCAGTGCCTGCGTCATCGACTCGAAGTAGCGCTGCGCCATGGTGGCGCTGAGCGCGTCGGCGGCTTCGCTGTCGACGCCCTGCCAGTCCGTGTAATGGGCCGTGGCCCGCCAGGGCTTGTCCCGGCCGCCGCCGCTCTCCGCCTCCTCCACCAGGCCGTACTTGGCGAGCATGCGCAGGTGGTACGAGCAGCTGGCGACGGACTCGCCGGTCAACTCCGCGGCGCGGGTGGCGGTGAAGGGCCCCTCGACGCGCAGCAGCCCGACCAGCTTCATCCGGGTGGGATGGGCGTAGGCGCGCAGGGCTCGGGGGTCTTCCAGATGGACGGTGTGATGGGGCGTGCCGGGCTCTACCATGCATATAAAGGTATCTTTCTAAAGATATCTTTACAAGGGTGCGGGGGAGTTCCGGCGGGCAGGCCGCCGTCACAGCAGGTCGAGCAACGGCCGCAGCCCGTCCGGCCGTTGGGTCGTCGGCAGGTGGTCCACGAAGTGCACCGCGCAGCCGAGCTTCGCCGCGCCCGCGTCCGAACGCCGGTCGTCACCGACCATCAGGGTGTCCGCCGGAGCCACCCCGAGGGCCTCGCACGCGGCCGCGAACAGCCGGGGGTCCGGCTTCTGGACGCCGTGCCGGTACGACATGACGTAGGTGCCGACGTACGGGTCCAGGCCGTGCTCGACGAAGACCGGCCGCAGGTCCCAGCCGATGTTGCTGACCACGCCCACCGGGACCCCGCGGCCGCGCAGCGCGGCGAGCACCTCGTGCGCGTCGGGATAGGGGCACCAGGCCGCCGGAGCCATGTGGCGTTCGTACAGGGCGTCGTAGAGCCGCTCGTCGGGCAGCGGCACCTCGCGGGCGAGGCCCGTGTACGCGGCGCGATGGCGGTCAGCGTCCACGTCGCGGACCGCCATGAGCTCGGCCAGGTGAGCGGGGACGTCGACGTGGTGGGTGCTGCCGCCCGGCAGCGCGCCGACCTCGTCGAGACCGGCGACGGCACGGTCGAACTCGCCGTCGGGCAGGGTCAGTCCGGTCGCGTCGAGTGCGGCACGCAGCCACGAGCCGGTGGACTCGATCCTGAAGAGCGTTCCGGAGAAGTCGAAGAGCACGGCTTTGATCGTCATGCGCCCGATGCTCCGTGGGGCGGAACGCACGGGTCAAGAGCGGCTGCCCGCGGCTCTCCACCGCTCGTACGCGACCGTGGACAGCAGGACCGTGAACGCACCGAGCAGCCAGCCGCCGGCCACGTCGGACGGCCAGTGCACCCCGAGCCACAGCCGGGTCAGCCCGACACCGA
Source organism: Streptomyces sp. NPDC001904 (assembly GCF_040297005.1). NCBI lineage: Bacteria > Bacillati > Actinomycetota > Actinomycetes > Kitasatosporales > Streptomycetaceae > Streptomyces > Streptomyces sp. NPDC001904. The sequence goes on along the minus strand of NZ_JBEOYI010000006.1, from coordinate 19,047 downwards.
GCACCGAGACGACCGACACGGCGAGAGCCGCCCACCACAGGGCGCGCCCCGCACCGCGGCGACGCAGCAGCCACAGCAGCAGACCGCACACGACCGTGGCCGTCATCGCATGCCCCGAGGGGAACGCCGCGTAGTGCGCGGAGTCCACCGGATCGGGCCACACCGGCCGCGGCCGGTCGACCAGTGCCTTGAGCGCCTGCTGCACCAGCGTGCCGAGCAGGCACGTCGCCGCGATCCAGCCGGCCAGCACCGCGTCCCGCAGCCGCCACACCAGCACGACGATGACCACGGCGATCAGGGCGCGCATCGTCCACGGGTCCCACACCCAGTCCGACAGGATGCGGTTGGCTCGCGTGACGTCCGGCTCGTCGACGGCCTTGCGGTGCAGCGAGCGGGAGACGTCCGCGTCCAGATCCATCAGCGGGGTCCAGCGGGCCGCCACCAGCGTCAGAAGCAGGGCGAAGGGCAGCAGTGTGAGGAACAGCGGCGACAGGGGAGCGGTGGGCCGGCCGCGGGCCGGAGGCGGGGCTTCGGACGGGGAGGCGGGCGGTGCCGGGTGCATGCGCCGATCCTCGCTCATGGGGCCGGACCCGATCCAGCTCGGCGCGGCCCGATCCGGCGCGGTCTAGCCCAGCGCCCGCAGCCCGGGCACGAACGTCACCAGAAGGGGGACGAGCGGGACGAGCGCCGCTGCCGCCGTCAGCCTCAGACGGCGGGCCGGGGTGAGCCGGGACGGCGGCGCGAGCAGCCGGTGCACCCGCTGCGGCACGTGCGCCTGCGGGGTCGGGCAGGGGCCCGAGAACACCCCACGGTCCTCGTTGAGTTCCACCAGGGCGAGCGCGATGGTCAGGCGGCCGAAACGGCGCGAGGCGACATCGTCCGCGGCCAGCTCGACCAGCCGGTGCATCTCGTCACGGAACGCCGCGAACACCGGCACCTGCGGAAAGCCCGAGGCCAGCGCACCGGAACAGTGCAGCAGCCAGTCGTGCCGCCACTGCGCGTGGCCCATCTCGTGCGCCAGCACCGCATCCAGCTGACGCCCCTTCAAGCGGCGCAACGCGGCCGTGGTGATGACCAGTTGGGGCGACTGACCGGGCAGCCACCACGCGTCGGGCCGCTCGCCCTCCAGCACCACGAGACGGTCCGCGCCGGGCTCCTCGCCGGGCAGCAGCGGCGCGCGCACCTGCAGCTCCGCACGGCGCCGGGCCCGCCGGGTCCGCGCCCGGTGCACCTCACGGACCAGCATCGCCGCCGTCCAGGCGCCGCCGAGCGCCAGCGTCACGGCGACGGCGCCCGCCCACGGGCCGTCGCCGCCGGGAGCGTAGGCGGCCACGACCGAGTGCGGCGCGGGTGCGAACACATGCCCGCGCACGGCCTTCCAGGCGGCGGCCGCACTCAGCGTCATGGACAGCGCGCAGCACAGCAGGACACCGGCCACCACGCACTGCCACACCCACAGCGCGACGATCGGCTCCCGCTCGGGCCAGTCGGCGCGCCCGAGCAGACGGGGGGCGACGACAGCGGCGAGGGCGCCGAGCAGCAACAGCGCTACGGGGACCGTCATACCCGTCACCCTATGAGCCGCACGCGACCCCCGATACGGCCTGAGGCTTCAAGTGACGTACGCCACGGTTTCGTTCGGCCGCACGCCCGGCTCGGGGAGCCCGGGGGCGTCACATCGCCAGCAGCATCGCCAGCATCCCGATCCCCATGGACAGCCGGCAGGCCCGCGCCAGTTCGGGACGGTCGCCCCAGCCGGCCCACACGGCGCCCCCGGGGGAGGCGCCCTGCGAGGCCGCGGCGAGCGGGGCCACCCGGGCGCCCGTCCACAGGACGTACGCCGTGAAATAGACGAGGAGCAGACCGGTCAGCAGGGGAGCGCCCGCACCGCCGTGATGGGCGTGCGCCGCCGGGCGGACCGCCATCGCCAGCGCCATGTACGCCATCGCGAACGTCCCCACGAGGTGGTGCAGGTGATGCCCCGGCGCCGTACGGGAGGCCCACAGCGCCCGCAGGGCCGCGCCGCCGAACACGACCGCGTACAGCAGCCACGCCCAGCGCGGTGGCGTGAGGACCGCGGCGGGCACCGCCATCAGCGCCATGCCGAAGCCCATCAGCGCCTCGCCGCCCGCCGTGCGGCGCTGCTCCTCCACGGCGCTGCGCAGCCGCAGCAGGCAGTACACGCCGGTCGCCGCGCACAGCGCGACGAGCAGCCAGGCGGCCGACAGCGATCCGTGCACCCCGGGTCCCCCTTGCCCTCTCCCGTACAGGCCCCGCGTTTCGCGCGGCTGTCGAGGAGATGCCCCGGTGAGCGGGGGCGTAAGGCGGCGCAGGGGAGCACACGCGGTGTTTTGCGGGTGAAACACCCGCGCGGCACGGATCGGCGACACTGGGAGCAGCGACGGCGACGCGGCCGTCGGCACAGGTGAAAGGGCCGGTCGGGCAGGTATGAGCACGGAGCAGGGCGCGGACAGGGAACCGCACGCGGTGGCCGACACCGTGTCGTCGGTCGTACGGCAGTGGCAGACCGTGCGTCCCGATGTCGACACGGGCCCGATGGAGATCATCGGGCGGATCAACCGGTGCGCCGCGCTGCTCCAGCAGGCCGAGGACGCGCCGCTGCGGCACGCGGGACTGACCCGTCCCGAGTTCGATCTGCTCGGCACGCTGCGGCGCACCGGACGTGAGCTGACCCCCGGCGATCTGGCCCGGGAGACGTTCGCGTCCGGCGCCGCGGTCACCAAGCGGCTGAAGCTGCTCCAGGAGCGGGGCCTCGTCGCACGGCGCGGCGACACGCGCGACCGCCGGGTCTCGCAGCTGAGCCTGACGGTGGAGGGGCGGGCCCTGGTCGACGAGGTGCTGCCGCAGCAGCTCGGGTACGAGGCGTCGGTGCTCGCGGGGCTCGCGGGCGGCCACGAGGGCGAACTCGCCGCGCTGCTGAGCGAGTTGCTGATCCAGCTCGAAGGCCGCCTGGGCGGCGGCCGGGTCTGACGAGGCGGGCCGGGGGCCTCGGTGCCCCTGCGGGACCGAGGCCCGTCCGGGCTACTCGGGAAGCTGCGCGATCGGCAGGTCCGGCCGCTGCGGCGTCATCGCCCGCCCCGCGACCTGCGCGCTGACCGCCGCGTGGATCTCCTCCGGCGACAGATACGCGTCCGTCATCTCGAAGTCCTTGAGCGTGGCCGGCCGGTGCCGCTGGAACCCGGTGCGCACGAAGTCGTCGCCCGCGACCGCGTTCAGACCCCAGTTCGCCGCCGTACGGAACCGGGCCGTCAGCGTCCGCAGCGCGCCCAAGTGGTAGCCGCGCGCGACGACCTGGGCGGGCAGCCCGGTCAGCTGCACCCCCATCGGCTTCGACACGGCCTGGATGCCGCCGAGGTCGACCACGAGTCCGAGGTCCTTGTGCCGGTAGGGCGTCAGCGGGGTGCCGCGCACGGCGGCGAGCACATTGCGGGCCGCCGCCCAGCCCTGCCGCATCGCGTGCTGCGCGGTCGGCGGGCAGATCGCGTCGCCGCCCTTGGCGAGGTCGGGCACGGCCGCGGCGTCGCCGAGGGCGAAGACCCCGTCCATGCCCGGCACGGTCAGCCGGGGCGTGACCACGAGGCGGCCGCGGTTCGTCTCCGCGCCCAGCGTGGCGACCAGCGGGCTGGGGGCGACACCCGCCGTCCAGATCAGCGTGTGGCAGGGCAGCTCCCGGCCGTCCGTCAGCGTCACCGTGGACTCGGTGGCCTTGGCGACGGACACCCCGAGCGAGACGTGCAGACCGCGCCGCTGCAGGATCGCCATGGCCTTGTCACCGAGCCGGTCGCCCAGCTCCGGCATGAGCTTCGGGGCCACGTCGACCAGGTGCCACTTGATGTCCTTGGGGTCGAGCCCCGGATACCGCTTCACGGCGGACGTCGTCAGCCGCTGGAGGTACGCGGCCGTCTCCGTGCCCGCGTAGCCGCCGCCCACGACGACGAACTGCAGGCGCGCCTCCCGCTCGGCCGGGTCCGAACTGGCGGCGGCCAGGTCCAGCTGCGAGATCACGTGGTCGCGGATCCAGGCGGCTTCCGCGAGGGTCTTCACGCCGACCGCGTGCTCGTCGACGCCCGGGATGTCGAACTGGCGGGTCACACTGCCCGGCGTCAGGACGAGATGGTCGTAGCGCTCGACGATCTCCTCGCCGTTGATCTTCCGTACGACGACGGCCTTCGCCTTCGGGTCGACGCCGACCGCGCCGCCCGGCAGGATCGCGGTGCGCCGCAGCATCCGGCGCAGCGGTACGGCCACCGACTGCGGGGTCAGCACTCCGGACGCGACGTGCGGCAGCAGCGGCAGATAGAGCTGGTGGTCCATCGGACTGATGAGTTTCAGCACGGCCTCGCCGGGCTTCAGCTCCTTCTCCAGTTTGTGCGCGCACTCCATCCCGGCGAATCCGCCGCCGACGATCAGGATCCGCGGCACATTCGAGGGACGGGAAGCGTTCGTGTTCCGGGGAGCGGTCATCTCGGATTTCTCCTGGGCTGGACTGCGAGGGCCGTGCCGGTCTTGCGTCTATCCGGATCGGCGCCGCCGAATCCCCGGATCAGCGCCATCCTCCGGCCTGAACCGGATCGCCGCACGTCAGCGCCGCCTTCGGATGTCCACATTCCGGACGACGGGGGATCGGGCTACGCCATTCGGTGGGCGCCGCATGATCCCCCGGGCCTCCCGGGGTGTGTGCCGCCCTAGATCCCCGGCCGGTACCGGATCGGATGGTCCCGCGGCACCTCCACGAGCACGATGCGGTGTCCGTCCGGATCCGCGATCCACATCTCGACGAGCCCCCACGGCTCCTGGACCGGCTCCCGCAGCACCTCCACCCCGGCCGCCACCAGCTCCTCGTGCGCGGCGGCCACGTCCGCCACCTGGAGCCACAACCGCAGGTGCGGCACCGGCTGCTGAGCGGCCCGCCCCGCCACCTCCAGGAAGCCGCCGCCGAGGAAGTACACCGTGCCCCGCTCCGGACCGGTGCCGAACTCGCGGTACACGGCGAGCCCCAGGGCATCGCCGTAGAACCGCCGCGACCCCTCGGGATCGACGGGCCGGATGAGGACTCTGCTGCTCAGCACATGAACCATGCCGACGCACAGTAGTGCGGCCGGGTTAACCTCGACGGCGCCGACAGGCCCGCACCCGTACGAGATCGGAGAGTCCTCCATGACCGCCGCCCTGACCTACCGTGATGCCGTTGCCGAGGACGCCGACGCGCTGGTGGCGCTCATCGAGTCGGCCTACCGCGGCGACGCCAGCCGGGCCGGCTGGACCACGGAGGCGGACATCCTCCAGGGGCAGCGGACCGACCCGGAGGGCGTGCTGACCGTCATCAAGGACCCCGACAGCCGCCTGCTGACCGTCGAGCGCGGCGGCGAGATCGTCGCCTGCTGCCAGCTGGAGCACCGGGACACCGCCGCCTACTTCGGCATGTTCGCCGTCAGCCCCGCCCTCCAGGGCGCGGGCCTCGGCAAGCAGATCATCGCGGAGGCCGAGCGCCGGGCGCGCGAGACCTGGGGCGTGCGCGAGATGCACATGACGGTGATCTCCGTACGCGACGAGCTCATCGCCTGGTACGAGCGCCGCGGCTACCGCCGTACGGGAGAGACGACCCCCTTCCCGTACGGCGACGAGCGCTTCGGCATCCCCCAGCGCCCCGACCTCCGGTTCGAGCTGCTGGTCAAGCCGCTGGTCTGAGACCCGCCGGGACTATGCGGTGAACCGGCCCGTCCGCTTGATCTCCGGATAGTCGGTGGTCGCCCCGTCGAGGCCGAGCGCCCGTACGAGCCGCAGGTCGTCCTGGGTGTTCACGACCCAGCCGATGATCCGCAGGTCGGCCTTGCGGGCGTGCTCGACGATCTCCTGGGTGAGGCGGCGGATGTTCAGGACGAGCGTGGTGGCGCCGACGGCCACGGCCCGCTGGACCACGTCGGTCCCGTAGCGGCTCGCGACGAGGGCCGTGCGCACCCCAGGCACGAGCCGCGCGATCTCCGCGACCGCCTCGTCGTGGAACGAGATCACCTCGACCCGGTGCACCAGATCGCGGCGCAGCATCACCTCGGCGAGCGCCCGGGCCGCCGTGACGGTCTTGATCTCCGCCTGGAGCGGTGCGCTCACCGCGTCCAGGACCTCTTCGAAGACCGGGATCCGCTCCCCGCGCCCCGCGTCGAGCGTGCGCAGCTCCGCGAGGGTCTGCTCGGCGATCGGGCCGCTGCCGTCCGTCGTGCGGTCCACGTCGGCGTCGTGCATGACGACGAGCGCGCCGTCCTTGCTCAGGTGCAGATCCAGCTCGATGAGATCGAGCCCCGCCCGTTCGGCGGCGACGAAGGATCGCAGGGTGTTCTCGGGTTCGACACCCATGGCTCCGCGATGCCCGATGGTGAGGAAGTTCAAGGCGGTCTCGCTTCCGTCGACGGCGACTCTGCTGTCACGCGCTTACGTACCCAGGTAACCGCAGCCTAACGACCGGACTCCGCGACCGGACCGGAGCGACGCAGGTGACCGGAATCGTCCTGCCGGGACCCCACGATCCCCAGGAGCAGTCCGGTGACGACGGCGGCGACGAGTACGGCTCGGATGCTCACGACGGGTGCGCTCCTGGAGTGCCTGACGGTGCGGGACGGGGACGCCGACCGTCCTACCGCCCCGCCCGGACGGCACCCGGCGAGGTCACCCGTCGGTGGGCGAGTCGGATCCGGGTTGACGCGGCCCGAGCGCCACCAGATCCGCCAGCATGCCCCGCGCCAGATCGACTTCGGCCACGAGCCGGCGCTCGCTCCAGCGCAGCGCGATCTGCGGATGCGCCCACGCGTCCACCCCGTCCGCCTTCGCGAGGGCGTCCCGTACGTCCCTCAGCTCGCCCTCGGCGCGCGTCACGTGCTCCGCGACCAGCGCGCGCAGCCGCTCCGGCTCGGCGAGGTGCCCCAGCCAGACCCGCAGCAGCACCGGGTGCTTGAGCGACACCGCGCCGGGATCGTGCGTGCCCGCGGCCCACGAGGCCAGCGCCGCCCGCCCCGCCTCGGTGATCGTGTACGCCCGCTTCGCGCGCGGTTCCTCGGGCCCCGAGCGCCGTGAGGTGACGTAGCCGAGGTCCTCGAGCCGGCGCAGCTCCGCGTAGATCTGGCTGAACGCCGGCGCTCCGTAGAAGAACCGCAGGGAGGAGTCCGCCCACTTCTTCAGCTCGTACCCGGTCCGCTCGCCCGGGAAGGAGAGCAGGCCGAGCACGGCCCAGGCGGTCTGCGGGAGTCGTGGTGTCGGCATGCGTCCGCATTGAAGTTCGCGGGGGACACCGGCGCAAGAGGCCGGACGCTACGCCGTCGCGCGGTGCAGCCGGGCCGTCAGGTGATGCTGCAACGGCTGCCCCACGGCGGCGAGTTCGTGCACGAAGTCGAGCGTGCCGGGTTCGGTGAGGGTGTACCGGCGAGTGGTCGCCTCGACCTTCTTCGCGGTCGGCGTCAGCGCCACGTCCTCGGTGGCCAGTGCGACCGTCGTGCCGTCCGCCGTGCCGACCGCGATCTCCGCGATGCCGGTCGGCTGCGTGATCAGGGCCTCCACCCGGCCGTCGGGCTGCAGCCGCCACCAGCCGCTCTCGCGGGCGGCGGGCCGCACCGGAGCGTCGTCCGCGCCGATCAGCCAGGCGCGGGCCTCGTAGTGCAGGAAGGGGCGCCCGTCATGGCTGAACGTGACCTCCTGCGCATAGGAGAAGTCGCCGTCCAGCGTCGGATAGCCGCCACGGCCCCGACCGCGCCAGGTGCCGAGCAGGCCGAGCACGGGCGCGAGCAGCGGGTGCGCCTCCCGCGGCTGGTCGCTGTACGGGTAGGCGGGCACGGCGTCGAACACGGCGAACTCCAGGTCCGGGGGGAACGGGGGGACAGCGCGGCCAGCCTAAGGTGCGGCGCGGCCGGTCCCGCCCGGTGCGCCCCGTAACCTCGTGCGCGTGTCCGTCTCAGCCCGCCCGCACCGCGTCGCCGTCCTCGTCCTCGAAGGGGCGAAACCCATGGACGTGGGGATCCCCGCCCAGGTGTTCACGACCCGCGCGAGCATGCCGTACGAGGTCCGGGTGTGCGGGCCGGCGCCCGGCCTCGTCACCGGGGGCGACGGGCTGTCGTACGCCGTCGCCCACGGCCTCGAGGCGCTGGAGTGGGCAGACATCGTGTTCGTGCCCGGGTACCGCTTCCCGGACCGTGAGGCGCCGCCGGCCGCGGTCGTCGACGCGCTGCTCGCCGCCCACGCGCGGGGCGCCCGGCTCGCCGCCATCTCCACGGGCGCCTTCGCGCTCGCCGCGACGGGCCTGCTCGACGGGCGGCGGGCCACGACCCACTGGCACTACACACAGGCGCTGGCCGAGCAGTATCCGCACGTCCGGGTCGACGAGAACGTCCTCTTCGTCGACGAGGGCACCGTGCTGACCTCGGCGGGCGCCGCGTCCGGCATCGACCTGTGTCTGCACATCCTGCGCGCCGACCTCGGCGTGGCCGCGGCCAATCACGCGGCCCGGCGCCTGGTCGCCGCCCCCTACCGCAGCGGAGGCCAGGCCCAGTACGTGCCGCGCAGCGTCCCCGAGCCGCTCGGCGAACGGTTCGCCGCCACCCGTGAATGGGCCCTGAGCAGGCTCGGCGACCCGCTCACGCTGCAGATCCTCGCCCGGCACGCGGCGGTGTCGGAGCGCACGTTCTCCCGGCGCTTCGTCGAGGACACCGGGTACACGCCGATGCAGTGGGTGATGCGGGCCCGGATCGACCTGGCACGCGAACTCCTCGAACGCTCTCAGCTGGCCGTCGAGCAGATCGCCGCCGACGTCGGCCTCGGCACCGGCGCCAACCTGCGCCTGCACTTCCAGCGGATCCTCGGCACCACGCCGAGCGAGTACCGGCGGACCTTCGCCCGAGGCGAATAGTCCCGGCCCGTGGGTGCTGGCGGGATCCTTGCGAACCGTGGCGTTCCCGCCGCTGTCGACCGGGCCCGCGGCGAGCGAGTCTGGAGTCGTTCCCGCTGCACGGACCACGGCCCCCGCCGGGCGGCCCGCGGCAGCACTCCACCCCGGACGGGCCGGTCGTCCCGCACGCACCGGCTCCGTCGGACCGACGGGAGACCCGCACATGACCCGCATCGCCATCAACGGATTCGGCCGCATCGGACGCAACGTCCTGCGCGCACTCCTGGAGCGCGACTCCGCCCTGGAGGTCGTCGCCGTCAACGACCTCACCGAGCCCACCGCCCTCGCCCGCCTCCTCGCCTACGACTCGACGGCGGGCCGCCTCGGCCGCCCGGTGACCACCGACGGGGACACGCTCGTCGTCGACGGCCGCCGCATCAAGGTGCTGGCCGAGCGGGAGCCCGCCCAGTTGCCCTGGGCCGAGCTCGACATCGACATCGTCCTGGAGTCCACCGGCCGGTTCACCTCGGCCAAGGCCGCCCGCGCCCACCTCGACGCGGGCGCGAAGAAGGTCCTCGTCTCCGCCCCGTCGGACGGCGCCGACATCACGCTGGCGTACGGCGTGAACAGCGACGGGTACGACCCGGCCCTGCACACGATCGTCTCGAACGCCTCCTGCACGACGAACGCGCTGGCACCGCTCGCCGCCGTCCTCGACGAGCTCGCGGGCATCGAGCACGGCTTCATGACGACCGTGCACGCCTACACCCAGGAGCAGAACCTCCAGGACGGCCCGCACCGCGACGCCCGCAGGGCCCGCGCCGCCGCCGTCAACATCGTGCCGACCACGACCGGCGCCGCGAAGGCGATCGGCCTGGTCCTGCCCAGCCTCGACGGCAAGCTCTCCGGCGACTCGATCCGCGTGCCCGTCCCGGTCGGCTCGATCGTGGAGCTCAACACGACGGTCGCCCGCGACGTGACCCGCGACGAGGTCCTCGCCGCCTACCGCGCCGCGGCGGACGGCCCCCTCGCCGGCGTCCTGGAGTACTCCGAGGACGAGCTGGTCTCGGCCGACATCGTCGGCAATCCGGCGTCCTCGATCTTCGACGCGGCCCTGACGCGCGTCGACGGCCGCCACGTCAAGGTCGTCGCCTGGTACGACAACGAGTGGGGCTTCTCGAACCGGGTCGTCGACACGCTGGACCTGCTCGCCGCCGGCTGAGGCGCCGGGAGGCCGGTACCCACCCCTTCCCATTTCTGACACTCCGTCATATACCTAATAGTCATATGGAGGCGATGCCCCACCCCTCTGTCCCAACTCCCGGGAGGAACAGTGAAGTTCTCCGTCATCTTCGAGGCGCAGCTCGCCGATCCCACCGTCGACCGTGAGCACCGGCTCTTCCACGACTGTGTCGAACAGGCCGTCCTCGCCGAGGAGATGGGTTTCGACCGGATCTGGGCCGTGGAGCACCACTCCCTCAAGTGGTACGCCCACATGTCCGCGCCGGAGATCTTCCTGACGTGGGTCGCGGCCCGCACCTCCCGCATCCGCGTGGGACACGGCGTCGTCTGCATGCCGTTCCGGTTCAACCACCCCGCTCGCGTCGCCGAACGCGCCGCCACGCTCGACCTGCTGTCGGGCGGGCGGCTCGATCTCGGCGCCGGGCGGGGCGGCACGCAGCAGGAGACGTCCCTGTGCGGCGTCGACAAGGAGCGCACGGCCCAGGAGGTCGAGGAGGCGCTGCGCATCATCGGCAAGGCCTGGGAGAAGGACGAGCTGGAGCACCACGGTCCGCTCCTCGACATCGACCCGCACCCGATTCTGCCGCGCCCCGCCCAGACCCCGCATCCGCCGCTCTTCCTGGCCTGCAGCCGCACCGAGACCCTGCGCCAGGCGGCCGAACTCGGCGTGGGCGCACTGGTGATGGGGTTCGCCGGGCCGGAGTCGATCGCGGAGATGCGCCGGGTCTACGACGCGGCGACGGCGGGGCGCACCTCCGAGCGCCTCGTCTCCTCCGTGGTCAACGACCACTTCTCGGTGCTGTGCCCCACGATCGTGCTCGACGACCGGGAGGCCGCCCGCGCCATCGGCGTGCGCGGTCAGCGTTTCTTCGCCCAGTCCATCGGGCACTGGTACGGCGGTGCAGGGATCCCCGACGAGGCCGTCGTCGAAGGAGCCGACGAGGCCGCCGAGATGCGCAGGGCCGCCGAGCAGGTCGTGGCCCGCCTCAACGAACAGCACATCCCGGTCCGGCCGAGCGCCACCGCCACCTTCAACGCCGACCATGCCTACGGCACGGCGGCGGACGCCATCGCCTACGTCGAGCGTCTCCGGGACGCCGGTGCCGACGAGATCATGTGCCTGATCCAGATGGGGACGGTGCCGCAAGCGGCGTGTCTGGAGACGTTGCGGCAATGGGGCGAGACGGTGATTCCGCATTTTCGGGGGGAGGAGTAGGGGCGCGGGGAACTGCGCGACCAGCCACCCACCCGCCGTCAGTCGACAACCAACCCCTCAAGGAGCCGCCATGACCACGACGGACCGCCTCGCACCGGAGGCCCGCCCCCTCGTGGACGCGATGACCGCCGCCTTCCCCGACCTCGGCGGCACCGTCACCGACGCCACCGAAGCCCGCAGGATCCTCGCGGAGGCCCCCGCGTCGCCCTTCCCCGGGCCGGCCGTCGGCGCGGTCGAGGACCGGGAGATACCGGGCGCCCCCGGCGGACCGCCGGTCCCCGTGCGGATCTACCGGCCGGAAGACGGCGCGGGGCCGCTGCCGGTCGTCGTGTTCTTCCACGGTGGCGGCTGGGTCATCTGCGACCTCGACAGCCACGACTCCACCGCCCGCGCCCTGTGCCGCGACGCCGGCGCCGTCGTGGTGTCCGTGGACTACCGGCTCGCCCCCGAGCACCGTTTCCCCGCCGCGGTCGAGGACGCGTACGCCGCCGTGTGCTGGGTCGCCGCCCACGCGGGCGAACTCGGCGCCGACGCGCGGGCGCTGAGTGTCGCCGGGGACAGCGCGGGCGGGAACCTCGCCGCGGTCGTGGCCCAGATCGCCCGCGACGAGGGCGGGCCCGCGATCGCCCGGCAGCTCCTCGTCTACCCGGCGACCGACGCCCGCCAGAAGACCGGCTCGTTCGAGGACAACGCCGACGGCTACTTCCTCACGGCCGCCGCCTGCGCCTGGTTCCGCGAGCAGTACCTCGGCCCCGACGGCGATCCGGCTCAGCCCCGCGTCTCGCCGCTCCTCGCCGAGGACCTCACGGGACTCCCGCCCGCGCACATCGTCACCGCGGGATGCGACCCCCTGTGCGACGAGGGGCAGGCGTACGCGCGCGCCCTGCGGGACGCCGGGGTTCCCGTCACCGAGAGCCGCTTCCCGGGGATGTTCCACGGCTTCTTCGGATTCCCCGAACTGCTCGACGACGCCCGCCGTGCGTTGGCAGATGTGGTCGAGGTCATCGTTTCAAGCGGTCGGGACAGGAAAAACGACGGTGATGCAGGGGGTAGCGCAGGATAATTTCCCGAGACTCCTCTTGTGGCGGAGAACCTTGCATGCATACGGTGTCCATACGCGAGGTTCTCCCGTGGAGGATGAGACATGACGGAAATTCTTGTGCAGAAGGCCGTGGAGGAAAGTGTTCCTGCGGTCCAGGGGATGGGTGACAGGGTGGTGGAGCACCCGGCCTGGCCCGTGCTCAAGGACGCCGTCGAGGAGATCAGGACCTGGCAGGAGAAGGACGGGTCGATCGATCTCGACGCCGAGGGCGCCCCGTCGGCGGGTGACGCCAAGGACGCTGTGGACCGGGTCGTGACCGCGGTCGAGCGGCTCGCCCCGCTGCTGCCGCACGACGCCGCGTACCTGGACGCGCTCGTGGGCGACCTGCGGCGCTGGGCCGACGGCGGTTTCGCGGTCCCCGACTTCCTGGACTCCCTGCTCGCCTTCCAGCCGGCCGCGCAGCGCCGGGACGGCCTCCAGCACCTGGTGGTCTTCCCGATGTACACGCAGAACGGCAACCCGGACCGGAACCTGGAGGCCGTCGTCCTGAAGATGGTGTGGCCGGACTGGCTCGCCGAGCTGGAGGCGACCCGCTACGACAACCCGCTCTTCTGCGGCATCACCTTCGAGGACTTCACCTCCGGCTACGACACGAACTCGGCGGTGCTCTTTCCCGAGACCATCGCCGTGCGCGAGGCGCCGGAGCGGTTCTCCTGGGGCGGCATCTTCTGCGACCGCGAGGCGGCCCGCTTCCGCCGGGTCACGGACGCGGCCGTCGGCATCCTGGGCCTCGAACTGCCCGCCGACATCCAGGAGATGGTCGGTGACCAGGACCGCTGCCAGCAGGCCTTCGTGCTGTGGGACATGGTCCACGACCGCACGCACAGCCATGGCGACCTGCCTTTCGACCCGTTCATGATCAAGCAGCGGCAGCCGTTCTGGATGTACGGGCTCGAAGAGCTGCGCTGCGACCTCACGGCCTTCAAGGAGGCGGTGAAGCTGGAGGCCGACGGCGTCCCGCAGGGGCGCGACGTGCAGTACGCGGTCCTCTTCGACCGGATGTTCCGCTTCCCGGTCACCGGTGAGCGCGTCCGCAACTACGACGGTCTGGGCGGCCAGCTCCTCTTCGCGTACCTGCACAAGCACGACGTCGTCCGCTGGACGGACAACAAGCTGCAGATCGACTGGCAGCGCGCCCCCGAGGTGACGAACCAGCTGTGCGGCGAGATCGAGCAGCTGTACCGCGACGGCATCGACCGTCCGAAACTCGTGCACTGGTTCGCGGCGTACGACCTGGTGTCGACGTATCTCGCCCCGCACCCGGGATCGCGCTGGGCCAAGGGTCCCGACGCCCTGGACACCTCGCTCCCGCCGCGCAAACTGGTCGACGACGTGCTTCCGGACGAGTTTCCGCTGAGCATGTTCTATGAGGCGCTTTCCAAGAAGCTGAAGAACGTGATCGCCTCCACCAAGGGGATCACGGCGGCGGGCGCCGAGCGGGTGGCCGCGTGAGCAACCCCGTACCGCAGGAGGCGACCGCCATGACGGACACCACGCAGACCACCGAGGTCGCGGGCAGGGAACCGCTGGACGGTGCCGTGATCGCGGTCGCCGGGGCGGCCGGGCCCGCGGGCCGCGCCGCGCTCAAGCGGCTCGCCGAGGCCGGTGCCACGGTCATCGGCGCCGACGCGGACGCCGAGCGCCTGGCCGAGGCCGTCGACGAGGCGCGCTACGCGCACGGCGGCGCCACCGTCGTCGGCGACACCGTGGACCTCCTCGACCTCCGGGCCACCCGCGACTGGGCGGACCGGATCGAGAAGGACTTCGGCCGGGTCGACGGCGTCGTCCACCTCGTCGGCGGCTGGCGCGGCAGCGCGTCCTTCGCCGAGACCGACCTCGCCGACTGGGACCTGCTCGAAAAGCTCCTGATCCGTACGGTGCAGCACACCTCGCTCGCCTTCGAGGGTCCGCTCGGCCGGTCCGACCGCGGCCGCTTCCTGCTGATCAGCGCGGCCGGAGCGTCGAAGCCGACCGCGGGGAACGCCGCGTACTCCGCCTCCAAGGCCGCCGCCGAGGCCTGGACGCTCGCTCTCGGCGACGCGTTCCGCAAGGCCGGGGGCGACGCCGGGCCGCAGCAGGCGGCTGCGATCCTGGTGGTGAAGGCGCTGGTGCACGACGCGATGCGCGCGGAGCGCCCCAACGCGAAGTTCGCGGGCTTCACGGACGTCAAGGAGCTGGCCGAGGCCATCACCGGCGTCTGGGACCGGCCCGCCGCCGAAGTGAACGGGACCCGCCTGTGGCTGACCGAGAAGCCGTGAACCCTCCGAAGACCGACGCCCGCAGGCATCACGACCCCACCGTCAGGGGCTTCGCCAGCGACAACTACGCGGGCACCCACCCCGAGGTGCTCGCGGCCCTCGCCCTCGCCAACGGCGGGCACCAGGTCGCGTACGGCGAGGACGACTACACGGCCCATCTCCAGCAGATCATCCGCAGCCACTTCGGCCCGACCGCCGAGGCCTTCCCGGTCTTCAACGGCACGGGGGCCAACGTCGTCGCGCTCCAGGCGGTCACCGACCGGTGGGGCGCGGTGATCTGCGCCGAGTCCGCGCACATCAACGTCGACGAGGGCGGTGCCCCCGAGCGCATGGGCGGCCTGAAGCTGCTCACCGTCCCGACCCCGGACGGCAAGCTCACGCCCGACCTCATCGACCGGCAGGCGTACGGCTGGGACGACGAGCACCGCGCGATGCCGCAGGTCGTCTCGATCACCCAGTCCACCGAACTGGGCACGCTGTACACGCCCGACGAGATCCGCGCCATCTGCGACCACGCCCACCAGCACGGCATGACGGTGCACCTCGACGGCTCCCGGATAGCCAACGCGGCCGCGTCCCTCGACGTCCCCCTGCGGACGTTCACGAACACGGTCGGCGTCGACATCCTCTCCCTCGGCGGGACGAAGAACGGCGCGATCTTCGGCGAGGCCGTCGTCGTCCTCAACCAGGACGCCGTGCGGCACATGAAACACCTGCGCAAGCTGTCCATGCAGCTCGCCTCCAAGATGCGTTTCGTGTCCGTGCAGTTGGAGGCCCTGTTCGCCAAGGACCTGTGGCTGCGCAACGCCCGGCACGCCAACGAGATGGCCCAGCGCCTCGCCGAGGGCGTCCGGGCGGTCGACGGCGTGGAGATCCTCTACCCGGTGCAGGCCAACGGCGTGTTCGCCCGCCTCCCGCACGACGTCTCCCGGCGCCTGATGAAGCAGTACCGCTTCTACTTCTGGGACGAGACGGCCGGCGACGTCCGCTGGATGTGTGCCTTCGACACCCGCGAGGAGGACGTCGACGGGTTCGTCGCGGCCCTCAAGGAGGAGATGGCTCGCTAGAGCCGCAGAATCTGCATAGGTATGCGGTCGACCGTAAAGTCATTGACTGGCGGTCGGCCGCAAACCTATGCTCGCGTGCCATGCAGCTGATCCAGCAGAACCCTGATCTCTCGGCCTATCTGGCGGCGGACGACGTCATCGACCATCACCATCCGCTCGTCCGGGAGACGGCCGCGCGACTCGCCGAAGAGTCCGTCGATTCATATGCATACGCCCGCGCCGCCTACGAGTACGTCCGCGACGTGATCCCGCACTCCGCAGACAGCGGCGACCCGCGCGTCACCTGGCGGGCCTCCGACGTGCTGGAGAAGGGCACCGGCATCTGCCACGCCAAGGCCCACGCCCTGACGGCGCTGCTGCGCGCGGAGGACATCCCCACGGGGCTCTGCTACCAGCGCCTGACGCACGATGCCGGAACGGGCTGGTGCGTACACGGACTCGTCGCCGTACGGTTCCACGGCGCATGGCACCGGCAGGACTGCCGCGGCAACAAGCCGGGCGTCGACGCCCGCTTCTCGCTGGAGGGGGAGCGGCTGGCCTGGGTGCCCGATCCGAGAGAGGGCGAGGTGGACTATCCGGCGCTCTTCGACGCGCCGCATCCCGCGGTGCTCGACGTGCTGCGCGGAGCCCCGGACCGTCCACACCTCTGGGAGAACCTGCCCGATTCGCTCGCCCTGTGAGGCGGCGAGGGCCGAACCGGTCCGATTCCCGGAGAAGTTCGGCCCCCGCCGTGCGACTCAGCCGGCCTCGGCGGCCTTGACCTCTTCGGGGGTCGGAGCCGTGCCACCGAGGTGGGCCGGCATCCACCACGTGTCGTTCGGGCCCTTGGGGCGTACGGGATAGGCGCGCTGCGCCGCTTCGAGCAGCTCCTGCACCCGGCTGCGCAGCCGGCGCGTGATGGCACCCGCGTACTGGTCGGACGGAGCCTCCACGGCCTCGCCGACCCGGATCGTGATCGGGATGTGCTGCCGCTTGAAGTTGCGCGGGCGCCCCTTCGTCCAGACCCGCTGCGTGCCCCACAGAGCCATCGGGATCAGCGGCACCCCGGCCTCCTGGGCCAGCCGCACGGCACCCGTCTTGAAGCTCTTCAGCGTGAACGACTCCGAGATCGTCGCCTCGGGGAACACACCGACGACCTCGCCCGCGCGCAGCGACTGCAGCGCGTGCTGGTAGGCGTGCTCACCCTGCGAACGGTCCACCGGGATGTGCTTCATGCTGCGCATCAGCGGACCGGAGATCTTGTGCCGGAACACCGACTCCTTGGCCATGAACCGGACCAGACGCTTCTGCGGCAGCGCGGCGAGGCCGTCGAAGATGAAGTCCAGGTAGCTGATGTGATTGCTGACCAGGACGGCACCGCCCGAGCGCGGAATGTTCTCCGAGCCCTTGCAGTCGATCTTCAGGTCGAGCGCCTTGAACATCGTTTTCGCGGCGCCGATGACCGGACGGTAGACGAGCTCTGCCATGGAGGGGGAGGACCCTTCTGAAGTGCCTGGGGAACGTGATGGGTGGGACGGTTCCCGGCGTTAAGTTACGGAGCCGTAGGTATTGCGGCTTGCGCAGATCGTGCCCCAAGAACGGCTGGGTGGCCAGTCCTGGTTCCGGCGCCACGCGAGATCCTGGTCACGTTGGCCGGAATGCGCAGAGACGTTTGAGCGCTGTACCGGAGACGACGGACAAAGGAGGACAGGAGTGACCGTGGGTGAAGTGACGCTCGGTGCCGGGCAGTTGGGCGCGGAGGTGGGGGAGCGGGCGACGCTCGTCCAGTTCTCCAGCGCCTTCTGCGCGCCCTGTCGGGCCACCCGGCGCGTGCTCGGCGAAGTCGCCGCACTCGTCCCCGGGGTCGCGCACGTCGAGATCGACGCCGAGGCGAGACTCGACCTCGTACGCGCCGTGGGAGTGGTCAGGACACCGACCGTCCTGGTCCTCGACGCACAGGGCCGTGAAGTGCGCCGGGCGGCGGGGCAGCCGCGCAAGGCCGACGTGATCGCCGCGCTCGGCGAAGCCCTGTGACGCCCTCACCCGCGGGGGTGGCGGGGTGACGCATCTCCCAGATGACGGACCGCACTTGACTGCGCGCACCACGTATCGTCAGTGTGACCTTATGCCGCCGGAACTCCTTCTCCACCAGCGGGTCCACGTCGATCTCGCGCGCTGTTCGAGCGCCCGTTGTCGTGTCTGACGCACCCTCGGACCCCGCTCGCGCCCTCCCGCAGAAGGACAGTTCCATGACGGTCACACCTGATCTGCGCACCGCTCTCCCCGCCAACCCCGATCTCCTCCGTTCCGTTTTCCGTCGGCATGCCGCGGGTGTCGCGGTGATCACGGCAGCGGGCGCCGCCCCCGTCGGCTTCACCGCCACCTCCCTCACCTCGGTCTCCGCCCAGCCGCCCGTGATCTCCTTCGGCATCGGCGTGGGCGCCTCCAGCTGGCCCACCGTCGCGGAGGCGGACCATGTCGGCGTGCACATACTCGCCGAGGGCCAGGCGGACCTCGCCGCGACGTTCGCGCGCAGTGGCGCCGACCGCTTCGGCGAGCCCACGCGCTGGTCCGAGGGCCCCGAGGGGGTTCCGGTCCTGGACGGCGTACTGGCCTGGATGGTGTGCAAGGTGATCGCCCGGGTACCCGCCGGTGACCACCGGATCGTGCTCGCCGAGGCGGTCTGCGGGGACCTGCCGGGTGCGGGCCGCCCGCTCCTATACCACCAGGGGCGCTTCAACGCGCTGCGCGACTGAGAGTTCCCCGTTCCGGGCGATTACGGAGCGTTGGCAACGTCACAGTTCAAAGCGCTTGCTTAGCGGGCATATTCTGGATGTACTGACGAGTAATATTTCGTTCGGAGTGCGGGCCGCCCCGACCGGAAGAGTCCGCTTCAGGCGCCTATGCTGCCTGGTACAAGGCGTTTTTCGACGCAGCAGCACAGCCGCCCAGTAAAAGACGATTGCAGTAGGAGAGCCGGCGTGAGCTTGAGGATCGTTGTCACCGTGAAGTACGTGCCGGATGCCACGGGCGACCGGCACTTCGCCGATGATCTGACCGTTGACCGTGATGATGTGGACGGTCTGCTGTCGGAGCTGGACGAGTATGCGGTCGAGCAGGCGTTGCAGATCTCCGAGAACTCGGACGATGACGTGGAGATCACCGTGTTGACGGTGGGTCCTGAGGATGCCAAGGACGCGTTGCGCAAGGCGTTGTCGATGGGTGCGGACAAGGCGATCCACGTCGAGGACGACGATCTGCACGGTACGGACGCGATCGGGACGTCGCTGGTGCTG